>DATKDU010000170.1:0-25155 GCA_035512595.1 Pirellulaceae bacterium
GTTCGATGCAGGCTGGGCGAAATCGGCTGGGAAACAACTCCAAGTCGGGGAACATGTCCCACATGTCCACGTCGTGCTCGAAGTCGTCGTCCTTAAGCGCAGTGAACTTTGCGGCGCTGGCTGGTGCGTCGATGCTCAGCTTGATCTCAGGCGTAGCGCCTTCAGTGTTGCCCACAACTGCAAACGTTCCTAGCTCGACGTCCGCACCATCAAGGAGCGTAATCACTCCGCCTTGGAATCGATTTTCGCCGCCGCCGATTGGCTTATCAATGGTTATCTTCTTCCCAGCGATCGCCGTTACGTTGCCGCTGGGAATGATGCTCGGATTCGGAGCCTGAGTAAGAATTGGATCGGACATCGAATCTAGCTCAGCATAGAGATGACGCCAGATCGTCAGCAGTGGCGACTGAGGAATCCCAAGTTCTGGCTTTGGATCATATTTGATCGATCGCGCGTCATCGCGGAATACAACATCGGCAGGATCCCATCTCGGATCAAATGCCGCTGCTCGGAAATTGTTTGTGGGCTGGCGTGCAGTTACCGTCATTGGTTCCTTGACAGCCGCCGTAGTGGCGACAATTGTCACCAGCTTGGTAACCTCGCCCGAAGTGGAACCAAAATGCCCGCCGAGTGTTCGCGCATACCCTCCACCCTGCGTGGGTTTCACGTTGTCGTCTGGCACTAGGGAAATTCCAGTCTCGTTGGCGTCTATGTCGAACGGCGGTAACGCATAGTGATCCGGATCAAACAGTTTGATACGCACATCAAGGTCGACCTTGACTGCTCGGTCAACGGATACGACAAGATTCACTTGATCGTGCAGGACGCGATCTGGACGCCCAGTGGGCAGGTTTGCTTCCGCGAAAAAACGGTCCCCACCACCGAACTCAACCGGGTTGCCGTCTTCCTCAAAGTTCGTTTGCCCATCGGCAAGCTGGATCCCTTCCCAAATCGGCGTTTGCAGACGGTAGACGTTTTCCTCTTCAGCCGGCAACATCTGGGCCGCCATTCGTGGCGCCAAGTCAAGCACGGGCGTCAATCCCCAGTCCCCCGGAGTGACGAACTGGAATTCATACCACCGCCCTGTCCCGCCGTCGGAATAGGTGCTGGTGACTTGCAGGTATTCCCAATCTCCTTCGTCCGCGTCCGCGCCGGTTACGTCGTCTTCCGCCTGCCACCACGGCTTGTGCCGCCAACTGATCCGATCGTATGCCTCAGAGAATTCGGGCGCAAAGTGGGGCCGCGCTCGCAGTTCGTCATCGGTCAAAATTCCTTCGTCGCTCGGAACGGGAACCCAATTCCCCTGGTCCTTCCACTCCAGGTCGTACCCGGTCATGGTAATGGAAAACACCTGAAAGGACGTTTCCGAGTACAGTCCCTCCGGGTCGGTGGCGCGGAGCGTTACCGTCCCTTCGCCCCACTGGCCGTCCATATAGCTGATGTAGATGTGGCCGCCGGCAGGTTCGTACCACCAGTCATCGAACATGGCGCCGCTGAGCAGCGCCTCGTAGGTCAGATCGGGGTCGGCCGTTTCCCCGTCCTCAAACAAGGCCCATACGTCGATTTCGTCGATCTCGCCGGAGTGTTCCCAGCGGTAAATGTCGTCATATTCACCGGCCACCGGCGGGGAATTGCCCCCTTCCCCTCCCAGCGTCAGCACCGGAGCGGATTTGAGCCGCGCGCGATGGCTCACTTCGCCAATCACGGCATTGAAATCGTGCTGATCGACAACGCGGTTGGCGTCGATGTCTGGGAATTGTCCGGAGGGAACGACGCCCGGGGAAAGCTCGACGGACTTGGACATCGTCCGGCCCACCAGATTCGCGATAATCAGCGCGTCCGCGGGCAGCACGCGGCCATCGTCGTTGACGTCGAGATTGTTGTCGGGATTAGTCCAAGGGCAATCGCATCCCGTGTCCGCTGCCAACATCTGGCGATTTTCCAGCGGTTCCACGCGAAGCGGTCGCGAGCGAGGAGCGTGAAGGCCGCGCCAGCCAAAGAGCCTACCCATGAGCAGTTGCCCTTTTTGAGAAGATTGGGGGCGAACAACTGCGGCAATGTAGGGCGGCGGACAAAGGCCTGTCAAACTTCTTCACCAACAATTCACATTGGCGAATTTATTGGTGAGAGCCGCCGCTCCGATCAACATGGCCAGGGCTTCGCGGACTCAGCCCCAGCCACCGCCAGATCACTTAGCCGCCGCGACTTCCACCGGCGCCGAGCGGGCGTAAGACCCCAGCACTTCCAGCCGGGCCGTCTTGCGGGCGAGGGTTTGCAGCGCCCGCTTGGCGCGCCCGTCGTCGCGGTGCCCTTCGAACTCGACGAAGAACAAATACTCATTGCGGCTTCCGGCCATCGGGAACGATTCGATCCAGGTCAGGTTCAGCCGGCCGCGCTTGAAGACCAGCATCGAATCGGCCAGCGCGCCGGGCTTGTGGGCGATTTCGAACATGAGCGCCGTCTTGTCGCGCCCCGTGCGCTTGGAGGGAGTGCCGCCGATGACGGCAAACCGCGTGACGTTGTTCTTGTTGTCCTCGATGTTGGCGTCGATGACGTTCAGGCCGTAATGCATCCCCGCCTCGATGCTGGCCACGGCCGCGGCCCCCGGCTTGTCGGCGGCAATTTGGGCCGCGATCGCCGTGCTGGTCATCTCGATCATCTTGGCGCCGGGCAGGTTCTTGGCCAGCCAGTCGCGGCACTGGCTCAGGGCCTGCGGCTTGCTGTAGACCTCGACCACTTCCGACCGGGCACACTTGCCCAACAGGCAATGATGAATCCGCACCTGCACCTCGCCGGTGATCTGCGTCGGCAATCGGGCGAACATGTCCAGCGTGTCCACCACGCGGCCGTCGGTCGAATTCTCCAGCGGGACAATGCCGTAGTCGATCTGCCCGAAGTGGAGCGACTCGAAAACGACCTTGATCGTGGACAGCGGCGTCAGATCGGGGCTGTCGCCGAATTTCTGAATGGCGGCAATGTGGCTGTAGCTGTACTTCGGTCCCAGGTAGCCGATTCGCAGCGGCTTGACGAGGGCCCGTGAAGTGCCGAGGACATCGCGGTAGATCGTATTCAGGGCTTCGGCCGATAGAGGCCCCTTGTTGGCATCGGCGACGCGCTCCAGCGACTCCTGTTCCTGGAGCAGATCGAAGATCGGCTGGCCGTTTTCGTTTTGAATCCGGGCCAGCTTTTGCACGGCCCGCGCCCGGTCGGACAGAATTTTGACCAGATCGCGATCGAGCCGCTCTAGCTCCTTGCGAACCGCGTTGGTCGAGCCGCCGGATTGAATCTTCTTCTTGGACATCGTCTCGGGCGGATAATCGGGTCAGCGGTGCATGACACTGTGGGGGTGGTCTCAATCGGCTTTAACTGGCGGTTGTGCGCCGGGTGAGCGCGCGAACGTTTTGTACAGCCCGAATAGGGGGGTGTCAATCAAACCGGCAAACTCACAGCGTGCTACAGCCTTTGCGTCCCCGGATCGCGCCGAGCCGTTCGCTTTTCAGCCCGCGACCGGGGCAGTCAAAATGACAGCGATAGAGGAGGAACCGAATAGGCGCCCGCCAAGTCCGGCGAACGAAGCGCAGTAATTGATTGTGTGGCAATGGTTTGCGATCAGCACCGCAGGTGATGGCAGCCCTGGCATGGACTTTGCATTCCTTGCCACAGACCTCCAAAAGAGTGCTAATTCGGGCTGCTGGCTCAGACCTGCCAAGCCCACAAATCACACAATCACAAGACGTTACGACACGCAGGAGAAATTACGATGGCAGCGGGTGAAAAGATCATTGGAATCGACCTGGGAACGACCAACTCGGTGGTGGCGGTCATGGAGGGTTCCGAGCCCAAGGTCATTGCCAATGCGGAGGGGAACCGGCTGACCCCTAGCGTGGTCGCCTACACCGACAAAGGGGAGACCCTCGTCGGCGAGCCCGCCAAGCGGCAGGCCGTCACTAACCCGACCCGCACCGTGTATTCGGCCAAGCGGTTCATGGGACGCCGGCATTCCGAAGTCGAATCCGAAGAGAAGATCGTGCCGTACAAGATCGTGGGCGGCGCCAGTGAGTACGTGAAGATCAAAGCCGGCGACCAGGAAGTCACGCCGCAGGAAGTTTCGGCCAAGGTCCTCCGCAAGCTGAAGGAGGCCGCCGAGTCGTACCTGGGGCACAAGGTCAACAAGGCGGTCATCACCGTCCCCGCTTATTTCAACGATGCCCAGCGGCAAGCTACCAAGGACGCCGGCCAGATCGCCGGCCTGGAAGTGGCCCGCATCATCAACGAGCCGACGGCCGCGGCACTGGCCTATGGCCTCGACAAGAAGAAAGACGAGAAGATCGTCGTCTTCGACCTCGGCGGCGGCACGTTCGACGTTTCCATCCTCCAAGTCGCCGGCTCCGGAGCCGACGGCAGCGACACCAAAGTCTTCGAGGTCATCAGCACCAACGGCGATACGCACCTGGGCGGTGACGACTTCGACGAAGAGTTGATCAAGTACGTCGCCGAAGCGTTCCGCAAGGAGAATGGCGTCGATCTTCGCAAGGAGCCGATGGCGCTCCAGCGGCTCCAGGAAGCGTGCGAGAAAGCCAAGAAGGAACTCTCCTCGCTGCCGCAGACCGACATCAACCTGCCGTTCATCACCATCGATGCAGGGGTGCCCAAGCACCTCCAAATGACGATCACTCGCTCGAAGTTCGAAGAGCTGATCGACGGTCTGATTGAGCGCTGCAAAAGGCCCGTGCTCCAGGCTATGAAGGACGCCAAGCTCGCGCCCAGCGACATCGACGAAGTCGTGCTCGTCGGCGGCAGCACTCGCGTGCCGAAAGTGCAGCGGATGGTCAAAGACATCTTCGGCAAGGAGCCGCACAAAGGGGTCAACCCCGACGAGGTCGTCGCCGTCGGCGCAGCCATTCAAGGCTCGGTGCTGGCCGGCGAACGCAAGGACGTGCTCCTCTTGGACGTAACGCCGCTGACCCTCGGCATTGAAACCGAAGGGGGCGTGCTCACGCCGCTGGTCGAGCGGAACACCACGATTCCGACCGAGAAAAAGCAGGTTTTCAGCACGGCCGCCGACAACCAGACCGCGGTGACCGTGAAGGTCTTCCAAGGCGAGCGCAAGATGGCGGCCGACAACCGGCTGCTGGGAGAATTCAACCTGGACGGCATTCCCCCCGCTCCGCGCGGAATGCCCAAAGTCGAGGTCAAGTTCGACATCGACGCCAACGGCATTCTGAACGTGTCGGCGAAGGATTTGGGCACGGGTAAGGAGGCCAATGTCAAAATTCAGCAGTCCTCGGGCCTGAACAAGGACGAGATTGAGAAGATGCGCCGCGATGCGGAGTCGCACGCCGACGAGGACAAGCAGAAACTCGAGTTGGCTACCGCCCGCAACCAGGCGGACAACATGAGCTACCAGCTCGAGAAGATGATGAAGGAGCACGCCGATAAGCTCACCGATGCCGACAAGCAGCCGCTGGAGAAGGCGATCGAGAAGACGCGCGAGGCGGCCAAGGGGAGCGACGTGGCGGCGATCAAAAGCGCCGTGGAGCAGCTCGAAGCGGCCTCGCACGCGTTCAGCAAGGTGCTCTATGAGAAGGGGGCGGCTGGTGCTGCCGCCGCAACCTCCGACGGCGGCGGCGGCGAAGCGGGCGAGCAGAAAGCCGAGCAGACGAAGGGGGACGACGATGTGATCGAGGGAGAGTTTGAGGTGAAGAAGTAAGGCTTCGCGGTCACCGGCGAGCATTGACTACGGCGAGCGGGGGGCGTAAGCCCCCTGATGGCCCCGCGATCAGCACAGGGGTCAGGAGTCAGGTGTCAGGAGTCAGCGGAAACCAGGCCGCTGGATCGGGCGCGTGATTTCTGGCCCCTGATTCTGTATCGTGATGACATCGGGAGTTGCATCATGGCGAAGCGAACGTCGAAGGCCGGGCGAATATCAAAGAAAGCGACAAAACGCAGGAGGACTGCTAAGACTAGCCTGGCGAATGGCCTCGCTGGACAAATTGTGCCACAAGCTGCGGCACAATTGCCGGCGGGGTATGCGGAGCTGATCCAGGACGTCAAACAGCGGCTCAAGGCGGCTCAGATCAAGGCCGCACTGGCCGTCAACCGGGAGTTGGTCGAACTGTATTGGGAGATCGGTGGCCTCATTGTCCAGCGGCAGCAGGGCGAGGTCTGGGGCACCGCGGTTATGGAGCGACTTGCTTGTGATCTCGCCGCAGAGTTCCCTGGCGTGAGCGGCTTGTCTCGCGCCAATTTGTTCCGCATGCGATCGCTGTATCTCTCTTATTCCCAAGGACTTACAATTGTCGCACAAGCTGTGCGACAATTTGAGAAAACTACTGAACAAAAGGTGAAGCCACGCAGGCAAATCCGAAAAGTCGCACAGCCTGTGCGACAATTACCGCTCGCTCAGATTCCGGACGAAGTCGCGAGCATTCCCTGGGGGCACAACATCGTCCTCCTGGAGAAGCTGGACGACACGGCCACTCGCCTCTGGTACGCCCGCCAGACCGCTCTCCACGGCTGGTCCCGAAGCGTCCTGGTGATGCAGATTGAAACCGAGGCCCACAAGCGGCAGGGGCAGGCGATCACCAACTTCGACCGCACGCTGCCGCCGCCGCAGTCGGACCTCGCGCGGCAGCTTCTCAAGGACCCGTACACCTTCGAGTTCCTGACGATTGCCGCCGATGCTCACGAGCGAGAACTGGAGCGGTCGCTCATTGAGCACATCAAACAGTTCCTCTTGGAGCTCGGCGCCGGCTTCGCTTTCGTCGGCAGTCAGTACGCCATTGAAGTTGGCGGCGACGACTTCTTCATCGACCTGCTCTTTTACCACCTCAAGCTCCGCTGCTTCATCGCCATCGATTTGAAGACGGAAGCCTTCCAGCCGGAGCACGCCGGCAAGATGAATTTTTATCTCGCCGCCCTCGATAATCAGATTCGCCATCCCGCCGACGGCCGCTCGATCGGCCTCATCCTCTGCAAGGACAAAAACCGCGTCGTTGTGGAATACGCTTTGCAAGACATGAATGCGCCGCTGGGCGTTGCGTCATTTCGACTGCTTCCTCAGGAGCTCCAGAACAACCTTCCCTCCCCAGAACAACTCGCCAGCGAAGTCCACAAGTACGAACAACTGACGAAATCGAAATCTGACTCCTGACCCCTGACCCCTGACTCCTTCCCCCCATGGCCTTCCGCTTCGACAAACTGACGATCAAAGCCCAGGAAGCGGTCCAGCGGGCACAGTCGCTCGCGGCCGACCGCGGAAATCCAGAGCTCGATCCGCTCCATTTGCTCTCCGCCCTGCTGTCGGAGAGCGAGGGGATCGTCCGGCCGGTGCTGGAAAAAATCGGCGTCAACGTCGGTCAGCTTAGCCGCCTCGTGGACAGCGAGCTGGCGGGAATGCCGCAGGCCAGCGGCGGCTCGCAGCCGAATCCGAACCGCACGATGGTGCAGGTGCTCGAAGCATCCGTCAAAGAAGCGGCCGCGATGAAGGACGAATTCGTCTCGGTCGAGCACCTGCTGCTGGCGCTCACGAAGGTCGGCTCGACGGCCAAGAACCTGCTCCAGATCAACGGCGTCGCCGAGAAGGACATCCTCGAAGCCCTCCGCACCGTCCGCGGAAGCTCGCGCGTCACCGATCAATCGCCCGAAGAGAAATTCCAAGCCCTCAAGAAATACGGCATCGATCTGGTCGAAAAAGCTTCCGCCGGCAAGCTCGACCCGGTCATCGGCCGGGACAACGAGATCCGCCGCGTCGTGCAGGTGCTGTCCCGCCGCACGAAGAACAATCCGGTCCTGATCGGCGAGCCGGGCGTCGGCAAGACGGCCATCGTCGAAGGGCTGGCCCTGCGGATCGTGCAAGGCGACGTGCCGCAGAGCCTCAAGAACAAGAAGGTCATCGCGCTGGACATGGGGCAGATGATTGCCGGGGCCAAGTACCGCGGCGAGTTCGAGGAGCGGCTGAAGGCGGTGCTCCGCGAAGTGACCGAGTCGGACGGCCAGGTGGTGCTGTTCATCGACGAGCTGCACACGGTCATTGGCGCCGGGGCTGCCGAAGGGGCGGCCGATGCCGCCAACCTGCTCAAGCCGGCACTGGCCCGCGGCGAGCTGCGATGCATCGGGGCCACGACGCTCGATGAATATCGCAAGCACGTCGAGAAGGACGCGGCACTGGAGCGCCGCTTCCAACCGGTTTACGTGGGCGAGCCGAACGTCGAGGACACGATCGCCATCCTCCGCGGCCTCAAGCCCCGCTACGAAGCCCACCACGGCGTGAAGATCAAGGACAGCGCCCTCGTCGCAGCGGCCAAACTCTCGCACAGGTACATCACCGACCGGTTCTTGCCCGACAAGGCGATCGACCTGGTCGATGAGGCGTCGAGCAAGCTGGCGATGGAGCTGGAAAGCGTGCCGACCGAGATCGACCAGGTGCAGCGCCGCATCCGCCAACTGGAGCTGGCCGCTCGGCAGCTCGAAGAGGAAACGGAAGAGACCACCCGCGAGCACAAGGCCGACCTCGACGAGCAGATCGACCACGAGAAAAAGAAGCTCCAGGACCTCCGCGCCCAGTGGGAGGCGGAAAAAATGGGGATGGGGGACGTGAAAACGCTCCGCACCGACCTCGAGCGCGTGCAGCACGAGTACCAGCAGCTTGAAGCCGCAATCAACGAGAAGCAGTCCGCCGGCGTCGTTCCCAGCGAGGACGACTACAAAAAGCTGTTCGAGCTCCTCAAGCGGCAGCAGCAGATCGAAAAGCAGATCGAGTCGCAGGACGAATCGGCCGAAAAACAGCCGGTCGAGCGGCGTCTCCTCCGCCAGGAAGTCACCGACGACGAGATCGCCGAGGTCGTCAGCGCCTGGACCGGCATTCCGGTCAGCCGCATGCTGGAAACCGAGCGGGCCAAGCTGCTGGTCATGGAAGAGCGGCTGCACCAGCGGGTCGTCGGCCAGGATGAGGCGGTGACGGCCGTGAGCAATGCCGTCCGCCGCAGCCGCAGCGGCCTTCAGGACCCGAACCGGCCGATCGGCTCGTTCATCTTTTTGGGGCCGACCGGCGTCGGCAAAACGGAGCTGTGCAAGGCCCTCGCCGAAGTGCTGTTCGACTCCGACCAGGCGGTGGTGCGGATCGACATGAGCGAGTTCGGCGAGAAGCACAACGTCAGCCGGCTGATCGGGGCCCCGCCGGGTTACGTCGGCTACGAAGAGGGGGGCCGGCTCACCGAGGCGGTCCGCCGCCGGCCGTACTCGGTCGTGCTGCTGGATGAAATCGAAAAGGCGCACCGCGACGTGTTCAACGTGCTGCTCCAGGTGCTCGACGACGGCCGCTTGACCGACGGTCAGGGGCACACGGTCGATTTCACCAACACGATCGTGGTGATGACCAGCAACATCGGCAGCCAGGCGATCCAGCAGATCACGCAGGAAGGGGGGACCGGCGAGGACATCAAGAATGCAGTGAAGGAGATCCTCCAGGAAAAATTCCTGCCGGAGTTCCTCAACCGGGTGGATGAGACGATCACCTTCTCGCCGCTCTCCCGCGACCAGATCGGCCGCATCGTCGATCTTCAGCTCAAGCGGCTGGAAGACCAACTCGCCCAGCAGGAAGTCACGATTGAAGTCACCCCCGCCGCCCGCAAGCAGATCGCCATCGAAGGGTACGACCCGGTCTACGGTGCTCGCCCCCTCAAGCGGATCATCCAGCAGCGACTGCAAAACCCCCTGGCCACCGAAATCCTCCGCGGCCGCATCCCCCCGGGCAGCGGCGTGCGGATCGACTACGAAGGCGAGGAGTTTTCGTTTGCGCCGATGGCCGGCACCGCGGGTTCCTCCCGCAAAGACCGTCCCAGCGGCGGCAGCAAGGTGGAGACGGTGGAGGTGGGGTAATCGTGGGGTAGGCGTCCCGCCTGCCGTGACTTGTAGCGAAGTTATTCAGAGCGTCTCCCAACAGGCGTAGGTAAGGTCCTTGTTGACGTAGCCAATTCCCGCATCTTGATAGTGAAAGTAGCTGCTGATGTCGATTTGGATCGCGAAGTCAGGACCAAGGCACATCAGAAAGGCAGTCTGTTGAATGAGCAGCGGATAGCCGCCCAATTTGATGCCGCTGTGGCAGGGAAATCGTTCTCGCAGCTCATCGGCGCGACTCTCGTATGCTCGCAGCAGCAAAGGCTGGTCGGAGAGAATCTCAAGGAGCGCTTCGTCGCAGGGGTAATCGATCACTTCGTGAAACCGGAGAGGCAACGGCGGCAACTTGATTCCAGGGGGCACTGGCAGCGGTCGTAGAGGGGTGATGTCCGGGTACTTGCGAACGACCAGCGTATGATCGCCGACCCACGATTCCGAGCAATGCCGCTTGGTGAAGAGGCTCCAATAAGCAGCCCCTTCAAGAAAGGGTGGCCGATACGGTAGCTCAGCGACAAGGATCGAAAGAACGGGCACGAACGGAACACCGTCCAATTCGGGCCACGATTCACCCTCAGCCGCCAGTGGTGGTCCCTGGCGACAGAGATAGTTCTCCCCCGCGCACTCCTGGGCAACAAGTGCACGCCGCGCGTGCTTTGTCAGTAACGATCCAATGTCGCTTTCCATTAGTTCTCCCTGCTCCCGCATTTGACTCGGTTCTGCAATGTGGGTCCATACGCGAGCACGGCCGCTGCATAGGAGTGGGTGCCGCCGCTTCGCGGCTCTTGAAACGCTTGAAGCGCCACCATTGCCGGCTTCAGCCGGCACTTGCCTGCCGCCAACTTGAGCTGGTGGATGCCAGGGCAAAAATCTCTTTCCTTCGGCCAGCTTTAGCTGGCTTCGGTCCGGGCTTCAGCCATCCAGGAGCGATCTCGCTGAAGATGTGGCTGCCCTGGTGCAACCGGCAAGGGCTAAAGCCAAGGGATGGAGAAGCCAGCTAAAGCTGGCTGAAGAATTATGTGCGGCAGGCCACAAATCCCACCAGCTATATAAAGCTGGTGGCAAATAGGTGCCGGCTGAAGTCGGCAGGCGGCCAGTCGCCGGTGAGTCGCGGCCGCGCGGGACACTTCTGTTCCCCTTGCCCTTTGGAAGATGGCCATGAATGTGCATCGGCAAATCGCGCCGCGAGGGGAGCGTTTGATCGCAAGGCAAGGAGTCCGCGTGCAAATACTCCCCCAGCGGCAAATGCACCTTGACCCGCGAGTGAATTCGCCGTCACCCAAGATTCCGAGTCAGAATGTGCGGGCCTCACCCTCCCGCACGCTCACACCCCGTCACCTCCTCACACCAGCCCCTTCTTCACCGCCCAAACGGCGGCCTGGGTGCGGTCGTTGGCTTCCAGCTTGCGGAGGATGTTCTGCATGTGCTCCTTGACGGTTTCCACGCTGATGTCCAGCGATTTGCCGATTTCGCGGTTCGCCAGACCCAGCGCCACGTGCCGCAGGATCTGCACTTCGCGATTGGTGAGCGGGATTTCGTCGTCGTAGGTGGGACGCCGCTTGACCATGGTGTTCTTGATCCGGCCCATCAGGCCGTCGGGGTCGGGGGGGAGTCCCGCGTGTGCCCGGCGGATGGCCGCCAGCAGCTCTTCGCGACTGGCTGACTTGAGGAGATAGCCGGCTGCGCCTAGCGCGACCGAGCGGGCGACGTACGATTGCAAGTCCGTGCTGCTGAAGATCACCACCTTGGTCCGCGGCGAGCGCTCGAGGATCCGCTCCATCGCCTCCAGCCCGTCCGTTTCGGGCAAGCGGACCTCCAGCAGCACCACGTCGGGATGGTGTTTGACCGCCTGCTCGATCGCCTGATTGCCGGTGGAAGCCTCGGCGATCACTTTGACATCGGACCCCTCCAGCATCGCCACAATTCCCGTGCGGACGACCGGCTGATCGTCGGCCAGAAGAACACGAATCGTCATTTCCAATCCTCGCGGTGTTTGATCCCAGTGCAGCGACGGAGCGAGTTCCCGCACCTTGAAACAAGCGATCGTGGCCAAAAGGACAACGGGAGCAGGGATCCCTCGCATCCGCGACCGCGGGCTAAAGCTGCCGGTCAAACGAATACGAAGTCGAAGTGCAAGTTGGTGGGGCAATCTGGATGGTGATTGGAGAAGCTGCCGAAGAGTTCGGCACCTGTCCCCCCTGCCAGGGGTAAGAATAACCTGTCTGGGTGAGCCCGAAAACCCTTACCGGGGATTCGCAGGCAATCTCGGCTTGCCAATCGGCTTGTCAGGGCTCCATCCCGGCCTGCCAGTCCGCATTACCGGAATGATCCTTCCCTGCGGTCTGGGCGATCTGGTAGCGGGGACCGTGTTGACCTTTTGCGACTGTGACGTAGATAACCGTGCGCGGAAGTTTCGCCGAAACGCCGCTTTAGCCTGCGACCGGACGACTGGCGGCTGCCCACAAGGTCCGGGTGCCGCCAACCGAACCTCGCCACTCCGATTCGACCCACGAGCCATGACCGCCAAAGCCACACTCCTGCTGGTTGATGACGATTGCCATCTGCTGGACTCCATGGCCGCCTGGCTCCGCGAGCAGCAGTACGAGGTGTACACCGCCGCCGGCGTCCGGGAGGCCGTGGCGATGGTCGGCTCGCGGCACTTCGACTTGGTCATGGCCGATATCCGGCTGGCCGATGGGGAGGGGTTTGAGGTTCTGGCTCACTGCCGCAAGCACCATCCCGGGCTAACCGTCGTGCTCATCACGGGGTACGCGACGGTGGAAACGGGAATCGAGGCCCTGCGTGCCGGTGCGTTCGACCTGCTGACCAAACCGCTCATCGACCAGGAGCTGCTGCTCGCAATCGAGCGGGCGCTGTCCCAGAAAAAGGTCATCGAGGAAAACAAGACCCTCAAGGCGCAGCTCGATCGGCAGTTCGGGCTGGAGAACATCATCGGCTACGACCATCGGATGCAAAAAGTGTTCGACATGGTCGATCGCATTGCCGACACGAAGGCCACGGTCTTGATCACGGGGGAAAGCGGCACTGGCAAGTCGCTCTTGGCGCGGGCGATCCACCGCCGCAGCGGCCGCCGCGACCAGTCGTTCGTGGAAGTGGCCTGCGGCGCGATGCCCGAAAACCTGCTGGAGAGCGAGCTGTTCGGCCATGCGGCCGGCGCGTTCACGGGGGCCATCGGAGAGAAGATCGGCAAGTTCGCCAAGGCCGACAAGGGAACCATTTTCCTCGACGAGATCGGCACGTCATCGCCGGGGCTGCAAGTCAAGCTGCTGCGCGTGCTCCAGGAATTCGAGTTCGAGCCGGTCGGCAGCACCAAGACCACGCATGTCGATGCGCGGGTCATCCTGGCGACGAACGAAGACCTGGCCAAGGCCGTGGCCGAGGGCCGATTCCGCCAGGACCTGTTCTACCGAATCAACGTCATCAACATCGAGCTGGCTCCGCTCCGCGAGCGAGTGGCCGACATCACGCCGCTGGCTCAGCACTTCATGACGCGGACCAGCGAGGAAGCCGGCAAGCGCTGCGAAGGATTTTCGGAAGAGGCTCTGGCCGCATTGCAGCGATACCGCTGGCCCGGCAACGTGCGCGAGCTACAGAACATCGTCGAGCGGGCGGTTCTGCTGGGGCGCGGGCCGCGGATCGTGCTCGAAGACCTGCCCAGCCAGGTCACCTCCGGCCAAAGCTTTGCCGCCGAGGCCGCCGCCGGCAAGCACCTCAAGGAGGCCCTCGTCTCCCCCGAACGTTCCATCATTCTGGAGGTCCTCGAGACCCACCACTGGAATCGCAACCAGACGGCCGAGGCGCTCGGCATCAACCGCACGACCCTCTACAAGAAGATGAAGCGGCTGGGGCTGGAAGAGCCCAGGCACGTGGTGGGTCGCTAAACCGCGAAACCCCGGCACATTTGCCGAAATGCTCGGCCGGCGCTTGACGCGGCACTTCGCCGGGGCGACGATGATGATCCCTGACGAAAACCGCCGGGATTCCCGGCAGGCTTGAAGTCACGGGTCTTTTTCCAACCATCATCGCCATGCCGAAAGAATCGGCTCCGAATTGCCCGAGGTGCGGCCGTACGGACGTAAAGCCTCTCAGCACCAGCGAGTGCTACCTCAACGACCCGCCGGCCCCTGGCGAGCGGCCCGTATCGACCGTGACGGTCTATCTCTGCACGTGTGGAGAAACGTTCACGCAGGTCGTCAAGGTCAAACAGGACACGCCGAAGTAATCTCGGCGCAGGCTGGCGCTGGCATCACCTGCCCCGTCTTCCCGGTTGCGGCACTGTTGGGGGCGATGACAATGAACGTATGAAGCCGCTCTCCATCGTTCTGCGCCGCGCGGAGTTGGCCGATGCGCCGGCCATTGCCGCGATCTATAACGAGGCGATCTTAACGACCATCGCGACCTTCGACATGGAGACCAAGAGCGTCGAGGACCGCATCGCCTGGCTGGCGACCCACGACGACCGGCATCCGGTGATCGTGGCCGAGGCCCAGGGGCAGGTCATTGGCTACGCCTCGCTCAGCCGCTGGTCGGACCGGCGGGCGTACGACGACACGGCCGAGACGAGCTTCTATGTGAAGAGCGAGCTCCGCGGCCAGGGGGTCGGCCGGCGGCTGAAGGAAGCGATCCTGGAAGAACCCCGGCGGCTCGGGTTTCACTCCGTCATCGCCCGGGTCGCCCAAGGGAGCGAAGAGAGTTTGCACCTGAACCTGAGCATGGGGTTTGTGCTCATCGGGACGCTCAAGGAAGTGGGGCTGAAGTTTGGCAGGCGGCTGGATGTACACGTGTTGCAGAAAATGCTGTAGCTGCATTGGGGCCGTCACGCGCCGTCGGGACCTCCCTGCGAGCGGTGAGGATGTCAAGAACAAAATTGACTCGACGTTCGGCGGTCGGCTACAATCCTCCCAGTTCACCCGTGGGCGAACGAACTTCACCTCCCCGCACAGCCCTCCCCGCTGGCCACCAATGAGCACCAATCCCTATCAATCCCCACAAGTCGTCTCCGAGCCCGTCTCTACCTACCAGCAAGGCAGCGACCGTGAAAAGCTGCGCCGCGTGGCCAAGTATCAGAAGTGGGTGATTTACGCCCTGCTCGTCAACATTGTCATGAACATCGCCTTGAACGGCGTGGCAATGTCCGCGCGACAGCCTGGTACGGCGGCGAACTTGTTGATACTTCTGGCGGTGCTGGTCGTCGCACTGGTAATCGCCGCGATCACCATGGTTGCCGTCTTCATGCTGGCCAATGAAGTTTACAGTGCGGCAAGCGGCGTTCTATGTGCGATCCTAATGCTGATCCCCTGCGTATCGCTCATTACGTTGCTGGTGCTTAACTCTCGTGCGACAAGCGTTTTGCAACAGGGCGGAGTCAAGGTGGGTTTGATGGGGGCCAATCTGAATCAGATTTGACGCACAGGTCTGGATGCTAATGCCATAACATGGGGCCTTAGGGGCGCGAACCTGCACAACATTAGAATTGCGCCAGGTCACCACCGCAGCCACGCCGGCAATTCGCCGGCCTTGGGCAGCTCAATCACCTTCACGCTCTGGATGTCCTCGTGCCGCAGGACTTCGTCGATGGCAGCTTGCGGCGGAAGGCTGTCGAGGTTGAGGACGCCGATGGCGCCGCCGCCGGGAGTTGCGCCGGCGCGGCCGACTGACATCTGGGCAATGTTGACCCGGTGATTGCCGAAGATCGTGCCGACCGCGCCGATGATCCCCGGCACGTCGTTGTGCGTGAAGATCAAGAGGTTGCCGTCGAGGTACGCTTCCAGGCGGTAATCGCCCAGCCGAATCAGCCGCGGCATATTATTGCCGAACAGCGTGCCGCCGACGGCGTAGGTCTGGCCGCCGCCGATGACCTCGGCCGTCATCGACGACGTGAAGGCCCCGGTATCGCTCCGCGATTCCTCGGTGAGCTGAATGCCGCGCTCCCTGAGCAGCACCTCGGCATTGACGATATTCGGCTCTTCGTCGAGCGCGCGGCTCAAGAGGCCGGCGCAGAAGGCCGCAGTGAGCAGCCTGGTGTTCTTCTGCGTCACCTCGCCGCGGTAGGTGATGTGACAGGCCGACGTGCCGCCGCTGTGCCACTGCGACGCCAGGAGGCCAAGCCGATAACCCAGGTCGAGATACCCGCGGAGCGCTTCGAGCGTCTTGGGATCGATGGCCGCCATATTGACCGCGTGGCGTATCTCTCCCGTCGTCAGGTAATTGATGATGAGCTGCACTGCTTCCACAGCGACCTGCGTCTGGGCCTCTTCGGTGCTGGCCCCCAGGTGCGGAGTGCAAACGACGTTTGGCATTCCGAACAGCGCGTTCTTGGTGCAAGGTTCAAGGGCGAAGACGTCGAGCGCCACGCCGCCGAGCTTGCCGCTTTGGAGCCCTTCCACCAGCGCTTCTTCGTTGTAGATGCCGCCGCGGGCGCAGTTGATCAGCCGCGCACCGGGCTTGATGATGTCGAGCGCCGCCTTGTCGATCAGGTTGGTTGTTTCGGGCGTCAGGGGCGTGTGGACCGTGAGATAGTCCACGTGCGGCAGCATCTCGCGCACCGTCTCGACCCGCTGAATGCCGAGCTTGGCTGCTTGCTCCGCGGAAAGGAACGGGTCGTAACCCAGGACCCGCATCTGGAAGGCGATGGCCCGCTTGGCCACTTCCTGGCCGATGCGGCCGAGGCCGACGATGCCGAGGGTCTTGTCGGCGACCTGCGTCCCCATGTACGACTTGCGGTCCCACTTGCCGCCGAGCAGGCTGTGATAAGCCGGGGCGACGGAGCGCGACAGGGCCAGGAGCAGCGCGAACGTATGCTCGGCTGTGCTGAGGGTGTTGCCCGTCGGCGTGTTCATCACGATGATGCCCTGCCGCGTCGCCGTCTCCTTGTCGATGTTGTCGGTGCCGACGCCGGCGCGGGCGATCGCCTTGAGGCGGCGGTTGCCGTCCAGCACGTCGCCGCCGATTGTCACGCCGCTGCGGCAGATGGCACCGTCGAACTCCAGCAGGGCCTGTTTCAGGGCATCCCCTTTGAGTCCGGTCTTCACTTCGTACTCAATGCCCTGGGCTTTCGCCGCATCGAGGAGCTGAAGCCCTTCCTTGGCGATCGGATCGAGAATGATGATTCGCGGCATACTGCACAGTTTCGTAGGGTGGGACAAGATTGCGTAGCAATCGCCGGCCTACCGGGATCGACGTCGTTTACAGGTGGGCCGGCGCTCGCCGAGGCGAGCTGGTCCCACCCTACAGTTTTCAGCCGCGCGAAGCCTTGAATTCTCGCATAAACTCCGCCAGCGCTTCGACGCCCGCCAGCGGCATGGCATTGTAGATCGAGGCGCGAATGCCGCCGACGCTGCGATGTCCCTTGAGGCCGTCGAGGTTGCGCTCCTCCCCGAGCTTGACGAATTCTTTCTCGAGTTGCTCGTTGGGAAGGCGGAAAGTGACGTTCATCAGCGACCGCACGGATTCCTGGGCATGGCCGCGGTAAAAACCGCCGCTGCCGTCGATCGCGTCGTACAACAGCCTGGCCTTCTGCTTATTGAGCGCGTGCATCTTGGCCAGGCCGCCGATCTCGTCCCGCAGCCACAGGCAGACCAGCCGCATCAGGTAGATGGCGAACGTCGGTGGCGTGTTGTAGAGCGAATCTTCCTTGACGTGGTTGGCGTAGTTCAGGTAGCCAGGCAAGTTGTCCGCCCCGCGTTTCGCCAGGTCATCGCGGATGATCACGGCCGTGACCCCTGCCGGACCGGCGTTCTTCTGGGCACAGGCGTAGATCAGTCCGTACTTCTCGATCGGCAGCGGCCGGTGCAAAAAATCGCTCGATGCGTCGCAGACCAGCGGCACTTGGCCCGTTTCGATCTCGGACTGGAACTGCACGCCTTGAATCGTTTCGTTGGAGCACAGGTAAACATACGGTGCGGTCGGGTTGAGCTTGAGGTCGCTCGCCGCGGGCAGCCGGTCGTAATTCGTGCTCTTGCCATCCCACGCGACGTTGACGGTTCCTTCGCGCTGCGCCTCGGC
The DNA here is from genome assembly GCA_035512595.1 of Pirellulaceae bacterium. Classification (GTDB taxonomy): domain Bacteria; phylum Planctomycetota; class Planctomycetia; order Pirellulales; family Pirellulaceae; genus DATKDU01. The sequence continues at coordinate 17,920 of DATKDU010000170.1, forward strand.
AACGGCGTACTTGCTCCACGAGCCAGTGACGAGGTAGTCCGCCGGTTGCGACTGGTAGCGGAGCAGGTTCATCGGCACCATCGAGAACTGCAAGCGCGAGCCCCCTTGCAGGAAAATGATGTGGTAATTGGCTGGAATGCCGAGCAACTCGGTCAGCAGCCGCTTGGTATCGGCCAGGATGTCGAGAAACCCCTGCGAGCGGTGGCTCATCTCCAGAACGCTCATGCCGTAGCCCGGGAGCGAAACCAGCTCCCGCTGGGCTTGTTCCAGCACCGGCAGCGGCAGCACGGCCGGGCCGGGAGAGAAGTTGAAGACGCGGTCGGTGGCGACAGTGGGCATCGGTCGTCCTTGCGGCAAGCGGCAAACGGCTGATTTTATTGCGAATGGGTTTTTCTCGGTAGGGCCGGCCTGAAGCGCAAGCGAAGGACAGCTTGTTTCGCGACTGGAAGGCTTTCCTTCGCTTGCGCTTCAGGCTTATGGTTTACAGCCGGCAATTGGCGATCTGCGTCTCCAAAATCGCACTGGCGCCAAGCGCCTCAAGCTGTTCCATGACGGCAATCACCTTGCCGCTGGGGACCATGACGCGGACAGCGCACCAGGCGGGGTCTTCGAGCGAGTTGATCGTGGGGCTGTTGTAGCCGGGGGTGATCTTCTCGGCGTCCGCCAGCTTGGTGCGGGGAATGTTGTATTCCAGCAGCGACCAACTGCGGGCGATGACGACCCCTTGCAGCCGCCGCACGACGCGCTCCGCCAGTTCGGAATGCCGCTGCTGGCGGTTCTGAATGACGATCGTCTCGTACTTGCCGATGTCGGCCATAACGCGGAGCCGATTGGCCGCCAGCGTGCTGCCAGTCTCGACCAGATCAACGATGGCATCGGCCACGCCGAGCGTCGTCATGATTTCGACGGAGCCGCCCAACGTAACGAGGTGAACCTCCGCCTTATGTTCCGCCAGGTATTTCTGCGTGACATTCGGAAAGCTCGTCGCCACGCGCTTGCCGTTCAGGTCGCCCGGCGTCTTCACCGGCGAATCTTCCGGCACGCACAGTGCCAGCCGACACTTGCCCACTCCCAAATCGAGTCGGCGGAGCAGATCGACGCCGGCCTCAGCCACCAGGTCGCTGCCGCTGATTCCCATGTCGATTGCGCCTTCGGCACAGAGGATCGGAATGTCCTCGGTCCGCAGGAACGTAATGTCGATCGGCATTTCGCCGACGCGGGCAAACAGGCTCCGCTCCTGGCGGCGGAAGTGCAGCCCGGCCTGGTTCAGAAGGTCGGAGGCAATTTCACTGAGGCGGCCTTTGCTGGGAATGCCGATGCGTAGATTCGACATAGTTTGCTGAGAAGACATATTAGTCGCGACTCTCGTTCTCTCTGCTCAAATCTTGGACACTAGCGCGGAGTTGTTGGTACAGTGATGCTTATGATTTCGCGCCACGGTCGCTGCTCGTCAAATGATCGGCGTATTTCGAGATACGTTCGTCGATCCCCAGTGACCCCTGTGAGAACGAGCGGCTCATCCCCTTTCCAGTTCCACTTCTTAAGCTTGTCGGCATCAAGGCTTAAGTGACTACACGCACCGCGAGCCGTTGCGAGGGAATCGTCCAGAGTTTGGGGAACACCGTTCAAGCCTAGAGCGACGCGCGCCTCATTTACCCTCGCTAATGTGAGCAATTCACACAAGAACTGGCAACGTTTTCGCTTACTGCCAATTAGCCCAACACAGATTTTTCCCTCAATCGATCCTACGAGAGTCCGATCGTCGGGTGGCGCGAGACTTAAAGCGGGGAGTATGACCTTTTCAATGCTGACTGCAAGGTGGTCGGCGTCTAGTTCAAGGGTTTTTTGGCCATCGTCCGCGCCCAACATTACGCCCAAGCACAGGACTAAGGTTGTTGCCATTGTCGTTCCGCATTAATCAACCGGAGCTATTTCTGGACTCGAGCCTCTTTCTCATCAATCCCGCTGATCCCGAATCGCCGGGCAAGTTCCGCCTCCAGTTCCGAAAGGCGGATATCGTGATGCCCCAGCAGGACGAACAAGTGGTACACCAGGTCGGCCGCTTCGTAGATCATATGAGCCCGCCCCTGGTCTCCCGGTTCGCTGGCCGCTTCGACCAGTTCGGCCGCTTCTTCCACGATTTTGGCCCCAATTTTGGCGTCTCCCCCCTGGAAAAGGCTCGTGGTGTACGACTTGGCCGGGGGATTGGCTTTACGGTCCTCGATGACCGCCATCAATCGGGCAAAAACGGTGTTTGGCGTCCCTGATGGCTCGGTAGTCATGGAGCGTAGTCGTGGCCCGCCCGTTGTCCGCCCTGCGGATTTGCGGGTCGGATGGATAGGATGGGTGTAACCGACGGACTTCCAGTATCGTAGCCCCCCTTGATTCTGACAACCGCATCACGGAAATGGACTCTCCCGACGAGCCGATCGAACCGCTGCCGCCGGCGCTCGACTGTTGGTATCTGACCGGCCCGACTGCGGCGGGCAAGACGGCGGTCGGCCTCGAATTGGCCGAGCGAATCGGAGCGGAGATCGTGTCTCTCGACTCGATGGCCGTGTATCAGGGGATGGATATTGGGACTGCGAAGCCGAATGCCGCGGACCGGGCGCGAGTGCCGCACCATCTCTTGGACCTCGTTCCTCCGAGCGAGGATTTCAGTCTCAGCGAGTACCTCGACGCGGCCCATGCGGCCATTGCGGACATCCGCGGCCGGGGGAAGGAAGTGCTGTTCGTCGGCGGCACGCCACTGTATCTCAAGTCGCTGCTGCGGGGCGTTTATCAGGGGCCGCCGGCCGACTGGGAGTTCCGCCGGCAGATCGAGGAGGAGTTGACGCACGTGGGAATCGAGGCGCTCCATCAGCGGCTGGCGATCCTCGATCCGCTGCTGGCCACCAAACTGCATCCCAACGACAAGCGGCGGATCGTTCGGGCCCTGGAAGTCTTCCGCTCCACGGGGGAACCGCTGAGCCACCAGCAGACGCAATTCGATGAAGGCCGCCTTTCCGCCAGGTGCAAGGTCTTTTCATTGGCGTGGCAGCGGAGGGAGCTGCATCAGCGGATCGAAGCGCGGGGCGAATCGATGTTCGCGGCCGGCCTGGTCGATGAGGTTCGTGAGCTGCGCGCCAAGTTTGGGCAGCTCAGCCGCACGGCCAGCCAGGCGGTCGGCTACCGGGAAGTGATGGAATACCTGGATGGTGGGGCCGCAGCATCCAAAAACGCCTTGGCCGAATGCCAGGAGCGGGTCAAAGCCCGCACGCGGCAATTCGCCCGGCGGCAGGAAACGTGGTATCGGTCGCTGTCGGAAATCACCTCGATTCCGCTGACCGGCGAGTTGTACCCCACGGCAGTTGCCGAGCAGATCTGCCGGCTCGCGCGTGATCGGTGCCAGGCTTAAGCAGCCACGCGCAACGAAAACGGGCCGGAGGATTTCTCTGGCCCGTTGTTCGATTTGCCAACAGCAGCTATCGCTTACTCGTCCTCTTTGGGAACGCCCCGCGGCGTTGTGGACGGGTTTGTCGAGGGGGTCGTGGTCTTCCCCGGCTGGCGCGACAGCCGCGGCTCTCCTTCGCCCCCCTTGAGCTGCTCCTTGATCTGCTTGGCCTCGCGGAGATGGCTTTGGGCCATTTGCAGCGACTTGTCGATCTCACTTCGCAGCGTGGGCGAAGCATGATTCTTGAGGACGGTCAGCTCATCGATGGTCTTGAGGTGTACCATGACTTCGTGGGCCATGTAGGCTTTGTCGAAGTCAGGGCCTCGGATCTCGCCAAACTCCTTCTTGAGCGTGCTCAGGCACTTGTCGGCAATCTGCTGATGGATGCTGATCCAATCGAGCTGCCCGCGGGCTGCACCACCGGCGCGGACGGCGACGCCCGGCTGACCGCCGGGCTGCACGTCAATCTCTACGCCCTTGCTGGCAGCATCGCGAACGGCTTCGCGCCGATCCTGGCGGTCCTCGCGGCGCGCTTCGGCCGGCGCGTCAGCAGCGGGCTCCGCGCGATCGCCTTTTTCGGTCCGACCGCCCGGACGAGTGGCTCCCGGCGCGGGCGTGCGCCCTGAGGCCGCGCGATCGCCGGCCTCATGTGCATGGGACGAGATCAGGTTACCGGCCGCCTCACGCATTTTCTCGCAGCCGGGGCTGTGGTCGCTCACCATCTTTTCCGCAAACTGCTTGGCCTCCGGATGCGTGAGCTTGCTCTGAGCAAACTCCGCAATCTGGATGTGATTGTTGCAGCCTATGTAGATACAAGCCGCAATCTGTTGATCGCTGGAAGCCATGGCCCCGCGCTGGCCTTCGCCGCCGGGCAGCGGGCGTTCGCCGCGCTGGGGTTGTGCAGCAGCGCCGCCGGGACGGACCGGAGCGTCGGGCCGTTCTTCGGAAACGTTTTGCGACATGGCGACGCCGACGAGGCACCCGCTGAGCACGACCGACCATCCAAAAACGTTGCGCATAGCGACTCTCCTCCTGAAGCTTGGGAAACGGGAAAAACTGGATTGACTGGGTTATCCCGGCAGGATGCACTCGCCGCCCGTGCGAGTCATGCGGACGATCACCGAGAAAGCGGCCGGGGTGTAGAACAGATGCACGGGAAGTCGCGCAACGCCGCACTTTTGGTGCCGAGGGAGGAGGTGCGCGATTCTAGCGGAATCGCGACATGAGAGTGGCAGCTCTTTGCCAAGTCTGTCACGAATCGCGGACAAGATGTCCACCCGCCAGAGCGTTCATGAGGAGGCTAGCGTCTTCAGTCACGGCAGACGCTGCTGCGAAAGAAACTGCCGGATCAAGTTCTGGGACAGTGCGGCGTCGAGGCGCACGCCGATTTCGTAGCAGTGGGGCTGAAGCCGCCGCGCTCGTGCGACTTCGCCGGTGAACTGCGACTCGGGCAATAACAGCCGCACGCGTTCCCCAGGCCAAAGCTGCTGGTCGAAGAGGAACCGCATGCCGCGCAGGGACGCGTCGCAGACGATCACCCGGCCGCGAATGTCCCCGCGCGGAAATGCGGGCAACGTGCTGGAGACGTCGGCCGCCCCCTTCAGCATCAGGGGAATCCGCGGGGACTGGCGCTGGTCGAATTGGCAATGGCGCTCGGCGACGGAGAGCGCCCGCAGCAACGTGGCGGGTACTTGCAGCCGATTGGGGGCGGCGTCAATCAGCTCGCCGAACGAGGGGTGGCAATCGTGATCCAGCACGAGAACATCTCCTGGTCGAATTGCTTGTCGCCATTTTTGGACATCACGGAAAGGGCGGTCGTCGGCGTCAGCGGCTGGCGATAAGGGCGCAGACTCGTAAGGGCCTCGTAGACATCCACGACGGCACACAGCCGGGCCCACGGGTGAATTTCATCCCCGACAGCGCCGACGGGATACCCACTGCCGTCGATCCGCTCGTGATGCTGGTAGGCCATCAGCAGTTGCCCCTGCGAGAGCTCGGGGCGTTTGGACAGCTTGCGAAAGCCGGTGGTGGGGTGCTTGCGGATCTGGCGGCGCTCCAGTTCGGTAAGGGGGCCTTCCTTCATCAGGATCCGCTCGTCGATGTCGATCTTGCCGACGTCGTGCAATAGCGCACCAATGGCAATCTGAATCAGGTCGGATTGCGAGAATTCCAGCATCGCGCCCAGCAGCACGGCGTAGTAGCAGACGTTGGCGGAGTGCGTGAAGGTCGTGTAGTCATGGTGCAGCACGCGGACCACATCCTGAAAGACGACTGGCTCGCTGGTCAGCAGTTCGGCCGCCCGCTGCCCCAGCTCGCGGGCGCTATCGACGATCGATTCGGTCCGGCCGCCGGCAAACGACTCATTGAGCACGTCGCGAACGACCTCGTTGAGCATCGCGGCGCGGGCCCTCATCGGCTGGGCTGGGTCGCGCAGCCAGCCGTCGAGGTGCTGCCGGAGGAACTGCTGGTAGGCCCGTCGCTCATCGTGGCGAATGTAAAGCCGCGTCACGCCGGAATCTTCCAGACGCCCCAGATCGGCCTGCTTGACCCTTAGCGTGCGGGCGCAGTAGAGGATCGGCTCGTCGCAGCCTGGCGGGCGGATGTAGAGATCCACGCTCAATCCGTCGGTCGGATAGAGCGTGGCGACGCTGACCGGTATGAAGCCAAACGTGTTCATGGGATTACGCCACCGTAGCCCGCTGCGTAGGTTGAGACGAGCGGCTGTCACGAACCCGTCCAAATCTAGGTTGCGGTATGCACAGTCAAGGCAAATCGCAGTACACTCAAGGCCGCTTCCTGGCTCGAGATCGACGCGGATGACCGCTACGTGCCGGCGGTGACGATGATGCGGATTGCACCACAATCTTGTTCGCGTGTGCGATGGTGGTCGGCTTCGCGATGGTCCGGAGTGCGTTGGGCGTTCCGTACTCGTGGCTGGTGCGGCCGCGGTTTTTGGCCAGATGGATGATGTCTGGGGCTCTTTGTCGTCGTGCTGGCGATCATGCTGGCCGGCGGTTTTTTCGCTATCCGGCGGATGCTCTAGCGAAGCGCAAAAAAAAAACGCGGGAGCGCCCGCAGCCGAAAGCCGGGGTATCCCGCGTCCATAGTGGAGCTGATTTTGGATGACTGAGCCGTTAGGGGTTATCGGGCGTGTCTTCTGTGGCGTCCGCCTTGCGCTCCCCTTCCTTCTCGATCAAATCGGCTTGCCGCTCGCCGGCCGCTTCGATCTGGTCGGCGGTTCGCTCGGCAGGATCGCTGACCGCATTGCCAAACGCATCGCGGCCGGTTTGATCGCGAACTCTTTCCGCTTGTTCCTCCGTGGTGTCACGGACCTGATCGGCCTGGGTCTGTGTTTGGTCGCGAATGGAATCGGCAGCCCGATCGGCCGGCCCTTCGTCGCAACCGGTGACATACAACAACCCCCCGAGGATTGCTGCGAAGATGGTAAATCTGGTCATGTGGTTGGCCCTTTCTTTGTTCCCCGTAAGTCTCAGGTGATTCGCCCGCTGGGGTGATGAGAGGTCGCAAACGCCATGCCACCAGCAAACACGGGGATCAATTGACCGGGCGCGGGGCCAAACGGACAGAATGGCCGGTTGTCAGCGTCGCCTGACAGATCGGCAGAGTCGCTGTCGGACTAAATTGCCCGCCCCTGGCCCATGAAAAAAGCCGCCATCCAAGGGGATGGCGGCTTAAAAACAGCGAGGCCGACGGGGCTCGAACCCGCAACCACCGGATCGACAGTCCGGTACTCTAACCAATTGAGCTACGGCCCCAGCGCTGATTCATGCAGTTTAGCGTCC
>DATKDU010000171.1:0-5004 GCA_035512595.1 Pirellulaceae bacterium
TCCTCAAAGGTGAGTGTTCCATGGAAGCCACCCAGCAATTAAGTCTTGACGTCTCGTTGAAACAGTTGGCCGCCTTTGAAGCCAGCCTATACCCGGTGACGACGCTCTATCTCAACGCAAAGCCTGATGGGCAAGGGAAGCACCACTTTGCCGCGTTTGCTCGCAAGGAGCTGAAGATGCGCTCGAAGACCTTTCCAAAGGACTCCTTGCAGAAAGAGGCGTTCGACCGGGACGCGCAGAAAATCGAAAGTTACCTCGAGAACGATGTGCTGCCTGCGACCAACGCGCTTGCGATCTTCGCGTGTTTCGGAGAGGGAGAGTTTTTTGAGGTCTTACAGCTAGGGAGCGAGATCCCGAACAACCAAATCTTCGTGCAGAATAAACCCAACCTATTCTGGCTGGCTTGGCTCAACGACCACTTTAGGCGCTATGCGGTGGCCGTTGGGGACACGATGTCGGCACGCGTGTTTCTGTTCGGACTCGGTCAAGTCGTCGAGCGCGAGGAGATCGACAATCCGCACCCGCGTCATACGCAGGCCGGTGGGTGGTCGCAGGCGCGATATCAGCGCAGAGCGGAGAATTTCTCTCAAAAGCACGCCCAGGAAGTGGCTGACGTCTTGGAGCAGCTGGTCCGTGAGGAACGAGTCGACCATATTCTTCTTGTGGGTGATGAGATGGCCGTTCCCGCCCTCCAATCCCGGTTGCATCCGAACCTGATTGACAAAGTTCGGGTGTTGAGACTGGAAAGCAACGCACCCGAAGACGAAATTATCAAAGAGTCACTGGAGGCGATGCGCCAGGAGGATGCGCTCCAGGACGTGGATCTTGCGCAACGGCTCATCGAAGAGTATCGCAGCGGCGGGCTGGCGGTAGCCGGATTGCATGATACGCTCAGTGCTCTCGCAAATGGTCAGGTGAATGAGCTGGTTGTGACCGCCGAACCAGCGGGGATCGAAGAAGACGGGGAACTCGATCCCCAGGTGCTGACAGCGCTGGGGTGCGAGCATCTAGTCCGCGCGGGCGACGAGGCGGCTAAGGAGAGGCCCCAGGCTATCGCTGACGCACTCGTGACAAGAGCGGAGCAGACGAGCGCCACGGTATCTTTCGTCGAGGATGGGGCACTACTGTCCTCCGTTGGAGGCGTAGGAGCATTCCTGCGATATCGAATTTAGACAGCCATCGCGAGAGGAGCCGATGAGCAAGAAATCAAGCGTGCACCCTGACTACTATAAAACCGCTGGACGTGAGCCCCAGGGGCAGGCCGTCATCCAGGAGGTCGAGCGGCAGAAGTTCCGGGAGCAAGAGGCATTTCTAGAGAAGCAGGCCGGTCGCAGAAATCTGGTGCCCGCAGCCAACCGGGTGCCCACTCCTGAGCAGAATCGTTCTCGGGACACGAAGTCCGGGCAGGCAAATAACCGAGAACGCGAGCACGTCAACGACCAGCCTCCTAAAACTAAGGCGTCGGTGGAAAAGAAGGCGACACGTCGAGTCGCCGGTAAGGCTACGGCATCGGCAGAAAAGAAGCCGGCGCGTCGGCTCGCCGGTAATGCTACGGCATCGGCGGAAAAAAAGCGGCCGCGTCGAGTCGCCAGTAAGGCTACAAAGCGGGCTCCGGCTCCAAGGGCAGCTAAGCCGAAGAGCAAGAGTCAAAAACAAGTATCGAAGCGGGCCGTCGAAAAGCGGCCGCGACCGTCAGCAAGAAGCGGAAGAAAGTAGCTTGCAGTCGATTCCGCGAGAGGACCCAGAGCGCGCGCGTTTAGATTCAGAGCCGCGACGGTGAGAAGCTGTCAAATAATCGAAAAACGCCCCTTTTTCCACAGAGTAACTTACTGAAACATAAAGGACGAAATTCTCAGACTGCAATTCTTGACAGCTTCTGACGGAGCGGTGAGGACCCGCGGGCGTGAAATGCCGCCCTGGAACCGGCTCGGCACTGTGCTTGGGCTCCGTCGACGCGCTGCCTCTCTATACGGTTCGAGTTCGCTTCGCCATTCCGACTCAGAGCCGCGCGCGTCAAGCAAGCGGTGAGGACTTGGCAGCAGAAGAGGGTCCTTCAATTCTCCCCAGGCGCCGTCACCCCAGGCGGCAGCTCCAGAATCTGGATGTTGCGGAAGTGAATCTCCGCTCCCTCCGATTCGAGGCAGAGATAGCCTTTCTTTTGCGAGGAGCGGCTGATGCCGTTTACGAACTTGCCATTCACGGAAAGTTTGATCACGCCGTCCACGGCGACAACGTCGTAGGTGTTCCACTCGCCGCGTCCCTTGGCGCGGTTCTCGATGGACTTGCTCCTGGTCCCCCGAGGATTATCGGGAATGGTTTGGACTCCTCCCACGCCGAAGAGCTCGCCATGCACATAAGCGAGGGGCGGGGTTTCGCCATTTCGCTTGTTGAGATTCACCCAGTCAAGTTCGAGCATCTGCACCTCGACCCCGTTGGGAAGGCGCGTCCGCGGATCTGGTTGCGCGTCGCTCCAAACGAACACTCCGGAGTTTCCTCCCGGCTCAACATGCATCCATTCGATATGCACTACGAAATTCTCGTATTGCTTTTCGGACCGCATCACACCGATCGGACGGCCGGAACAAACCAGCACGCCGTCGCGGACGGACCAAGTATCTTCCGCGGTATTCACGTTCACCCAGCCGGTCAAATCCTTGCCGTTGAACAGGCTTTGAAATCCAGGAACAGGCTCACCGATCGCCGGGCCCGTGCCCGCCACAACAAGGACTGCGCCCAACGCCACCGCCATCGCGAATCGTCTCATCGTCTCGACCTCGCTCCAAAAGATGTATTGATCGCTTTGTAGCATAGTCGGGGAAAAGGGGGCGAGCGGGACAGGAAAGCCGGGGAGAGACGACATGAGACGGCTGCCAGCGAGCACGCGGCGAGGCCTCGCAAGCAGACTCAGAGCACGCAACAGGCGGTAAGGACTTGACGGCAGACTGTCACCTTTTTTCGCACCCGCATGAAATCAGCAGCTTGGTTCGATGGGCCGGGCGCGAGAACGGGCTGACTGTCCCGACAGCAGCATTTACCGCGGGCTGATTGACTCGGATTCGGCGGATATCGAAACCCGGCGTTTGGGCACGGCAGCCCAGCGCCGGGTTTGTTTTTTGCAGACAGCAGGAGCCGAATCGAGGCCAAATTGCGCACGGGGCAGACTCCGCGCGGTCAGAATGCAGACGAGTGAGCACGCAGGGATTGCGACACCAGACTCAGAGACGCGACCGTAAGGGAGCGCTCGGACCTGAGGGGTTTTGCGATGGCCTCTGGCGTCGGCGAGTCCTCACCGATTGCTCAGAAGCTGTCAAGAATTGCAGGCTGAGAGTTTTCGTCCTTTATGTTTCAGTAAGTTACTCTGTGGAAATAGGGGCGTTTTTCGATTATTTGACAGCTTCTCATCACGCGCGCGGCTCTGAGTGGAGATGGCGAAGCGGACTCGCCAACTCGTGGCTGTGAGACTGCGGGACTACGACTTGCTCCGCATCTCTCGCGAGCTTAATTTGGGCACTAATATACTTGCCTAATCCAAGCTGAGTAGGGCCGGTCGCGACTCGCAAATGGAGCCATATGGAAGCGATCTAAATTCTTGGCGGTTAGAAGCGGTTTCCAGTGGGTTTCTAGGTCTGTCCATTCAGCCTTGCTGGAGAGATATCCCGCCACAACCAACATGGGCTTATCAGACTTCGACCTTACGCCTATTCCAGGATCAGTTCCAGAATCAAGTCAAGTATATTATTGCCTTAATTTGGACAAGCCAGCAGCACGGCTCCTACATTAGGAAGGTGGGCGCGGAGGCCCGCCCCCATCAATCCTGGCGAGAAAATTCAAGCCAGCGCTTGTTCCAGCGCCGGCCGCAGATCCGGATACTGGAAGCGGTAGCCCGCGGCTTGTGTTCTCCGCGGCAGGACACGCTTGCTCGAAAGCAACTCGGTCGAAAATCCACCCAGCACGATCCTCAAGGCGAAGGCCGGGGCGGGCATGAAAGCGGGCCGATTGAGCACCGCGCCGAGCACCTTCGCGAAATCTTTTTGTCGTACAGGATTGGGCGCTGTGGCGTTGACGACGCCTTCGTGGCCGCCGCCAAGAAGAAACAGAATCAGACCGGCCAGGTCGTCGCGGTGAATCCATGACCACCATTGCTTGCCGGAGCCAAGTGGCCCGCCGACGCCGAGTTTAAAAGGCGTCAGCATGGCTTGGAGCGCGCCGCCACCTGGTCCCACGACGATGCCAATGCGGGGCGTGACGACAGAGACGCCGTGGCCGCGCGCCAAGTTGGCCGCAGCTTCCCATAGCCGGGAAGTATCGGCGAGGAAGTCGTTGCCGGGTTTGGAATCCTCGGTCAACTCCTCGTCGCCACGGTCTCCGTAGAAACCGATGGCGCTGGCGGAGACGAGAATTTTCGGCCGTCGGCTGGCCTTGGCGATACCTTCCACCAGGTTCTCCGTGCCGATCACCCGCGAATCGCGAATCGCCTGTTTCTTGTCCTCGGTCCAGCGGCCGACAACGGGTTCACCCGCCAGGTTCACGACGCCGTCCACTCCGTCGAAGGCCTCCACAGGCGGAGGGCCGGATCGTAGATCCCAGAAATGCGCCGCTTCCAGCGTCGGAAGGCGACTTTTGGCCGCGGACGTATCGCGCGTCAGCGCCACTACCTGATGGCCTTGGCTGCGCAGCAACTCGCACAGACGCCCGCCAACAAATCCCGTTGCGCCAGTGACTAAAATCCGCATCAGAATCTCGACCGCCGGCCGGCAGCCAGCGTTACAAAGCTATCGTTCGGGACGGGCAAAGTCAACTGTGCAGACAGACTGTGTGAACGGACTTTTGAGCAGTGAGGCTTCGGGGGCGAGATCGGTGGCAAAAAAAAGAGGTCCCGGTGGACAGACCGGGACCCGAGGAGTGAGGACTGTACAGCGTCTTCAGGGAAGCGCCGCACATGTGAACAACATCTCTGCCGAGTGGCTGGGCGTGGCCTGGGGCCGTCTCAGCGCGAAGGGCTCG
>DATKDU010000172.1:0-6024 GCA_035512595.1 Pirellulaceae bacterium
GACTGGAGCCGGATGCTGATCAGCGGCCAGAGCCAGTTCTCCGGCCTGACGATGGACCGGGTGATCTCGCTCAAGACCGAAAAACTCGATCCCAAGCCCGATCCGCTGGACGTGCTGTTCGATCTGCTGCTGGACCACGAAGGCTCGGTCGGCACGGTCTACGCCCATCACACCGAAGAGGACATGAACCTGGCGCTCGCGCAGCCCTGGTGCTCGATCGGCTCCGACGGCTCGGCGTATGCGACCGAAGGTCCCTTGCGCCGCGGCAATCCCCACCCGCGCAACTTCGGCACGTTTCCGCGCGTCCTGGGCGTCTACGTTCGCGAGCAAAAACTGCTCAAGCTTGAGGACGCCGTCCGCAAAATGACCTCGCTGAATGCCAACCGGCTGGGCATCACCGACCGCGGCCAGCTCAAGCCCGGCATGTTCGCCGACGTCACTGTTTTCGACGCCGAGCGGATCAGCGACCGGGCGACCTATACCGAGCCGTTTCAATACAACGACGGGATCGAGTACGTGATCGTGAACGGCCGGGTCGTGCTGGACCGCAGCCAGCATACCGGCGCGACGCCGGGGAAGGCGCTGCGCAAGGGGCGGATGTAAACATTTATCAGAATGCGAGATCGGGGACACGCATGGCGTCCAACGCAGAGTCCGCGCCGCTGGAAAGAGTTCCCAGCGTCTACTGCGATGGGCGATTCGTCGTGGCGCCGCTTCAAGGCGCCTTGTTTCCCAACCGCTGCGTCGTCAGCGACGTGCCGACTCCGGGTGCAAACCACAGTGTGCGGGGCCTCATCAATACATCCGTTTCCAGCCGGATGCTCGAGCAAGCTTCTTCCGACTCAACCGTGCGCGGGGTTGTGAAATGGGGGACATGCGGATTCTGATTGAAGTTACATCAATGGCTCCAAGCAGAAGGAACCCGCATGTCGTCCCACCAATGGTTGTATCCGATCTTTCATTGCCGAGGCTACCGCGTGACCAAGGTCCAGACGGACGAGCACCGTTTGCTGCTGTACGTCCAGCCGCAGCCGCACAAGGTCTGCTGTCCGCAGTGCGGCGTGAGCGAGTGTCACCGCGTCTCCGCAGCGGCGGAGGACTGGTGCGCTGTCTGCGGCGCAAGCAGCGCCAAGAGCGGCGTTGTGGCCATCGTCGTCACCAGCGCCATGATCACCAGCATGGCAAACATGATCGGTGAGATGACCCCCAGGTCCAGGCCGATGTTGAGGACAATCAGCTCCATCAGGCCGCGGGTGTTCATCAGCACGCCGAGTGCCGAGCCGGTCCGCCAGTCGAGGCCTGCGAAACGCGCGGCGGCCAGCGTGCCGCCGAACTTGCCCAGCGACGCCACGACGATGATCAGCCCGCAGATCAGCCAGTTTTCCCAGCCAGAAATGAGCCCGATCTGCGTCCGCATGCCGGTATAGGCGAAGAAAGCCGGCAAGAGCAGCATGGTGACTAATTCCTGCATGCCGCCGCCAAGTTTCTTGGCCAGCGCGCTGTCGTGCGGGATGATCACGCCGAACAGAAAGGCGCCGAACAGGGCGTGAATGCCGATCGATTCGGTGGCAAGCGCGGACAACAAAAGGCCGGCAACGACCATGCCGAGTGCGGCCGGCGACGGCATTCGCTCGCCGCTGCGAAGGATGAGCCAGGCCATCAGCGGCCGCACGACCAGCAGCATGACGGCGATGTACGCAATCGATAGCGCGACGACCACCAGGGCGCCTGCGACCTGCGACCTCACCACGCCGGCGACGACCGCCAGCAGCCACCACGCTTTGACGTCGGCAATCGCCGCGCATGAAAGGGCCAGAATGCCAATGTCGGTCTGGGCCATGCCGCGGTCGGTGAGAATCCGGGCGAGCACGGGAAAGGCGGTGATTGCCAGCGCTACTCCGACGAACAGGGCGAAGCTGAGCATCGGCGTCGAGGGTGGCGCGAGCTTGGCGTGCAGCACCAGGGCCAGGCCGATGCCGCAGGCAAACGGGACGATAATGCTGGCGGCCGAGACGATTGCCGCCGAGCGGGCCAGCTTGCGAAACACGGCAGCGTTGAACTCGACGCCGATCAGGAACATGTACAAGATCACGCCGAGCTGGGCGACCAGGCTCAGGGCGGGCTCAACTTCCGCTGGCAAGAGCGGCGAATCGGTGGTTCCCGTCCACGGGCGGCAGAGCCAGCCCAAAAGCGACGGACCGAGGGCAATGCCGGCGATCACTTGGCCGATAACCGCTGGCTGACCGAGCCGCGACAGGAACATCCCCAGCAATCGTCCGACGACGATCACCGCCGCCAGGGCCAGGAGCACTTGCGGCAAAACGGTGGCTGTGTTGGTGTCGGCCAGCATGGCTGCAACTACATCAGCTCGCCATCGCCCCCTCGGCATCTCGCACTTCGTCCCAGATCGCGTCCATTGCCGGCCAGACCTGATCGACTTCGTCCTTGAACAGGTCGCCGATCAAGAGATCGGTGACGAGCCCCTTCAGATGGGGGAAGCGCTTCACAAACCGGCCGAACGAAAAGCCCTCGTAGTAGGCACATACCAGCTTCCGCATCCGCTCGATCCCCTGCACGTGTCCCGCTTCCCATTTGCCCAGTTGGGCGGCACTCGTGTCCCCCTTGGCGAGCCCCTCGACGATTGCGTCTGCCGCGACGGAACCCGAGCGCAGCGCCAAGAGCACGCCGGATGAATAGAGCGGATCGAGGAAGGCGAACGCATCGCCGACCAGCACCCAGCCGTCGCCGGCGGCTTGCTTGGATTTGTAGGTGTACTCCTTGGCGGCGCGGAACGGCCCGACGCGCTTAGCTTTGGCGATCCGCGGCGCCAGGCCGGGGCAGCGAGCAACCTCCTCGAAGTAGATCGCCTCGTGATCCTTCGTCGGCCGGTTCTTGAACAGGTACTCGTAGTCCGCCACGACGCCGACGCTGACGATATTGTTGTGCAGCGGGATGTACCAGAACCAGCCGAGCTTGTCCTTGGTCTGGATGACCTGCGTGGCCCCTTCGTCGCGCCCCGTGTCTCGATACGCCCCTTCCCAGTAGGTCCACAGGGCGGCCTTCTTCAGCACCGGATCCCACTCGCGAAGGTTCAGCCGGTCCATGATCAGCCCGCTCTGGCCGCTGGCATCGACGACGACCTTGGCCCGAACGTCTTCCTGAGTGCCGTCCTCGCGCTTGATCCGCACGCCGACGGCCCGGTCCCCTTCCCAGAGGACGGTGGTGACATGCACCCCTTCTTCGACTTGCACGCCATGCTCGCGGGCGTTCTCGAGCATCAACTTGTCGAATTCCTCGCGGTAGACCTGCCAGGTCTGCGACGACTCGTGGTTCTTGTGCTCGATGAAGTAGAACGGCTCGGAGAGTTTGCCGTGCTGGTTGACGAACTGGACGCTGTACTTTTTGACGAAGTGGCTCCCCTTCATCTTCGGCAGCATGTTCAGCCGCTGGAGGACGAAGTAGGTGCAGGGGATCAGCGACTCGCCAATGTGAAACCGGGGGAATTTTTCGCGCTCAAACAGCCGGACCTTGTGCCCCTTTTGGGCGATGAGCGTGGAGACGGTCGCGCCGCCAGGGCCTCCGCCAATGACAACGACGTCGGTTTCGGCAGACGGCAAGTTGGTGGGCATGGGAGGGTTCAGGGTTCCGGGTTCAGGTTCGGCAAGGCACAAGAGCATTCGGATTGTACCCGCCGTGCATAATACTTGTTTTAACGATAGTTGTCCAGACAAGTATAGTCTCCTGGCACCCGTAGTCCTAAGCCATTGTCGGACCTACCATTAGCGTTGAGCAGAGTTCCCCACCCTGAACCCTGAACCCTGAATCCTGAATCCTGAATCCTGAACCCTTGCCTCCCCTGCATTCGACTGCCGACCGCGAATCCGCCCTGCTGGCCAGCTACGCCATGCACAGCAGCCAGTCGCGCGGCCGCAAATATCCGGAGCCGGAGCAGTCGTACCGCAGCCCCTTTCAGCGCGACCGGGACCGGATCGTCCATAGCCATGCCTTCCGCCGGTTGGCGTACAAGATGCAAGTCTTCACCGGCGACATGGGGGACTACCACCGTTCGCGGCTGACGCACACGCACGAGGTCGCGTCCATCGCCCGCACAATCGGCCGGGCGCTGCGGCTCAACGAGGACCTGATCGAAGCCCTGGCCCTGTTTCATGACATTGGCCATCCGCCCTATGGTCATGCCGGCGAGGATGCGCTCGATGAGTGTCTCGGGGATCATGGCGGCTTTTCGCACAACCAGAACGCCTTGACGATTGCCGAGGAGCTCGAGATTCGCTATCCGGCCTTTCCCGGCCTCAACCTCACCTACGAAGTCCTCGAAGGTCAGGCCACGCGAATTTCGCACGCAGGACCGGCGGAGGTCGCCGGTCAGAGGTCGGAGGTCGGCCACCCACCACTCACCACTCACCCTTTACCACTCACTACTCCCCTCCTCGAAGTCCAGGTCGTCGAGGCCGCCGACAGCATGACCTACGACGCGCACGACAGCGACGACGCGGTGAAGCTCGGCCTCGTCACGCTCGAGGAACTCGCCGAGATTCCGATCATTCGGCAGGCGGTGAATTCTATCCGCCAGCGGCATGGCGCACTTTCAGGCGACATGCTCCGCAAGTGCATCGTCCATGAGCTACTCGCCCGGCAGGTAACCGACGTGCTCCATACCGCGTCCACCGTCCTCGCCCCGCTGACAAACGCGACTGCCGACGACGTCCGCCGAATGCCGTTCCGCATCGGCCCCAGCCTGGTGCTTGCCGAGCTGAAGCGCGAGCTGGAACGGTTCCTCTACGACCGGGTCTATCGTCATCCGCGGCTGATTGCCGTCCGCTCGCAGGCCCAGGAGCGGATCCGCGCCATGTATGACGGTTATCTAAGTCACCCGGATCTCATTCCCGAGCATCACCGCCGTCGCATCGCCGCCGCCGGCATCGAGCGCACCGCCGCCGATTACATCGCCGGCATGACCGACCGCTTCTGCGACGCGCTCTACGAGCGGCATTTTAAGTAGGGACCAGTTCCTGGCACCGACGCGCAGCGTTGGTCGGCGAGCGCCGGCCCACCACCAGGCAAATCCGAAGCTCGAAAGACGAAATCCTAAACAAATCCGAAATAATAATGCCGAAAGTTCCAAACGGGGTTGAGCGTCCCCGTTTTCGTCATTTCGATTTGCGACATTCGAGTTTGTTTCGAATTTCGAGCTTCGGATTTCAGATTTTTTCCCGGCGTGCCGGCGCTTGCGGAGCGGTCTGGTCTCGCCCTACGCTTCCGGCAGCGGCTCGATCGTCACTCGCAAGGGGCCTGCGCCATCGGCCGCGCGCAGCGGATCGCAGCCGCAGGAACGGATCTGATCGGCCTTCAGCTCGGCCACTTCCAGCATCCCCGACCAGACGACGCTACGGCCGCTGACGTGCGCCCGGAAGGTGAGCTGATAGGCCTTGGGCTGGTCGTAGTGAAACACCTTCTGCAGGACGCCCATGACGAACTCGAACGTGTTCAGGTCGTCGTTGTGCAAAATCACGGCATACAGCGGCTGCCGCTTCCGCTTTGGCTTTTTGGCCGGCTTCGTCTTCTCAGGCGCAGCGGCGATCTCTTCCACCTCAGCAGCGGCCTGGGCGGCGGCAGATTTCATCGAGCGCACTCCTCAAATCCATGCGGCATGAGTCGGTTCCAGCGCCAAGTCCATTTTCGCATTGGGCACTACGGCGGGCAAGTTGCGTGTCCAATCCGAGTCCGCGGCGTATATCCGGGACTCTATTTGAGTCGGATACACTATTCTGACAGCCTCGCCCCTCCCATCGGTGCTCCATGTTCCTCCGCTGGCCCGCTCGACTTCGTAACGCTTTCCGCGGCCTGGCGATTGCCTTCCGCAAAGACTGGACGCTAAGCGAACACATCTTGTGCGCTGCGTTTGTCATTGCCGCGGGGGTGGCGCTGCGGGCGACGCTCGCGGAATGGTGCCTGCTGGCGCTGTGCGTCGGCGCGGTCCTCGGCGCGGAGCTGTTCAACACGGCC
>DATKDU010000173.1:0-12384 GCA_035512595.1 Pirellulaceae bacterium
CCCGTGTTGCAGTAGGACCACTTGCTCCCCGGCTCGAAATCGAGCGGCCGCTGAGACACGATCCCGACCGCTTCCGCCAGGTTGTAGCGCCGCCGGAAATACATCTCCGAGACGCCCGGGGGATAGCCGCCCGGCATTCCCGATGTGTGGGTGAGCAAGTCGCGGATCGTGATCGGCCGCGGCGGTTTTTTCAGAATGACCCGATCGCCATCGCGGCTTTCGACCAGCATCTGCCCTTTGAACTCGGGCAAGTGCTTTTCCACCGGATCGTCAACCGACAGTTTTCCTTCCTGCTCGAGCATCATGATGCCGATAGCCGTGATCGGTTTGGTCATGGAGGCAATGCGGAACAGGGCGTCCTTGGGCATCGGCCGGTTCGTATCCAGGTTCTGCTGGCCCAGCGCCTCGTGCAGGGCGATTCCATTGGAACTGCCGACGACGATGACCATGCCGGCGACTTGCTGCGGCCCCGGCTGGTCCACAAACGGTTGCATTCGCTTGCCAACCTGTGCGAGTTTTTCCCGGTCGAATTCGACCGCCGCGGCAGTGCGGCTGCCGGCCAGGAGGGCAAACAGCGCAGCAATGGCCAGCACGCGCGGTAGCAGTCGAGCGAACATCATGGCAGTCAACTCCCAGAAATCGAGAATCCACGGCACGTCGCGGCAGCAATCTTCAAATCACCGTATGCACTACCAATACCCGTTGCGCGGCAGCTTTCCAACCACCGGTGCATTTCGGACTCATTCTGCCCACGGCGGCCGCCAGCCGCTGATAATGACGACGCCGAGCGCGACGCAGATCAAGCCGATTGCCAGGAACACGCCGCGCGTCGGCAGCGGGCCGAACTTCTCCGCCAGCCACTTCGGCCGCCGCAGTTCCATAAACCACCGCGCATTGGCGACGGCGCTGGCGGCGATTACCAGCCCCATCCCAATCGCCGCGCCCCCCACCAGCCAGTCCCACTGCCGCATGAATTGCGTCCTGTCTCTGGAGTTACGGCTCCGCCCAGGCCAGCGCCCGCTCGACCCCCTTCTTCCACAACGCATAGCGCTGCTGGCGCTGGGGCTCGGCCATCTGCGGTGCAAATTCCTTGTCGAGCGCCCAATTGCGCGAGACGTCGTTTAGATCGCTCCAATATCCGACCGCCAATCCGGCCAGGTATGCTGCGCCGAGTGCCGTCGTTTCGCGGACCATCGGCCGCCGCACGGTCGCGCCGACAATATCGGCTTGGAACTGCATCAGGCCGTCGTTGGCACTCGCGCCGCCATCCACCTTGAGCACGTTCAGCGCAAGTCCCGCGTCGCTGCGCATGGCGTCCAAAAGATCGCGGGATTGGTAGGCGATCGATTCGAGGGCCGCCCGCGCGATGTGGGCCGGCGTCGTGCCGCGCGTGATGCCCAACAGCGCTCCGCGGGCGTACGGATCCCAGTACGGAGCGCCCAGGCCGACGAAGGCCGGCACGAGCACCACGCCCCCCGCATCGGGAACGCTCGCGGCCAGCTTCTCCACTTCGCTCGAAGACTTGATGAAGCCCAGGCCGTCGCGCAGCCACTGCACCACGGCCCCCGCGACGAAGACCGAGCCTTCCAGGCAGTAGGTTGTCTTGCCGCCGATCTGCCACCCGACGGTCGTGAGCAGCTTGTGCTGGCTGGGGCGGGGCTTGTCCCCGATATTGAGGAGCATGAAGCAGCCGGTGCCGTACGTGTTCTTCGCACTGCCGGGCTCGAAGCACGCCTGGCCGAACGTGGCGGCTTGCTGGTCCCCGGCAATGCCCGCAATCCGCACGCTCTGGCCGAAGTGCGACGCATCGGTTTCACCGTAGACTTCGCTCGACGAGCGAACCTGCGGCAGCATCGCCCGCGGAATGTTCAGCAGCTTCAGCAACTCGTCATCCCAGGCCAGCGTCTTGATGTTCAGGAGCAGAGTGCGGCTCGCGTTGCTGACGTCGGTAACATGCACCCGCCCGCCGGTCAGCCGCCAGATGAGGAACGAATCGACCGTGCCGAAGAGGATTTCTCCCCGTTCGGCGCGGCTGCGAAGGCCGCTGACGTTTTCCAGCAGCCAGGCGATCTTCGTTCCCGAGAAATAGGGATCGAGGACGAGGCCGGTCTTGTCGCGAAATGTGGCTTCGGTTCCCTGATTCTTGAGCCGCTCGCAAATGCCGCTGGAGATGCGGCTTTGCCAGACGATGGCGTTGTGGACCGGCTTGCCGGTGGTTTTGTCCCAGAGGACGGTCGTTTCCCGCTGGTTGGTGACGCCAATGGCGGCAATGTCCTGGGCGCCGGCTTTGGCCTGATCGATGGCCGCCTTGGCGGAGCGAAGCTGGGACGACCAGATCGCCTCAGGATCGTGCTCGACGTGTCCCGGCGAGGGGAGGATCTGCGGAAACTCTTCCTGGCCCGTGGCAACGGCGCGGCCATCGTGGCCGAAGAGGATGGCCCGGCTGGAGGTGGTGCCCTGGTCGAGGGCGAGGACGTATTTGGTCATGACTTTCTCCACGTGGACGACGGCCCTTCGGGCGGTCGAAGTTGGCCTGGACGGGCCGACCTACGTTTTACTCGATTCGCCGCCCGAAATGCGACCCGAGCCGCTCGATCGTCCGCTGCTGGGCCAACTCGACTTCCGCCGGGGGGAGCTTTCCCGCGGCGACCATTGCAGAAGCCAGCTTCCGCAGCACGTCGCGCGACAGCCCCGGATGAAAGTGCAGCAGCAGCCGCCGCTCGACGAGATCCTCCAGCCGCGTAACCCATTCACTGTGAATTACCTCACGCACCACCTCCGCAGGCAGTTCGCAAGGCCGCTGATCCCGCGTGCTGCGAGCGGGCAAATGCTCATCCCAGGCCAGGGGGGGAATCGGCCGCTCGCGGGAGTTGGCCGTGACTTGCCGCCTAGCGCGCGCCAGCACCGCTACTGCCGCCTCCTCCGCCAGCGACCGGCACGTCGTCAACTTCCCGCCGACGAGCGACACCAGCGGCACTGGCGCGGCCTCATTCCAAACCAGATGATGCCGACGCGTGATGGCCGCCGGCGTGCTGGCATCGACGTACGGCAGCGGCCGCACGCCGCAGTAGTGCAGCCCAACGTCATCGCGCGTCAGTGACAGTGAAGGAAACAAATCGTTGACGACCGACAGCAAGTACGACAGTTCCTCCTCCGTCGCCACCGCAGTCGCCGAATCCCCGTCAAACGGCAGATCGGTGGTGCCGACGAGCGTGCCAAAGGGAAACGGCAGGACGAACACCGGCCGCCCGTCGGCCGCCTCGGCATAAATGCCGTTGTCGCCGATCTGCTCGCGCAGCGCAGCGTTCCAGGTGATGAAGTGGCTCCCCTTGGTGCCCCCCATCAGCCGCTGGGACGGGACGGGAAGTCTCGCGAGCGTATCATCGACCCAGGAACCGGTGGCGTTGATGATCGCGGCGGACTCGATCGTCTGCGGCTCGTCCGTGCCATCGACGGGGCGGATCACGACTCGTCCCTCTTCAATCGCAGCCCGGTGATACGTCAGCACGCGGACCGACTGGCCGCTTTCGCGCGCCGCGGCAACGGCATCCGCCAAAAACGCCACGACCAGCCGCTCGGCATAAACGATCTGGCAGTCGGAATAGGCCGACAGCCAGCTCGCTCGCTGGGGATTGAGTCCCGAAGGAGTCCCCGGCTCGCCGAGCCTGTGCATCGACCGCTTGGGGAGCCGCTCGTCGCGGGCGTAGGCGTCGTACATCGCCAGGCCAAAGCGAACCAACAGCGAACCGCGCGGCGCCGGCTTGCTGCCGAACTTCAGGCCGACGAACCGCGCCGCCGATTGCACCATCCCTCCGAGATAGTTTTCCGACGGGATATAAAGCCGCAGCGGCTGGACCAGGTGCGGCGCTAGGGAAAGCAGCCGCGACCGCTCCTGGAGCGATTCCTTGACCAGCGAAAACTCGCCGTACTCCAGATACCGCAGCCCGCCGTGTATGAGCCGCGACGAATAGGCGGTCGCTCCATACGCCAGGTCCGCCGCATCGACGACGATGACGCTCATGCCGTTCAGCGCCAGCTCCCGCGCGACGGCCGCGCCGTTGATGCCGGCACCGAGGATGAGCACGGGCTTGTCGTCCATCGTTCCGCCGCCCTGTAGGTCCCGCTTGCCGAGCGGGACCTGGCCAACACAATTTCGCCGCATCGAGGTCCCGCCCGGCAGGCGGGACCTACTTCTCCCGCCGCCAGAAGAGGAGCGCCGCGCAGGCCGCCAGCGGCACCAGCCCCGCCCAGAACAGCCCGTCGGCATACGACTTCGTTTCCTGAATCCGGCCGCCGACCCACTCGTGAACGTACGAAGTCACGATCCAGGCGCTAAAGCCCAAAATCCCGGTGACCAGCCCTTGATGCCGCTTGGAGACATCCTGCGTCAGGGCATAGAAGGTCGGAAACATCCCCAATGCGCCGAAACTGATGAATAACAGCAGCGGCAGGGCGATTCCCGGCGAGCGCGGCGGCAAGTACGCGGCGGCGACGCTGAGCGACGTCAGCGCCGAACACGCGAAGAACGTTGCCGCCCGAGCCGAATGGGTCGTCCAGCCGCGGAGCGTCAGCAGCTTGACCGCCGCGCCGACGGTAATGCAGCCCACGTCCGCCACCAGGTAGAACGCCATGCCGAACCAGAAGGTGTTTGACTCGCTGACGCCGTGTTCCCTCTGAAGCAGCAGCGGCATCCAGGCCCGAAAGTATTGCCACGTGATGTTGATGGGAATCACCACCGCCAGCAGGATCGCCAGCATCCGCAGCCGCTCGGCCGTGAGCAGCTCCCGCAGCGACGTCAGCAGCCCGATTCGCTCCGCCGTTTCCGAGTCCGCCGCGTGACCCGGCGCAAGTTCCTTCGCGCTGCGCATGACTCCCATCCACGGCAGCACCCACAGCATGCCGGCAATGCCGACGATGACGAACGGGCTGCGCCAACTGCCGGGCTCGGGAGTGAGCAGCAGCCACACGACCCCAGGCGTGATGATCGCGCCAACCGATGCGCCGCTTTGCAGGAGGCTGTTTCCCAGCGACCGATCTTCGCGCGAGAGGAGACGCTGCGTCGTAATCAGCGCGCAGGGCCAATGCCCCGATTCGAAAAACCCCAGCACGATCCGGCAGACCATGATTCCCCAGTAAGCCGCCAATGCCGACCGCTCCTCCGTCGGCAGTTCGGGATCGACGAGCCACGGCAGCAGCTCAAGGAGATAGTTTCCGATCTCCTGGCCATAGGCAGTGGCAATGCCGGCGAGCGACCAGCCGACGAGAACGAGCGGATAAAGCCAGCGGATGCTGACGCGGTCGGCCAGAAAGCCGATGCCCAGTGCGCCGACCGCGAAGGCGATCCCGAAGCCTTTTTCGACTTTGCCGTAGTGGGCCTCAGTGAGATGCAGCTCGTCCATGATCCGCTTGACCGTGAAGGCCAGCGTCTGGCGATCCATGTACATGATCATGGTCGCCAGGAAGAGGAGCCCGCAGACGAGCCACTTCCAGGCAGGCGAGCGGAGCGGCTGCTGCGCGTCTAACCGTTCCATGATTTGCCGTCCCACGCGAGGATTCGCTCCAAGAGCCGCACGACGTCCTCGCTGAAGACGCGAAAGATCGTTTCCCCCTTTTCGGCCGTCGCCTGTCGCGGGTCGCCGATGTGCCCCGGCGAGGTGCGGTCCTTGGTGATCCAGCCGCGGTGGGCCGGCTCGAACGGGTCGCCGAAGCCGACCGGCTCGACCTGCGTCAGGTCGCCGACGAGGTGCGGGTTGATCCGCAGCATCATCGACGTTTCCCACTCGCAGGCGTGCCCCATCCGCTGCTGCTTGATCGACTTGTCTGCCTCGTGCGGCTTGCCGCCCAGGGTCCAATAGGTGGAGGAAATCAGCAGCAGGTCGCTACGCTTGCGGTACTTTTGCCGCAGCTCGAACACGGCCTGCTGCGCCGGGACAATGTTGCCGCCGTGGCCGTTGATGAACACGATGCGCGTGAAGCCCTGAAACAGAAAATTCTCTGCCATGTCGCGGAGCAGGTCGAGGTAGACCCGCGGCGAGGCCGACATCGTGCCGGAAAAATCGAGATGATGCTCGGAATTGCCCAGCCACATCAGCGGCGTAAACAGCACGCGGTCCTTGATCCGCTCGTCCGTGCTCACGCGGCGGACGACCTCCCCCAGCAGCATGCTGTCGGTAAACAGCGGCATATGCCGGCCGTGCTGCTCGAGGGCGGCAATGGGAATGACGATCGGAGTGTTGTGATCGAGCGCGGCCACGTCGGGCCACTTGAGGTCGGTGAGGTTCATGGCGGGGATTTCGGGGGCAGGAGAGGGAATCGGAGTAGCTTAAGCGCGGGGGACGCGACCTGCAACTAATCGGTGCGCCCGTGCCGCGCGAGGAACGCCTCGATTTCCGCCCGCGTCGCCCTAGGCGCTAAGCAGCAGCGATGCCGCGCAATGAATCTGCAGTAGATGACGCCAGCAGCTCACTGAGCCGATCGAGCAAGTCGGCAATCGCGTATGGCTTAGCCAGGACCGCGAGCCGCAGCTCAGTGCGAAGTGCCGCCAGCTCTTCCGGCCGCGGAAAGTTGGCCAGCACCATCTGGGGGATTGGACCGAATCGATCAAGCGCCAGTTGCTCCTCGCCGTCGATGATCAGCCCGTCTAGCCTGAGCACTGGGAGCAGCTCAGCGGCCGAAATCCAAACCGGATGGTGGCCACCCGCATCGAGCGCCTGGGCGATTGCTTCGAAATCGGTCTGCCGCCGGCTGACGACGCCGATGAGCGCTGGCCGCACTGCACGCGGCGGGGCAGGGCGGCTGACAATCGCATCGACCTCCGTCGCACTTCGCGGCATTCGCGCCGCGGCGGGCTGTGTCAGCCGAGCAAGCTCCTGCGGCAGCCGCGCCGGCCACTGATGCCAGTAGATTCGCGTCACGCCGGGCCACGGCTTGCCGGACCGCACTTCCCCTTCGCACCAGGGGCCGACCAGTGCGATGAGTGGGCTGAGGGGATAAGCCCGATGCAGGTCTTCGACAACGGCGCGCGAGATTTGTCCCGGTCGAGCGACACAAAAGACGATCGCATCGGGGTCGAACTGCCGCTGGTTAATCATTGTCTCGCAGCGAGCCTGGGCCTGGAGCCAGGCAACCGCCGGCGCCAACTCCGGCGCATGCGTTTGGCCCACGAGCAACATTCGGAGACGATTGGCTAGCGTCATTCCAGCCCCTCCTCGAACTGCTCGATCCACTCGCGGGCTTCGGCCTCGCTGCGGGCGTTCCGCAGGGCCGAAAGAAAGCCGTCCTGTCCGATCAGCCGGCTGAGTCGCGCGAGCGTGCGCAAGTGTCCGGCGTCGTCGGCGGAGCAGATCAAAAAGAAGATGTCGGTAAGCTGGCCATGGCTTTCGCCGAATGGGATCCCCTGGCTCGTCACGCCAAGCGCCAGGAGCGGCTGGGCAATCGCCTGGGCCAGCGGCCGGCGCGGGTGGAGCAGGGCGACGCCGATTTCGAGTGCCGTCGGGTGGAGGTTCTCCCGTGCTTTCACCGCCTCGATCATCTTGGCCTTGTCCCACATCAGGCCGGTCCCCTCGGCCAGATCGACCATGGCGCTAATCACTGACGCCTTCGTGCGGGCCGCCAACGGAATGGAGATCGCCCCGGCGGGGATTGACTCGCTGATGCAGACCTCCTCCGAGTCGCCAGCCTCGCGGAGCACCCCTTCGACGTGGTCCAAGTCCTCGGCATCGGCGACGCCGATGCGGTCCTCCAGCCAGTGATGAACCTCGGAGGCGGCAAATCGCCACTGACCGCCAATCCGCCGCGCCGGCAGCGTGCCGCGCTCGGCCATCTTCTGCGCCTGGGCCGGCGAGATGTGCAGGTAGGTGGCCAGGCTCGTGATGTCAAAATCGTCGCTGGACATGGGCCGCGGGAGTTAAGGGGCGATTGACGTCATTGTCGGCCGTTGGTGCCGCGCGTGTCCAGAGCGAAGCTTCAGGCGGTCAGCGGCGGATGCTCCAGGCGATAGCTTTCGTAGAGGGACCAGGCCCGCCGCTGCCAGTCGGCTGCTGGCACCAACCAGCCGCAGACGCGAGCGCGGCGAATCACCCCCTTCTCCAAGTGCTCTTGAAAGACCTCGGCCGAGACGCGCACGCCGCCGTCAGCGGCTTCCACGTTCATCGCATCCAGGTCGCTGGGGTGGATCATTTCCACGTAAACCTGGTTCGTCCCCGGAATGCCGCAGGCGACGATGCCGTGGTCGCCCCGGGCAGCCGAAAGGGTACGCGGCAGCGGCGTCGGAACAAACGTCCGCGGCTGATCACCGGGCATCCAAATCAACGCTCCTAAAGCGTCCGGAATTGTGGACCAAATCGGGGTCTGCGGCTCGCTATAGAGCTGGCTGGTTTGAACCGAGACGATCAACTCGACGCCGATGGCGGACAGCGACGGCTGCTGGCGGGCGCGCCAATAAATCTGCGACTGAATCGTGTATGGCGGCAGCGACGGATAGATTGCCACCAGATCAGTCCCGCGAACGTACGACTCCAGGGGCGCCAGCGGTTCCTCACTCGTCCGCGACGGCAGCCGCACCGAGAGGAGCCTGGCGTTTTCCCAGCCGTGTCCCGCGATGCGGATCTCATCCAGGCCGCGCTCGACGTGCGTCAAATCGATCTGCACGTTGAGTGGGCCGAGCGACAAGAGGGCCAGATTCTCGCTGAGCGTCCACATGCGGCACCGTGCGGTGACGACGATTCAACAAAAAAACCCCGCCGTCCTGCTTGGGAGCAAGTCGGCGGGGCCGGAACAGAGAAGAGGCCGAGGTCAACCAAAGTATGAAAGGAAATGAGTCCGAACTGCCAACCTCAACATCACCAAATCTCCCCATATCATATCAACATCGGCAGCGCTGTCTATAGTTTTGTCCTAAAAAAGTTGGCAGACAAAAAAGTCTCCGGCCGGCTCGCCGCGATGCCCCGATAAGGCAGTTCGGGAGGAAATTCAGTTTGCCGCCTCGGCCAACTCCTCAAGGTGCGCGGAAGCGGGCTATAATCGGTTCGCTCACCCTCAAGACCACTCCCAAAAACCGATAAAAATGCCTGATTTTCTGGAGGTTTGCCGCCAAGCCGCCCTTTCGGGGGGGGAAGTCTTAATGTCTTGGCGAGATCGATTCTCAACACGAGAAAAGGGGCCGCGCGATCTGGTTACCGAAGCGGATGTGGCAGCTCAGCAGGCCATTGAATCGGTGCTCCTGGGTGCCTTTCCCGACCACGATTTTTTGGGGGAAGAGGGTGCTGGGGATTGTTTGCCAGAAAAATCCAATCACCACAGTCCGTACCGCTGGATCGTGGACCCGCTCGACGGTACGGCCAATTACGTCCACAAGCTCCAGTCGTTTGCCGTGTCGATCGCCCTGGAGCATCAGGGAAAGGTCATCCTGGGGGTGGTCTACGATCCTGTGTCGGGGGAGTTCTTTCACGCCCAGGCCGGCGGCGGGGCCTATCTGAACGATCGGCCGCTGGCGACGAGCGGCTGCTCCTCGACCGATCTGGCCATGGTTGCCGTCAGTTTTCCGCCGCTGGTTGAGCGCGATTCGATTGAGATCCGGCGGTTCGTGGAGGCGCTCGTCGAATGCCAGTCGGTGCGCCGGCTGGGATCGGCCGCCTTGAACCTGGCGTATCTGGCCGCCGGGCGGCTCGACGCCTATTGGGCCACCAGCGTCAAGAACTGGGACATTGCCGCCGGCATCTTGCTCGTCCGCGAAGCAGGGGGAGTCGTGACACACATCAGCGGCAGCGAGCTCGATCTGGAAGTCCCGCAGTTCCTGGCTTCGGCCAGTCTGTCGCTGCACGAGCAGATGTTGCGACTGCTGGCGACCGCCGAAGCCCAGTAACGCATCAAAGTTTTGCGGCGGGGGCGACGTCTTGTTAAAAACACCCCTTGCGGCCCCCAAGGGAACATGAATTGCTAGCCGGGACCTACGAATTCGGGGCCGTTGGTCCGAAGTCTACGATTCGGCTACAGATTTTTCCAGTTTTTCACTTGACGGCGATTAAAAACTTCGGATAAACAGAGCTGGATATGTTTCCTCCCCTGTAACGTCCCGGGTGGCATCAGTCATAAGCGATTGGATTGGACGTCAGGAAAAAACCCCCTCTTGGTCAGGAATCGAGCCATGCTCACCATCTCGTGCGGCAAAAAGTCCCGGTTTTGCGACGGCGTTTCGCGGCGGAGCTTCCTGCGGATCGGTGCCGCGGGGATCGGCGGGTTGACCTTGGCCGGATTGATGAAGGCCGACGCGGCCCAGGGGACGCAGAACTCGCACAAGGCGGTGATCAACATCCATCTTGGCGGCGGGCCGAGCCATCAGGACATGTTCGATCTCAAGCCGGACGCCCCGCGCGAGTTCCGCGGCGAGTTCAATCCGATCGCCACCAATATCCCCGGCATTCACATCTGCGAGCATATGCCGCGGCTGGCGGCGATGGCCGATAAGTACGCGATCATCCGCTCGCTGGTGGGCATGTTCGACGACCACAGCAACTATCACACGCAGACGGGCTGGGGGCACAATGAGCTCGCCAACGTCGGCGGCCGGCCAAGCATCGGCAGCGTGGTGAGCAAGCTGCAAGGGCCGACGGCCAGCGGCTCGCCGCCTTACATCGCTTACAACCAAGGGCACGAGGGCTTCCTCGGGGCCAGCCACAAGCCCTACCACCCGCAGGGAGGCGACCTGCGTCTGGTCGGCGGCATTACTGAGGAGCGGCTCAGCACGCGGACGAATTTGCTTTCCACCATGGACCGCATCCGCCGCGATGTGGATGGCAGCGGCAAGATGAAAGCCTTCGATGCGTTCACGCAGCGGGCGGTCGGCGTCGTCACCAGCGGCAAAGTGGCCGACGCGCTCGACCTGGGCAAAGAAGATGAAAAAGTCCGCGAGCGGTACGGCCGCGACAGCGGGCAAATGTTCCTCACCGCGCGGCGGCTTGTTGAAGCCGGCGTTCGCGTCGTTACGTTCGATTGGGGCGGCTGGGACACGCACGGCGACAACTTCAATCACCTCCGCCGGCAATTGCCGCAGCTCGATCAGGGTCTTAGCTCGCTGCTAACGGACCTGTCCGAACGCGGGCTCGACAAGGACGTGACGGTGGTGATGTGGGGCGAGTTCGGCCGCACGCCGCGAGTCAACGGCACGATGGGTCGCGACCACTGGTCGCGCGTGGCGATGGGCTTCCTCGCCGGCGGCGGTATGAAGCTCGGCCAGGCGATCGGCTCGTCATCGGCCTATGCCGAGGAAGCCAAAGACCGCCCGGTGCAGCTCCTGGAAGTGTTCGCCACGCTCTACCACAACCTGGGCATCGACACGGCCAAGACGCAGCTCATCGACCCCGCAGGAAGGCCGCAGTACCTGGTTGGCGACTATCAGCCGATTCGGGAATTGGTCTAACAAACTGGCGAGCGGGGGGCGTCAGCCCCCTGATCAGCCGGCCCACGCCGGCCGCTCGTCCAAGACTTCATTTGCACGCGGCACTCGGCCCTCGTATGCTGAATGCCGCCATGCAATCTCCTTCCCCCACCGACGACGCTTCACGGCCCGCTGCACTGGCGGCCGAGAAGCTGTTGCCGCTGGTCTATCAGGAGTTGCGGCAACTCGCCGCAGCGCGTTTGGCGGCGGAAAAGCCGGGTCAGACGCTGCAGGCGACGGCACTGGTCCACGAGGCGTATCTGCGGCTGGTAGGCCCCTCGGCGAGCGGGGGGCGTCAGCCCCCTGATTCCACCGCGAACAGGCAGTCGTCCCATCAGGGGGCTGACGCCCCCCGCTCGCCAACTGACGCTCCCCGCTCGCCTGCATTCAATTCCCGCGGCCACTTCTTCGCCGCCGCGGCCGAGGCGATGCGGCGAATTCTCATCGAGCAGGCCCGGCGCAAGGGGCGGATCAAGCACGGCGGCGGGCAGCAGCGGGTCGATCTCGACTCGGAATGCCTGGTGGCCGATGACTGCTCCCTCGACCTGCTGGCGCTCGATGAGGCCCTGTCGAAGCTGGCTGCGATGGATGCCGCCAAGGCGGAACTGGTGAAACTCCGCTACTTTGCCGGGCTAACGATGCCCGAGGCGGCAGCCGCCCTCGACGTTTCCCTGGCGACGGCCGAGCGGTGGTGGACCTTTTCCAAGTCGTGGCTGTATGCCGAGCTGTCGGACCGGCCTCGCGAGCCCGAGCCCTGATTGCGGGGATTTTATACAAGCCCGACGCGCAAGCGAGGGAAAGGCCGGTTAGCTAGTGCCCGTCCGGAAATGCCTTTCGGATTGTTTTTTGGCGGGCGGATTTGGTTCGCATTGCGCTGAAGAGCGATTGTTTTGGCACGGCGCGACGTGCTGGCCGACGAATTTCAGGCGGTTGAGGCGCGATCGTCGCGG
>DATKDU010000174.1:0-4025 GCA_035512595.1 Pirellulaceae bacterium
AAGCGCTAGATCCGCGCTACGCGTTGCTCGGAACGAACCTGGGCGACCCCAAGCTGGCGCTTTGGGCACAGTATCTCTTGAGCGCGCGGAGAGGTGTTCGCCTCCAAGCATCCGGGCCTACAAGAGTTCCAAAAACCTTTCTTCACTGAGGTCAGCCTGCTTCAGAATTCGCTTCAGCAGCGACGGCTGAATGTCTGTTCCGTTGTGAACCGGAACAGTCACTCTCAACTCGGGTCGCGTTGCATGGAGGAGCCGGGCGTGACTGCCTTTCTGGTGATGAACGTAGAACCCGCGCGCTGAAGCGCCCGTATAGGTTCTCGGAATTGTTGACATTCGTCTCAGAGAAAGTGGCATGAAATCTCACAATTGTTGGCTAGAGACTGTCTACCCTATCTGCCTAATTCAACTCTGGGCAGAGGCTGGATCTGTGACGCCACATTTCTCTCGACGCCTTTTGCTGACGCCCGACGTCGCCGCTCGGGGAACCAGGCGTTCGGGGCTCTGATGAGGGGCGCGGTGCGGCGCGGGCTAAAAGGCCTCTGATTCAAAGATTCGCAGGTGGAGAATGCGCGAAAGACGAAGCAAGCCGACGGACGGGGAGGTGTTCCGCCGGGTGACTGGAAGTCCATGATCTGACGTTGCATGTTCGCCGCGGCAAGTTACCTCTCGGTACGATACAATCGGCAAGGCTATTGGACAACCCGCTCCATGGTCGGCCAGCGCATCTCGCATTACCGGATCACCGACAAGCTCGGCGAAGGCGGGATGGGTGTGGTCTATAAGGCCGAAGACCTGAGCCTCCAGCGCACGGTCGCGCTCAAATTCCTCTCTCATGCCCTCGATGATCCGGAGTCGAAAGAACGGTTCCTGCGCGAAGCGCGCGCATCGGCCAGTCTCGATCATCCCAACGTCTGCACGGTTCATGAGATCGGAGAACGGGATGGGCGAACGTTCCTCGCGATGGCCTTCATCGCAGGCCAGACGGTGAAGGAGAAAATCGCGGAGCGCCCGCTGAAGCTGGATGATGCGTTGAATATTGCCATTCAGGCAGGGGAAGGCCTGCGGGCGGCGCATGAGAAGGGGATTGTCCATCGCGACATCAAGACCGCCAACCTAATGGTGACCTCGGAAGGCATCGTCAAGGTGATGGATTTCGGGCTGGCGCAGTTGGTAGGGCAGAGCGGGCTCACCAAGTCGCAAACCGTGCTCGGCACGCCGACCTACATGTCGCCCGAGCAGGCGCAGCGCCACCCGGTGGACCGTCGTACCGATATCTGGTCGCTGGGAGTCGTGATCTACGAGATGATGACCGGGCGGCTGCCGTTTGACGGTGAGCACGAAGCGGCGGTGCTCTACTCGATCGTCCACTCGACGCCGGAGCCGATCACGGCGCTGCGCGTTGGGGTGCCGCCAGCGCTGGACCGCGTGGTTGCCAAATCGATGGCGAAGAACGCCGCCGAGCGGTACCAGCACGCGGCCGAGTTGGTGGTGGATCTGCGGGCGCTTCAAAAAGGGCTACCGGTGAGCTTGCGGGTTCTGTCACGCCGCCGGACCATCGCTGCCGTCGCACTCGGGATCACCGCCATAGTGGGTTTGCCCATCGCGCTCAACTTCGACGATCTCCGCGACCGTCTCACTGGCGCTGCCACCGGCCGCCAGATTCGTTTCCTCGCTGTGCTGCCCCTGGAAAACCTCTCCGGCGACCCGGCCCAAGGGTACTTCTCAGACGGCATGACGGAAAGCCTGATCACCGATTTTGCGAAAATCGGCGCGTTGAAGGTTATCTCGCGCCCGTCTGTGATGAGGTACAAGAACTCGAAGAAGCCGCTGCGCGAAATCGCCGCGGAGTTGAATGTCGATGCCGTGCTACAGGGTTCGCTCTTGCGGACCGGCGATCGGATTCGGATCAACGTGCAGCTGGTCGATGCCAAAACCGAACAGCTTCTTTGGGCGGAATCCTACCACCGGGACCTTACCGACGTTCTGGTGCTGCAAAGCGAGGTCGCTCGGACCGTGGCGCGACAGGTTCGTGCCCAATTAACACCGAAAGAACGGGCGCTGCTGGCTTCAGCACACGCAGTGAATCCCGCCGCTTACGAAGCTGTCCTCAAGGGGCGGGTCCACGCGTCCATACTCACCCGCAGGGAGTTGGATACGGCCCAAGAATACTATGAAGCGGCCCTCGAGAAGGATCCCAATTACGCTCTGGCATACGCGGGAATTGCGAATGTCTGGCTCTCGCGCCAGGGAATGTGGTATGCCGAACCCAAGGACGCCGGGCAAAGGGCAATGGCCGCCATCCAGAAAGCCCTTGCCCTCGACAATACTCTAGCCGTTGTACATGCAGCGCTGGGACGAATTCAAGCCCATGTCCAGTGGGAGTGGGTAGAGGCCGAAGCCACATATCGTCGGGCGCTTGAGATCGAGCCAAATCGCGCGGGAATCCACATTGGGTACGCCAACGTGCTCCACACCCTAGGACGGCGGCGCGAGGCTGTGGAGCATGCCGAGCAGGGGATCGAACTGGACCCGCTCAATCCCTCCTTCCGCGCCTATTACGCCGTCCTTCTGTCCTTTGTGGGCCGTTATGACGAAGCAATTGACCAAGCCCGGAGGGCCCTTACGGCTCAGCCCAACCAGAATATGGCACACGAGGCGTTAAGCCTTGCGTTCTCGCGCAAGGGAATGCTCAAGGAGACGGTGGAAGCCTTGATCGGAATTGCGAACCGTGATGAAGACCCCGAAAGAGCGCGCCTGCTCCGGCGCGCTTACGATGAGGGAAGATACCAGGCCGCGATCGTGTCCGCAGCCGAGTTGCTAGCGGCACGTTGGGGGGAATCTCCGTCAGCAAAGGGGCCGGATCTATCCACGCCCGGAGTCGTCGCGACAGCGGGGGAGATCGCTTTTCTGTACGATAAAGCAGGTCTGCCAGAGAAGACTCTCGAGTGGTGGGAGAAAGGCGTCGAGCACCACGACCCGAGTGTGAGCGGTATCCGCGCTACGCTTCCTCGGGGCAAGATTCGCGAAGATGATCCGCGCTTTCAAGCGCTGCTGCAGCGCGTCGGGATTCCGTAGGAGCTTAGCTGATGACCATTTGGGCGCAATCGGGCCGGTCTTCGGCTAAAGCAGGCTCACTCGCCGTTTTTGGCCGCCACGATGTTGTATCCGCCCTCCGGAGCGCGCTCAAACACAAGCGTATCGGTATACTCTTTCACAGACCAGCCTCTGCCAAGAAGTGTAGCAGCCTGATGTTGCCCAGGAAAAGGTTGGCGAACCTAAATTGGTGTGGCTCTGTTGCGGGCGCACGAGAACGTGCGGTATTTCGAGACAGCGTCTCGCGCTCACAGGTCCTCAACGCAAGCTTACGCTTGCGCCTCAGACTCTATGGACGCGGAGCCACTGTCTTGTTCCAACATGCCTGAACAGTCACTGCAGGAACAGTTCGCGCCCCACAGCATTTGCTTTGGCTGTGGGCCCGCAAATTCGCGGGGCTTGCGGATTCGGAGCCTCGTCGAGGACGATCAGGTCGTTGCCGACTGGACGCCCACTCCCCATCACGAGGCCTTTCCCGGAATGTTGAACGGTGGAATCATAGGCTCGCTGCTCGACTGTCATTCGAATTGGACGGCCGCTTGGCATTTGATGCGGCGGACCGGCGCTTCCAAACCACCCTGCACCGTAACCGCGGAGTATGCCGTCAAGCTGCTGCGGCCGACTCCCGGTGGGCAGCCCGTTCACATCGTGGCTGAGGTTGTGGAATCGACCGATGAGCGCGCCGTGGTTGAGGCGACGCTTGCTTCGGGAGACAAGGTCTGCGCCACTTGCCGCGGCACATTTGTGGCTGTTAAGCCCGGGCATCCGGCCTTTCACGCCTGGTGAACGGCCTAGCAGCCCGTGGCAAATTGGTGGTCTGGGGACAGTCAGCCCATTTTCGCGCCAGGCTCGTCGATACAAGTTGCTGATTTCATGTGGGCGCGAAAAAAGGTGACAGTCCCCGAAGAGCGGCGCAACACTTCTGCCACGGG
>DATKDU010000175.1:0-9297 GCA_035512595.1 Pirellulaceae bacterium
TTCAGCCTGGTGAAGGTCAGCCCGCTGGCGAAGTGGACCAAGCAGGACGTCTGGAAGTTCATCACCGATCACGACGTGCCGTACAATCCGCTGCACGACCAGGGGTATACGAGCATCGGCTGCTGGCCCTGCACGCGGGCCGTGCTGGCGGGGGAAGACGAGCGGGCCGGCCGCTGGAGCGGCACCGCCAAGACCGAGTGCGGCTTGCATTCGCTGGATAAGTAGAACGGAATTCATTCCGTTCGATCGGTGGCGGAGTCGCAACTCGCCGTTCACATGTTTTCAGGAACGGAATAAATTCCGTTCTACGCCGTGATCCTTTCCGCCAAAACCGAATACGCCTGCATCGCCGTCCTGTCGCTGGCCACGCGCTACGACGGCAACGAGCCGGTCCGCATTCGCGAAATTGCCGACGCCCACGGCATTCCCTCCCGCTTTCTCGTGCAGATTCTGCTCCAGCTCAAAGGGGCAGGCATCGTGCAGAGCACGCGCGGCGCCAGCGGCGGCTATCAGCTCGCCCGCGATCCGGCGGAGATCACTCTCGGCGACGTGATGAGCGCGGTCGATGGCCAGTCGGGGGAAATCACCAGTAGTGCCGCGATGCAGACTCCGGCCACGCGGGTGCTCCATTCCGCCTGGAAGAAGATCGCGGCGGTCGAGCGGGAGATGCTCGCGGAAGTGACGTTCGCCGACCTGGCTGGCAGCCTGAAGGGGCAGATGGAAGGGATGTACTATATTTGAGATTGCGGATTGCGGATTGCGGAATGCGGATTGAGCGATGGAAACTACGGATGGTTGACGTAGCACTACACGGTACTCGGTACTCCGTACTTCGTACTTGGTACTTCTGACGGCATAGCCAAACTCCAAACCGATGCCGACGATTCTGGACGACATCATCGAAACCAAGCGCCAGGAGATTTCGCGCGCCAAGACTGCGGTTTCTGAATCGGAACTGCGCGCACGGTTAAAGGACGCGCCCGTGCTGCGGGACTTCTTCGCGCCGCTGGCGGCGGCTGGGCCGATCAAGCTGATTGCCGAGGTCAAAAAGGCCAGCCCGAGCCAAGGAGTGATCCGCGCCGACTTCGATCCGGTCGCCATCGCCCGGATCTACGAAGAAAGCGGCGCAAGTTGCCTGAGCGTCCTGACCGACGAGCCGTATTTCCAGGGGCGGCTGGAGTACCTTACGCAGATTCGCGCGGCTGTGTCGCTGCCGCTTTTGCGTAAGGACTTCATCCTCGATACGTACCAGCTTCTGGAAGCCCGCGTGGCCGGAGCCGATGCGGTGCTCCTGATTGCCGAGTGTCTGGACGACTGCCACCTGCGGAAGCTGCACAACGAGGCCATCGAGCTGGGTCTGACGCCGCTGGTGGAGCTGTACGAACCGGTCAATTTGCCGCGGGTGCTGGCGGCCGGTGCGACGCTAATCGGCGTCAACAACCGCGATTTGAAGACGTTTTCCGTGGACCTGGCGCACTGCATCGCCCTGCGGGACAAGGTGCCGCTGGATGTCGTATTCGTGGCCGAGAGCGGCATTCACAGCCGGGCCGATGTGCTACGCTTGGAGGAAGCGGGCGTGGATGCCATGCTGGTGGGGGAGAGCCTGATGCGCGAGGCGGATATAAAAGCGGCCGTCCGGCGGCTGCTGGGGTCGTAGCTGAACTCGTAAAACTGTGGGCGGATAGACGTCGAACCCGGTTCGACAGGCGGCCCGAGAGTAAGAGTAAGATGAGGATTAAGATTAGGAATGAGATTAAGAGCAAGATGAAGAGTATGAATCCATGAGCGACAACCAAGAATTCTGGTTCGATCATGAAAAACTGGAAGTCTATCGTGAGTCGATCGCGTTCGTCGCGTGGGTTTCGGGTCTGCTCGATGGGGCCGTGCGCGTTGGCGACGTGAAAGACCAGTTGGACCGCGCTTCAACGTCGATCCCGCTGAACCTGGCCGAGGGGAACGGCAAGTTCAGTCCCAAGGATCGTTGTCGCTTCTTTGACACGGCTCATGGCTCGGCACTTGAATGCGCCGCGGCACTGGACGTACTCGTCGCTAAATGAAAGTTAACGTCCGATCAAATCCGCCCGGGAAAAGAAAGCTTGCAGAAGATCGTTCGCATGCTCATGGGTTTGATCAAGCGAAATTCGACTCGTGAATACGCGAAAGCTGAGTCGGAGCAGTAACTGCCTCTCCTACTCTTTCTCTTGCTCTTAATCCCATTCCTAATCTTAATCCTCATCTTACTCTTACTCCCTCCCGCCTCCGCCCGTACTCAACCAGCGGCCTTACCCATGCACTCGCGGAGCGAATGCACTACATTGGAAGTGGAGTGATCACATGCCCGGCATGATGGAAAAGTTATCGGCAGTCAACAGCTTCCTCCGCACGCTGCTGGCCATCGTCGTGCTGGGAGTGATCGGCACGGCGGGGTATTTCGGCTACGACGCTTACACGGCCAAGGAGCGAGCGGACGAGGAGCTGGTGGCGGCGCGAGACAAACTCAAGCAGGTCGAGGCCGAGGTAGCCCTCCGCGACGAGCAGATCGAGAAGCTCAACAAGGACGTCGCCGACCTGAAGGTGATGATCGAGAAGCTCGAAACGCGGATCGCGCTGCTCAAGGTCGATCACCGTGTGGCAAAGCTGACCGTCGTCGAGCAGGGGCCGAAGGAAGAGGGAGGGGCGACGTTCTCCACCGTCGAGTTCGTCGAGCTCAACGACGAAGGGCACGCCATCGACACGCCGCGGCAGTTCTCGCTCCCCGGCGACACGGTCTACGTCGATTATCTGGTGGTCAAATTCGACGACAAGTACGTCGAGGAGATGGATATCGATCGCAAAACGTCGATTTGTCTCTTCAGCCGCATCTTCGGCGACCAGCAGAAGCCGATCGACGGCTACGCCCTCGACAAGGTCAACTCGCAGCCGTCGGCCTACGCCCGCGGTGGCCAGATGAGCGACTTCGAAAAGTCGATCTGGGACGACTTCTGGAGCATCGCCAACGACGAAGCGAAAGCGAAAGAGAAGGGAATCCGCGCCGCCCACGGACAGGCGCTCTCCATGAAGGTGCAAAAAGGGAAAACCTACCGCATCCAGCTCCGGGCCAGCGACGGTCTGTCGATCGTGCCGGATGGGGACGCGGCAACTGGCGAAAAAACCCCGCGGTGAATCGGCTAAAGAAGACAGGAAAATGAGGGACAGAAAGATGGAGGACAGATAAATGGTTGAAGATAACTGTGGTCGGTAATGCTATCCGGCAATTTTTCTGTCCATCATTTTTCTGTCATCTTCCGTTTCCGACGCTTGGGCGAATGACTCCCTTCCAGCAGCCGGGCGATCTTGCGGCCCGTCGTGCTCAGCGGGTAAGTGCCAAGCTCGTCCAGTGCCACCCACGCCCCTTGTTTGATCCGCGATGATGCCGCCGCGGCGGTGAACACTTCCAGCGTGATGCGGAAGCGAGTCACGCCGTGCTTGAGCGTGGCCAGCTCCCTGGCCCTGCTGATGGCGACTCCGGTCAACTCGCGAGTCTGCTCCACCACGTGCCGTGCAAGCTGGCCATTCAATCCTCCCGGCACGGAAAACCGCGGAAAATCCCACAGACCGGCCCACCGCTCGCCGCGCTGGCATTGACGCAATAAAACTGTGTCGCCGCGGCGGATAACGACGGCCGCTTCGGTGACCTCCTCGTACTGC
Organism: Pirellulaceae bacterium; assembly: GCA_035512595.1. Classification (GTDB taxonomy): domain Bacteria; phylum Planctomycetota; class Planctomycetia; order Pirellulales; family Pirellulaceae; genus DATKDU01. The sequence continues at coordinate 3,688 of DATKDU010000175.1, forward strand.
TTGGGCTTCTTGGCCGCGGGGATGTCCTCTTGCAGGCCTAGCTCGCGAGTCGAACAGAGCCGGGCCAGCGGGCAGCAGTCGCAGGCCGGGGACTTCGGCGTGCAGATTTCGCTCCCCAGTTCCATTAGCGCCTGATTGAAATCGCCGCACCGCCTGGCCGGCAGCAGCTTTTCCGCGGCAGACCATAGGAATTGTTGTCCGCCGGATGACGTCGTCTCCCCCTGGAATGCCGACAGGCGGGAGAGCACGCGGATCGTATTGGCCTCCAGGATCGGCAGTCGCTGATCGAGGCCGATCGAGAGGATCGCGCCGGCCGTATAGCGGCCAATGCCGGGGAGCGACCGGACATCGTCGATCGATTGGGGAAATCGTCCGCGATGGCGGGCGACAATGGTTTGTGCCGCGGCGTGCAATTGCCGAGCGCGGCGATAGTAGCCGAGCCCTTCCCACAAACGCAGCACCTGCTGCTCCGGCGCGGCGGCCAGTGACTTCACGTTCGGAAATACCGAGAGGAACCGCTCGTAATACGGTATGACCGTCGCCACCTGCGTCTGCTGGAGCATGATCTCGCTGATCCAGATGGCATACAGATCGCTGGTGCCGCGCCAGGGAAGATCGCGGGCGTGCTGATCGAACCAGGCCAGCAGCCGCGCGGCGAGCGTTCGCCGCCAGCGAGAGTCGCGGAACTGCGGTGGCAGAATTGTGTCGTCCATGACGTGAGTGGTGAAGTCCACGGGACTGACTTCTGACCTGAACCCTGAACCCTCAATTCGCCTCCACCAGTGCCGTCTCCCGCTCCTTGTTCGCAATCCACCCAAACAGGTACTGCGTCACGGCGGAGCGCAATTCCCCGCGGCAGTCCTGCCACGTCCTTTGCCCCGGCTTCACGTCGAGCACCTGGATCAGGTGAATGCCGAACGTGGTTTGCACGGGCTGGCTGACGTGATCTTTTTCCAAGGCGAACGCGGCCGCGGAAAACGCTTCGGGCATTGGTTCGCGGCGGCGGATGAAACCGATGTGGCCGCCGGCTTTGGCGGTTGGGGCCTGCGAGTGCTGGCGGCAAGCGTCCGCAAACGAGACCTTCTTCGCCTCGATCTCCGCGAGAATCGCGGCCGATTTCTCTCTGGCTTCCTCGACCGACCGCGGATTGGCCGGATTGGCCGGCTTGAGCAGCAGATGGGCGACCTTCAGCTCGGTGCCGTCGAATTCGCGGCGGTGCTTGTCGAAGTATTTTTGCAGGTTCTCGTCGGTGAGCTTGCCGGCCAGGTACCGCGGCCAACTCAGCCGCCAGCGGATCTCGCGGCGCAGTTCCTCCTCGGACATGCCGATCGTTTTGAGGTGCTCGGGGAGCTTCTTCTCCTGGGCGCTAAGCCGCTGCTTGAGCCGGGAGACTTCCAGATCGACGTCCTGGTCGCTGGCAGCCTGCTGTTCCTTGATGAGAAATGCCAGCACCAGCCGCCGGTCGATGAGCTGCGCCAGCGCCCTTTCCCGCACTTCCGCCGGCAGCTTCGCCTGCGGATCGAGCAGCTTTGCCGCTGGTGCCAATTCACGGTCGAGCTCGCGCTGGTAGATCGGCTCGCCGTTGACGCGGGCGATGACGGCGCCTGTGGCAGTTGGCTTGGCGCTGGATGGCTCGTCGGCGAGCGAAGGGGAAATGCAGGCGGCGAGCAACAGCGCAACAGCGCAGGCACGGAAGGTCGCGGTAGGGAACAGATTCACGCGCTGGGTTCCGTTACAAACACCCCTGTCAGTGACTCGCTGTTAAGGACAGGTTGGAAACCTGTCCTACGTCAAGGCAAGTCGATCGCCTTGAGCTCGAACTCCACCGGCACTTCGATGATCGCCGCCGGCGTTTTGTAAACCAGCTTATACTTGGAGGCGTTCGCCTCGTCGCCCAGATCGAAGCGATATATGACGGCGACTTCGTTTTCATCCAGCAGCGTGGCCTCAAGTGCCGCCTGTTCCACCTTGTCCCCCTTGGCGTCCTCGAGATAGCACGGATTGTTGTAAATCCACCCGCGGTGTGATTCCAGGGCGTTGCTCGCCTTGTCGAACTTGACCCGCATCCGCGCCTCGAGCAGCTCGTCCACCTTGCGGCACTGGTCGAGAATCACCGTCACTCCCCCCCGCTCCTCTTCCGCCCCCTTTTTGCTCTCGGGGTTGGGGAATTCATACGTCTCCTCGCGGCCGAGCAGCACGGCCGTCAACTTTCCCTTGATGGAAGCGATCTGCTTGACGGTGCGGGCTGGAATCTTGAAGGGGATCACCAGTTCGACCCCCGCGCCGAATCCATCGACCGAGAATTCCAGATCGCCGTCGCCGCTATCGACCTCGACCGCATTACCCCCGTCGTCGGTCGCCTGGAACTGTCCGACCGGCAGCATGATGACCACCGGGCGGACGCGCGGCTCCCAAGCTGCATCGACCGTCAGCCGCAGGGCTTTGCTGGCCGGGTTGCGGAGATCGGCATCGATCTCGATCCGCGTCGGCTCCAGGCGGAAAATGGCGCTGTAGGTGCCGCGGCCGATGCGCGGCAAAGCGTTTTCGTCGCGGGCGATGTAAGACAGCTCGCCTTGCTCGGTGTCGTAGTTGTAGAGCGTAAGCTGGGCCGCATCGAGGATCGTATCGAGGGCTTCCCAGAATGGCGCCTTGTCGAGCTGGAGCGTGATCTTCGGATCGCTCTTGTCCTCCTCGCGGCTGTCGGTGACTCGATTGCCCGTCTGCTTCTCGATTTCCGCCAGGGCTTCGGACAAGAGCATCTCGCCGGAGAGGGTGACGAATTTGGGCTTCGTGGTCGCGGCAATCGCCAGGTCCATGAGCGTCTTGCGAACGCGGCCAAGGCGGTTCTTGACTTCGGCCGGCGTGGTGCGGGTGATGGGAGGCAGAAGCGGCAGGACGTCCTCGCCCAGGGCGACCAACTCCTTCTCGGCCGCTTCCCGCTTGGCCTGCTGATCGCTGTCGAGTTGGCGAATAAGGGCTTTTACCTTCGGGGCTAACTCGGCACTCGGCGCCGCCGCGGCCGCCTTTGTCTTTTCCGCCGGCGCATCGGCCGCTTTGCCATCGGCCTGGGCCAGAGCGAGAGCTGATACGAGCAGGAGGGAATGAACCACGGCTGAGCCTCCTTAAAGAATCGTCGAATGCGACAAGACCTGATTCTATGCCCCGCCGCCGCGCGATGCTACCGCAAGCGGCAAGTCGCGCCGATTAAGACGCCAACCGCGTTCGCTTTTTCCTCTGGCCGCTACGGGTAAAGTAGGCCCCTTGCTCCGCAAGGGCCAGGACGTGGCAAATGCCGACAATTTCGAGAACGCTGGCGATGGTAAGGCTACCGGCGCGCGGTCCCTTGCTCCACTACGATCCCCGCAGCTTGAAATACACCTTCTGCACCAGCGGCAGACAGGTGCGGCCGGTGGGGGATAATTCGTGGCAGCGGGCGGCGGGAGATTTCGATTTGGCCAAGAGGTCGCGAATCCGCTGCGGAGTGCCGTCGTCCACGTCCGCCTGGACGTCGTCCATCGTCAGGCCGAAGCAGGGGCACAGCGGAGCCTGCGAATCCTTGGGGTAGACCGGGCGGGCCAGATCGGCGGCCAGAACAACCGACTCGAACGAATCGAAGTAAGCGACCGGGCAGGTCGGCGTCGGACAGAAGTACGACGACGCCGACAGGCCGCTCTGCTTCTCAGTCGGCACGTGATGCCGCACCGTCTCCCACGGCACGCTCTCCCCTGCCGCCTCGCACCGCGGACAGAGAACGTCGGTCACATCGGGCTCGCGGAGGAAAGCCTTGTTCATTACTCAGTCCAAGGTCCAAAGTCCAAAGTCAGGACTCCAAATTGGTGAAGCATGTTCAACTCCAGAAATCCAATCACTTTGGACTTTGGACCTTTTGGACTTCACTCGACCCCCACCCGGCAGTGATCCAGCATCTGGTCGGCCGTCATGATGTAGCTGGTCAGGAAGGGGCCGAACTCGGCATAGCGAGCGGAGGCCTCGTCGAACCGCATGCGGTAGACGATCTCGGTGAGGAACTGCGGGTTCTTGGCCCACAATGTCACCCCCCATTCCCAGTCTTCCAGCCCCAGGCCGACCGTAATGAGCTGCGAGACTTTGCCGGCGAAGGTCATGCCGCTCTTGGCGTGCTCCCCCATCATCTTGTTCCGCTCGGCAAACGGCAGCAGGAACCAGTTCTCGCCGACTTTCCGCTTCTTGTTCATGGGGTAAAAGCAGGTCGCCGGCCACGGCGGAAAGTCGGGGGTCAGCCGCTGGCGGTTCATCAATGGCAATCGGTCGCCATAGGCTTTGAGCTTGGCCGTGTAGGCCGGGCTCCCTTCGGACTCCCCCTCTTCGATCAGCTTCTTGGCATACTGTTCCACGCTGGGCACATACTCGGAAATCTCGGTGATCGAGACGAAGGAATAGGTCGGGATGAGTGCGGGGCCGAGCTTGCTGGCCAGGAGCCGCTGGTTGACCGACTCGATCTTGAGCGGGTTGGCGTCCATCAGCATCAGGCCGAAGTTCGCCTTGTGCCCGCTGACCGCACTCACCTGGAGCCGGGCCGGCGCATTGGCATCTTGCGGATCGAGCACGGCGGCGACGATCTCGCGTCCGGCCCGCACCTGATCGGGGGACATTTTGGCCAGCGCGCCCCGATCGAACCGGTAATAGAGGTGGCTACAGTGCCATCCCTGCGATGGCTCGAGGCTGACGGGAATCGACTCGGCAGCGGGGCGGGGGGCAGACATGGGTGATCTCAGTCGAGGAATCGTGGCTGGATGCGTTCATCATACCAAAATCGACTGCCGCGGCTGGCCCGAACCCTTACAAGCTTTACATGCACGACTTCCCGTTGGACAATAAAGCTTGTCTCATCAGTCTCCCCTTCAAGGAGCATTCCATGTGCCGCAGCCCGGGCATAGCATTACTGGCACTGCCCATCTGGATGGCAATGGCGCGGCTGGCGAATGCCGGAATGCCGAGCGTGACGCTGAGCGACGTAGCGTCGCTGCGGCTCCAGGTGATTTCTTTTTTTCTGATGGGGCTGCTGGCTTCTGCGGGAGTCGTATGCTGGATTTGGAATTCGCTGGCCAAGGAGTTTACGCAACTGCCGCGGCTATCGTTTCTGAAGGCGTGCGGCGTCGTGATTCTGTGGGGGCTGTTATTCGTCGTGGTGCTGACGATGATCTCTGGTGCCCGCGAGTTGATGACGCCGGGTGCGTGGGAGAAGGTTGGGGCCACGTACAAGCTGCGTAGCGAAACCGTCACCGCATCAGCGATCGCCGACCCGCATGCAGACAGCTTGCTTGTCCGTCGCAGGGAGCATCTCCAGCGATTGGGAAGTGCGCTGGCCTTGCACGCGGCCCGGCACGGTTCCAAGTTTCCTGCAAGCCAGTCGGAGTTGGCGGAGGATGCGGCGCTGTGGCACGTGCCGCAGGTTCGCGATCAGCAATATCAATATGTGTCCGGACTATCGGCCAGTGGAACGTCTCGGCCGCTGGTATACGAGCCGGCCTGCTTTGACGGGGACGTCCTGGTTCTCTTTACGGATATGCACGTTCGCGCGATGGGGGTGGACGAGCTGCGCCAGCTCTTGCAATCGGAGGGGTCGTGAGC
>DATKDU010000176.1:0-14685 GCA_035512595.1 Pirellulaceae bacterium
CGCCGCAGTTGCTCCAGCAGCACCGTATAGGCCGTGCCGACATCCGCGCCCGGATCGTGCTTCACGAGCTGTTGCAATTTCTCCGCTGCGGTTGCCAGCTCGGGAAAGCCATAGTTGCCGGCGGCTGCTTGCAGTTGGTGGGCCAGCGATCCCAACTCGGGCAGATCGCCGGCATCCCAGGCCGTCTCGATTCGTCCGCGGATGGCCGGCAGCCGGTCGGCAAATAGGGCCAGCAGCTCCGCGTAGTCGCGGTCGTTGGCATAAAGCGAACGGACCGCGGAGATTTTGGCAAATGCCGTGAGGGGCATACGGATGCGCCTGGAAAAAGCCGAGGCATGCTTCCGTATCAAACCTACGTGACAAGCGATCATCGCGCCGGACGAAATTGCCGCACAGCGGCGATTATCCGCGTCGTCTCCACCGCGCGGACGGAACCACCCCTACGCACGGCCGAGTATCTGCCGAACGTAGGGCACTTGCGGAGCGAGTGGCTCATATTGATTCGCGCACGGGGCAGCATCACCGGATCCGATAGACCTGCCCGCGGAGCTTGATGATCAGCTCGTCGCTCTCCGCCTGATTGGCCAGGACCTGGTTCTCGTCGGCCGTGTTGTCCTTGACCAGGGCGAAATATTCGTCGCTGAACCGATCGACCGGCTTGATCCTGTCGCTGTCTTTCTCCGGGTCGATTTCGCGGGCATTGGCCGCAATCAGCACCTTCCCCCGTTTATAAAGCGTCTGATTGCCGTAGGTCTGCACGGCGTCGCCGAGAGCCTTTTCCGCGTCGCTGTCGATGTCGCGCAGCCGCAGCCCGCCGCGGGCCGCCGCTCCGTCGCTCGCGCCGAAGGCGCCGCCACCCAACCCTCCGGGAGCGGATGCCGCGGGAACTCCGCCGGCCGAACGAAGCTGCTCCTTGACGGTTCGCTGCGCCACGCCGGCTCGTCCCTCGGCTTCCTCCAGCCGGTCGAGACTGCGGCGGGCCAACTCCACGTTGGCTCCCAGTTGGGCAAGCTGACCCGGCGCGGCGTTCTCGTCGGCCAGGAAGGACGTGTAGGGCGTGAGAATGCCGTGCTTGGTGGCGAGCGAGACCAGTTCGGTCACCAACTCGTCGTTCTTCCCCTTGAGATCGAGCTCGTCGAGGATCTCACCAACTCGGCGCATGGCCCACAGCTTCTCGACGAAGCCAAACGACTGGTCGCTCGACTTGTCCACCAGCGTGCCGGGGAAATCGAACTTCTTCTCCTCCGCGCCGATCTTGCCGGTGATCGTGATCTTCGCCCCGCCCGGCTTCTTGTAACGGCCGACGAGGACCATCTGGTCGCCGGCAAAGACGTCGTACACCTCTTTGGGATAAACGCGATTGACCGCCGGGCTGGCATCGGCCGCATCGACGTCCACCTTGACCGTCACATTCGTCAGCACGGGGACGGTCATCCGGCCGTAAAGGCGGCTGACCGAAGCCTCGATGTTCTCATTCGGCCGCACGTACTCACTCTGGCCGAAATTGTCCCGGCTCATGCGATCCAGCAGCCGGCTGTTCACGTCATAACCCACGCCAAAGTTCACCATCCGCGCCCGCACCTTGTTGTTCTGCTTGGCATTGGCGGCAATCTTGGCCTCGTTCGTCTCGCCGGTCGTCGGCAGGCCGTCGGTGAGGAAGACGATGTAATTGGGCCGCGAGTCGTCCTTGAGCATCCCCATTGCCGTCGTGATCGCCCCGTCGATGTTCGTGCTCCCGCCGGCATAAATGCCGTCGATGAAGCCCAGGGCGCTTTTACGCGTCTCGTCGTCGTACTTCTGAAGCTCGGGCTTGAACGACTCGACCGTTGAGTCGTAGGCCACGATGTTAAACGTGTCCCCCTGGCGGAGATTGTTGAGGACGAACTTGGCCGCCTCCTTGGCCTGGTCGATCTTCTTGCCGCTCATGCTGCCCGACCGATCGACGACGAAGACCACCGTCTTGGCCGGCCGCTCCATGCTCTCGGTTTTCACCTCGGGGCTGGCGAGCAGGAGGAAGTAGCCCTCGTCGTTACCGTCGGGACGGTAGCTGATCAGGCTCGCGCCGAGTTTGCCGTCGGCCGTATCGTACAGGAGGCGGAAATCGGCGGTCGGGACGACATTGGTTGCTTCGAACTTGACCGTGGCGTGCTTGTTGTCCGGCCGCTGCACGTTGACGGCGTGCGTCGGGCTGTAGACGCTCTTGATCTCGATCGTGCTTTCGATGCTGGCGTCAATCGATAATTTTTCCAGCGGCTGCGACGTGTACTTGGCGGCCGCCAGCGGGATCAACAGGTCGGTGAGCTGCCCCGTCTTCTTGAGCAGTTGGCTGAACTTGAGCGTCACCTTTCGCTCCGCGCCGGGAGGAATTGGAAAGACGCTCGTCTTGAGCATGCCGTAGCCGACCCATTCCAAGAGTGCCGGGTCCTTGTTCCGGCGGACGTACCCCTCGTAGATCTCGCGGGCCTGCTTGGCGGGCAGAATCTTGGCGTCGATCTCCTTCCCATCGACCATGAAGGTCATCCGATCGACGGTCCCCTCGTACGGCAGCGGAAAGACGAACGTGGCTTCGATCTGGCCGCTGCCGGTGTTGACGAACGACTGCGACACCTGCACCTGGGCGACCTGGTCGGTGACCTTCGCCTGGTACGCCAGCTCCTTGATTTTGTAGGAGATCGGGATCGGCGTCGGCCGCACAATCGGCCGCGGCAGTGGAATCGGGTGGGGGTGCGGATGATCGATGATCACGATCACCCCCTGTCCCAAGGCGACGCTCGCGACGAGCGAGAAAAGAAGCCCCAGCACGAAGGTCTGCATGCGTTTCATGATCAGCCGCCTTGTGAAGATGGGTGAGTGGGGAGGGTTCAGGGTTCAGCAAAGGGAATCTGCTCGCTGCTGATTCCTGGTCCCTGACTCTTGTCTCCTGGCCCCTGGCTCCTGACTCCTGACTCCTGACTCCTGGCCTTGCCCAGGGAGACAGCCCCTTTGCGATTCGAGAGGTTGGGGGGATCGGGAAGCTCGAAACGCGGGAAAAGGACTGTCTCCGCAGGCATGGGATACGAACGGAGCGCTGCCACGCTCGTCGCCCAAGAGTATGACGGCCCACCTATCCCTGAAGTTTCGCGGCACTGCCGGAAAGTTCAAGCGGCCGTTACAGGGGTGTTACGTTGCCGCCATGCCAGCGCCGCCGCGGACGAGAGAAGAAAATTGCCGCCCCTGCCGGCGTCTGTCTGCGATCAGCCTGAACTGGTGATCCACTTCTGGCGACTGGCGGCGCGCCCCCCCTTCGGGAAAAGATTTCCACTCGGCGGTCACTCGCGGGGCGGCGTTTGTCCGCATGGCGGGGTGATGGCAAGTCAGTCGGCAAGGCACTGACGCACGGACCTCGGCCGCGTCCGGGGGAAATAATGGGGTGGGGCGGGAGGGGCCGGCAGTTCGTTAGCCGGAGGCAAACCTGCCTCCCGGTGCCGGACCGCGATGATGGAACGTCTCTCGGCGCGGCCACGTCGTGTCAAAAGACCGCTTGCGGCTCGTGGGTAATGGACGGGCGCGTACCCGCTTCACACTGTCGGCAGCCGACAGTGCCACACGTTTAATCGCTGACACCGCCACCCGCCGACAAAGTAGAATGTCCCCCTTTTCCCCCGATTGGCCGTTTCAGCGAAAGAATGGGGTGGTCGACGAGGGGGCGCCTAATCGCTTGGCTTTTTCTTCAGGTTGCCGTCGGCGTCACGTTCCAACAATCCGCGTTCGATCAGCATCTCAGCCGCCCTGTTGAACCAGGGAATCTGATCCTCGTCCGGTACGAGGTTTTCGTCACGACCGTTGAACCAATTCACCAGCGTGTATCCGTGCTTATCGCCCACGAGCGGATCTGCGCCCGCCTCAAGAAGCTCGACCACGCACTCATAGTTGCCGGCTCCAGCCGCTGCGCGCAATGGACCTACACCGTTCGCATTGCGATGATTCACGTTTGCGCCCGCGTCGATAAGAACTTTTACGTTGTCAACTCGCGGTTTTTCCCCCGGACGCTCCTTCTGGATGGCGTAAAACAGTGGAGTGCTGTTTGGAGAGTGCTTGTTGCCCTTATTGAGCGCGTTGGGATCACCGCCATGGGCCAGTGACTCTTTCAGCCAGAATGTATCATTCTCGGTAGCAGCCTCATTCATCACGCACCGTCCGAGTCGATCGCACACGTTTGGATCCGCGCCGCGTTTCAAGAGCTTCATATAGATTTCCTTATTCCGGCTGAGCAGCGATTGGAGTAGCGGCGTTATGCCGTCTTTATCGGCAGAGTTCACGTTAATCATCTTGTCATTGAGGAGTACCTCGGCGGACGCAACGTCACCCGCTTTCACAGCACGAATCAACATGTGAGTGTCTGTCTCCTCACCACAACCGGGCATAGCGCCAGCAAACATTATTAGCAGGAAACACGATGACATTGCATTTGCCTTCATTCGAGTACTCTTGTTTTCTCGCATCGCGGAAGTACCGTGTTGGCGTGCCCCCTATTCAGGTATACCGCCTCCCCCTGGGGGACGCCAGACGCGCCCACCGCCAACCGGTTGCCAGTAACCCTTTACTGAGCCGTCAATCTGCCGTTGACGCTCTTCTGCCACAGCCTCGTCCAATGCTTTCTCCAGGCCGTATAAAATGTCGACAAACAGATGCCTCCGAATGCCGTCCCAGTTTGTTCCCTCAATCCAGTAAGTCTTGCCGACTCCGTTAGGCATGCAAATCAATGGGCCTTGCAACGTACTCAGAACTTCATTCTCAACTCGGTAGGCCGTGATGTAGATTGTTGCCCTATTCAACCGGTATCGTCCGCCAACTGTGTTTCGGTGAACCCCAGCAGCGTTGAACGTCGTAGCAGGAACCTCCTTAACGAGCGCACCAGCTGACGCAAGCCCGCCGCCCAGTGAGTGTCCTGTCAGGCGCAGCGACTTGCCGTATTTGATTTTGTAGTTATGGGTGATCATCTTCGCCGCACGATACTGAGGCGTGTTGTAACCGAGTCCCTGATCACTGTTTGCCACCAAGTCCCCTTTCTCGGTTATTGTCGTCCCCGCGAAGGCTAGCACGACTTCACCGCACTTGTTCTTAAAGGCCACCGCTCGAAATCCCGTCGATCTGTCGTCGAATTCTTCGAAGGCAAACCATCCGAGTTTCTCGACCTTCGTCAAATCTTCGCCTTCGTAGGCTGCTTTTGAGAGTTTCGCCATCACGATGGCATCCCGAAGCTGTTCTGGAGTCGGCTTCTCAACCAGTCCCGTCGGGTCTGTGAACGTCGTCGGCGAATTGCCGACATAACCTCGGAGATTCTTATCACCCGCCACAAACCCAATCGGGTCTTCGGTCAGCCACTGGCCCACCGCCGCGTCATACCACCGATGCCAATTGTTTTGCAGGCCCGTGGTCTCGTCGAAGGCGCGGCCGGTGTAGCCGAACAGGAGATCGACGGCCGCGTTGGATTCACTCGTCAAGGTGCCGTAGGAGTTGTAGACGCGGTGATTGGTCACGCTCGTCACCCCGGTGCCTTCGTTGCGGTCGGCAATGTCCCGGAGCGTTCCGAGGTGGTCGCCCAGGCCCCAGAGGGTGTTCCCGGCTGACGACAGCGACGTCACCTGCTCATCGGCCAGTAGTTGATCGACGGCCGGTCCCTGTAGATAGCGATGCGTCAAATTCGACGCGGCATTGCCGTCGAACTGGAGCGCGATCTGGTCACCGTCGTGCGCGAAGAATGTATCGACGGCTGTTCCGGAACCTGCGCCGTCGGCATCATGGCTGCGGCGCACCCAGCGGTCGTAGACGTCGTAAGACTGCTCGGTCGTTTCAATGACCGTGCCGCCAGAATTCTTCTCTGCGACTTTCGTGAGGCGGTTGTGGTAGTCCCACTCGTACTCGGTTACAGCGCCGGTCGAGATGTTGGTGCGAGTGAGCCGATTTCCTTCGTTGTCGTACGTGTAGTTGTAGGTGCCGTCGGACAGCAGCCGATTGTTGGTGCCGACGGAATAGCCCGACATGGTCCGATTGCCGTTGGCGTCGTAGGTGTAGGTCTCGTCGGTCGCGGTGGCGTGATCGGCCCCCGTCAACTGGTCGGTGTTGTCGTGCGTGTAGTTGGTGACGCCATCGATGAGCGAATTGATTGAGGTGATTCGGCTCGCGGCATCGAACGAATAGCCGTAGCTGGCCAGCGTCGTGCTGCCGCCGTTGGTCGTGTGCGACAGCGACGTAAGACGGCCCATCCCATCGTACCCATAGGCGCTGCTCGCCACCGCTTGCGTCCCAGCAAGGTCCGCAAAGCGATTGATCACGTCAAACTGGCCATCGGCCTTGTACGAAAGGTCAATCCGCTTATCAGCTACTACGTTGCCGCCAACCTGATCCTCCTGAGTAATCCGCGTGTTGCGATCGAGGTTGTCGTAGGTATAGGAATTCTTGAAGTCCGCGATGCCGCCAATCGTGGCAGAGAGGCTAGTGCGATTGGAATTGGCATCCCAGCCCTGCGCGAACACAACCGAAGGCGTGAGGCCGGTGAGGTTCTGCGTCTGCTGCGTGACGCGCCCCAAATTGTCGTACACGTAGCTGTACGAGGCGGCCGGGTCGCTAACGACGGTCAATTGGCTGGTGGCGTCATAGGTGAACGAGAGCGTGCGAATCGTCGATCCGCCACTCTTCCACAGTTCCTGCGAGTTGCGATCCAAATTGTCGTAGACGTACTCCGTCACGCGGCCATTGCGGTCGGTGAGTTTCGTCAGATTGCTGTTGGCGTCATAGACAAAGCTCCGCGCGTGGCCCAGTTGATTGGTCTCGGTCGTCACGCGGTTCAAGTTGTCATACGCCCAGGCCGTCGTGTTGTTGACCGGGTCCTTCAGCGTCAAGACATTCCCGGTCGCATCGTAAGTGAAATTGGTCTGGGCGCTATTGGCGTCGGTGATGCGCGTGTTGCGGTGCAAGTTGTCGTACAGGTACGTCGTCGCATGGCTCAGCGGATCGGTCACGGAAAGCAAGTTGCTCATTGCGTCAAACGCAAATTGGGTGACCGGCGACGTGAGCGGCCCGCCAGCGTCAGGATCGGGCGCGGTGATTTTCTTGTTGCGGTCCAGATTGTCGTATTCGTAGGTCGTGACACGACTGAGCGGGTCGGTCTCGGTGAGCAGATTGCCCACCAAGTCATACGTGTAGCTCGTCACAGGACTGGTGAGCGGCCCGCCGCCATCGGGGTCGGCTTCTGTCACGGACGTTACCCGATCCAAGTTATCGTAGGCGTACGCGGTGACACTCGACAGCGGATCGGTCAGGCTCGACAGGCGCGAGGCGGCATCGTAGGCGTACGTGGTCACCGGCGCGGCGAGCGGTCCGCCGGCATCAGGATCGGGCGCGGTGACGGTTTTTAGCCGGCCGATGCCATCGTAGGCCTTGGTGGTGACGTGCGACAGCGCGTCGGTGATCGTCACTAGCTCATGGGCGTCGTTGTACGTGAAACTGGTGACTGGCGACGTGAGCGGCCCGGCCCCGTCGGGGTCAGCTTCGGTGATCGAGACCAGCCGATTGCGGCCGTCGTAAGCGTACGCGGTCACGTTCCCCAGCGCGTCGGTCACGCTCGTCAGGTTGCCGCTCTTGTCGTACCCCAGCGAAATGACCGGCGAAGTGAGCGGCCCGCCGGCGTCCGGATCGGGATAGGTGATCCGGTCCAGCCGACCCAGCGCGTCGTACCGGTAGTTCGTGAGCCGCCCCAGCTCGTCGGTCACGCTCGTCACCTTCCCCTCGGCATCGAACAGCGTCACCACCGTGCTCGAACCCAGCGGCCCGCCCCCATCCGGATCGGGCAGCGTCGCGGCAATCCGGTTCCAGGTCGCATGATCCAGCAGCGTCACGTTGGAGAGGGCGTCGGTAATCTGCTTCACTCGCCCGATATTGTCGTACGCATACGTCGTCACCGGCGAAGTGAGCGGCCCGGCGCCGTCCGGATCGGGCAGCGTCACAGTCGTATTGCGGTCGAGGGAATCAAATCCAAAACTCGTCACCCGCCCGAGCGGATCGGTGACGCTCGTGTTTCTGCGGTGCAGGTCGTAGCCCAGCGTAATCACGGGAACCCCCAGCGGCCCCGCCCCGTCCGGATCGGGTCGTCTAATTTCTACAACATCGTTGCGGCCGTTGTAGACGTACTCCGTTATTCTACCGAGCGGATCGGTCTCTTTCCTCAGGTAATTGTTCTTGTTGTACTCGTACGTGTACACGGGCCGCACCAGCGGCCCGGCCCCGTCAGGGTCTGGAAGGGTCAACGTCGTCAAGCGATCCAGCTTGTCCCACAAGTAGTCGGTCCTTCTATCGAGGCCGTCTTCCGACCACGCCAGGTTGTCAAACGCGTCGTAACTAAACTGTTCGACCGCTTCATCTGCCGTCCCCGCGGCATACGTCACGCTCGTCACCAGGCCGTGCGCATCGCGCCCGTAATTCGTGACAAAGCCCCGCGGATCGGTGACGCTCGACACCAGCCCCTTCACGTTCGTCGTGGTGTATCCGAGCGTCGTCACCGAGTCATTGCTGCCGCCGCCGTTGACCTGCCGCACCTGGGTGATGTTGCCGTTGGCCGAATCGACGACGAAGGTAGTCTGATTGCCGACGCGGTTGGTGTAGCTGGTCGGCTGGCTGAAGGTCGTCTCGTAGGTCCAGGTCTCGCTCGACGCGTCGGGATAGCCGATGCTGGTCAAGTTCCCCAGGCTGTCGTACCCGAACGTCGTCACCGGCCGGACCTGTGCCCCGCCGTCGTCCGGATCGGCATCGGTCCGCTTGGTGATGAGATTCTCGCTGCTCACCTCGTAGTCGGTGACTTTGCCCAGCGGATCGACGACTTTCAGCGCACTTCCGAACTGGTTGAACGTGATCGTCCAACTGCTATTGACCTCGTTGGTGTAGGTCGCCTTGACGTTGCTGGCGGCGTACAGCGTCCGCGGAGTGCCGCTGGCGCCCAGGCCATCCTCCAGCGCCCGGCCGAGCTGCGCGTGGATCGTCTCCACGCCGCCGCCGGGGTGCGTCACCGTGCGGATCATCTTGTTGACGTAGCCGAAGTTCGTCGTGTTGTTTTCCGCGTCGGTAATGCCCGTGATGAGGCCTCCCGTATACGCGATCGTCGTCACCGGCGCAGCTAGCGGCCCGCCATCATCCGGGTCTGGCTCGGTGATCGTCGTCAGATTGCCGCCGGTGTAGCCCAGCGCCGTCACGCGACTGTAGGGATCGGTAATGCTCGTGACGAGCGCCCCCGAATAGCCGAATGTGACAACCAGGCTGCCGGGATAGGTGATCGTCGAGATTTCGTCGCTCTTGCTGTCCCCGTCGGCATCGACGTAGGCGTACGTCGTCGCGTTGCCAACGCGGTCGGTCCGGCCGGTGAGGATGCCGCCGCTGCTGAACCGCAGTTTTTCGCCATCCTTCTTGGTGAGCGTGTACGTGCCGTCGGTTTCCTTGACCAGCGTCGAGAAATCGGGCTCGCCGGCCTGGCGGGTGAAGACGCCCGGCGAACTCTCCGCGAACCAGAAGGCGTTGCCGTCCCCTTTGAGCCACAGGACGCCCAGTTGACTGCCGCTGGACTGGATCTTGAGCTTGTCGATGTCGGGGTGGAGCCAGCCGGGGCCGAACTCGCTGTCGGCCGTGTTCTTGACCTTGCTCGCGCCGCCGATCGTGCGGACCACGTCCGGCGAGTGGGGATAGGTCTCGGTGACGGTGATTTCCCACGGATAATAGCCGCTCTCCAGGGCGGAGGCGTCCACTGGCAGGGCGATGCGATAGTTTTCGCCGGCGACGACGCCCGAGCCGGTGAAATAGGCCGCGGGGCCGGCACTGCCGCCAAACGTGCTGGTGACGTCGATGGAGTCGGCCGTCGCGCCAGCCTCGGTGAACGAGGCGTTGGTCTCGATGACGGTCTGGCTGCTGGCGCCCGCGGAGGCGCTTTTCAGCGGCGCAGCGCCGTGAAGCTGGGCGGCATTGTTGCCGTCGGCGGACTGCTGCTCGCTCGTGACTTGCTCGCCGCAAGTACACGGGCAGTCGCAGGAGACCGTGTCGTTGCTCACCGGCTGCAGCGGGGGGCTGGCCTCATCGTCACTCATGAGCATGACCGCCGCCCAGCCGTTGCTGATCGTGTACGACCCGCTGGGCGTGATGGTCAGGTCGATTGATTCGGTCGGTTCGTAGTACGGGTCGTCGATCGGATCGACGTACACGAGGACGCTCGTCTGGTTGGCGGGGATCGTGGCCGAGTGGGGGCTGATCGTTTCGTAGTCCGCTCCTTCGACCGCCGTTCCCGACATGCTGAAGTTCACCGTCAGCTCCGTCGGCTCGGGCATCATCCGCTCGATCTGAAAGGCGGCGACGCTGCCGCTGGTTTCTTCGCCAAAGCCCATGGTATACCCCATGACCGACACCTGCGCGAGCAGGTCGCGGCGCTCGAGTGATTCGAGCAACGAGCGGCGGGCGTGCTGTTTGGACGGGCGTTTGCTTCCTGTTCGAAGGCCAAATCGGCGCAGAGTGCGATCCCAGAGTGGCGGCGAGCGATTCATGCGAAACCCCCTAATAATGCGAGTGTGGTGCCGTCAGCAAGGCATCACGAGACAGACGCACAGCCGGCGGCCAGAACGCCACGGCCGAACCCCCTACCCCGTTAGAACCTCTGTTCTTGCTAAAGCGAACGATCCGAGAATCGAATCAGGGGATGTCCGTCAAGGTGTAGATTCACTGTTAGGCAAATGGCGAGTGCCGTCAAGCGTTTGGTGGATTTTTTGGAGGCCGAGTTGGAAGGGAGAGTTTTTGTCCCGGTGACCAAAGGTGTCACTGCTCGCGCATCTAATTCTTAGGACGACCGTCGGCACCCAGGACAAATCGAGGGCAAGGGAAGATTGGCCGCCCTAGCCGGCGGCCGGGAGTCGAACGACAACCCCCTCTTTGGGGGCGATATAACAAGGAAAATATAAAAATGTTCACTGTGAACATAAAATCATTACCACGGCAGGACTTGCGTCGAGGCGGCCTTGGCGCGCCCCTGGCGCAAACAGGCAATATTCGGGCGCGCGGCCGAGGTGCCGGCTGCCTGCCGCGCAAGGGGAGCGCTGGCGACCTAAAGCGGGTGCTGGTTGGAGTGCTGCCGGCCAAGGGACGCGAAATTTTTTGCCCGACTGGGGAATAAACGCCCCGCGGCAAGCGTCTTACTTAGTGGACAGTCGTGCGCAACTCGCGCTCGCCTGCCCCGGACGGACTAGTGCCGTCCGCCCGATCCTTGACAATTTGTGAGTGGTGAGTGGTGAGTGGTCGGTTTGACCCCTGGCTCCTGACCCCTGACCCCTGCCCCCTGGCTGGCTCCTGGCTCCTGGCTCCTTGCTCCTGCCGTCACCCCCCCGAAAGGGTTATTGCATTCAGACATTCTGTCTGAAGCGACTTGCGCTGCGGCACCAGTTTGCGACGATTGTGTAAGTACGTACAGTTAACGAAGTTGCGCTGCGGCGGGCTGTGCGGACGGCGACGTAAGTCCGAAAAATGACCCCCCTTCGCGCTATTGCATCGGCGGTCAGATGTCGGATTAGCTCCTGCCTCCTGGCTCCTGGCCCCTGGCTCCTGGCTCCTGGCTCCTGGCTCCCGACCCCCCGGTCCGCTTATGCCGACCGCGGAAATCATGCCGGCCCGGCGGCTGCGTGATACGTTCAGAGCGCATGCTCGCTACATCCGGTCGCACGGGGGAAAGCACGCCTGACGGTCGCGCCAGGGGCCCATGGCGAATTCCCACCGCGAATGCCGATTCGTCCACATCCATGCCAGCACTCGGACGATTTGTACTCCTGGGATGCGGGAAGCGTCGAGCAAGCGCCGGCAAGTAGCCGGCGAGGAATGGAATCCATCTTCCGGAGACAGGAGGTCTCCAGGCCGCCGCGCTTAAGCGGCAGACGCCCAGGTACGGAGCCCATCAGCCGGCCGCGAGAAGCGGCACCCGGCTTTTGGAACGGCCGACACGGAGGATGCGATGAACGCTATTCAAGGAAGAGGCTGGCTGCTGGTCCTGGCGGGATTGTTGCCCGGCAGCGTTCCAGCGCAGGAGTCATCTCCCCCCGCGCTGCTTCCCCCTTCGACGTTCGCGGCCCGAATTGCTGCCCAGCGTCTGGTCCCTGTGCCGCCGGATCTAACCGCGGATGCCGATTGGCAACCGGCCGAAATCTTGCCGGCTTCCTCGGAGGCCATTGCCCGGAGTGCATCTCCGTCGGTTTCGTTGCAGCCCGACTACGAAATGGCAATGGGCTGCGTGCCGCACCGAAACGTGGGGCTCGCCGATTTTTCGTTCCGCCCGTCGGCTGCTCCATTGGATTCTTTCGGCTGCGGCCGCTTCGAATCGATGTCCGGGCCGGCTGTGGAGCGGATGGACCTCGCTGCCGCGCTGGACGCGGTCATTAGCGGGCTGGTGTTCGCATCGACGGCCACGGAGCGGCCGGAAATCGAGAGCATTGGCGAAATGGCAAGCGGCGGAGTCGTCACTGCGTCGTCGCCAGGCGACTGGGTGGACAAGGAATCGGGCCCCGGCGATCTGTCCCAGTGGCAGAATCCCTTCGCCCTTGAGGCTGAAACGAGCCTGAAAACGAGCGGCTACTTCAGCGATTTCAGGAACGCGATCAAGTCGGCCAACTCCTGCTGGGAAAGCTGCTTGTCGAGCCCGGCGGGCATCACCGAGACGGTGCTTGGCTTCTGAGCCTCGATGTCGCTGCGGGGGATGCGTTCCTCCTTGTTCGGGCCGGTGACGAGGACGATCTCGCTGTCGGTTTCGTTCTTGATCACGCCGTTGAGCTGCCGGCCGTCGGTGGTCAGGACCAGGATCGGCTCGTAGCTGCGGACGAGGCTCGCGGACGGAAAGAGAATCGACTCCAAGAGGTCGCGCTCGCTGCGGATTTGGGCGATGCGCGTCAAATCGGGACCAGACTTGCCGCCGACGTAGCCGACGGCGTGGCAGGCGTTGCAGACCGCCTTTTGGCCGTGGAACACCTGCTGGCCGCGGCGCACATCGCCGCCGGCCATCTTCGGCAGCAGCTCCTCCAGCCGCTGGCTCTGCGTCGCAATGTCGGCATTGATCAGGGAGTAGAGTTCTTCCGCCGCCTTGTGTACCGCCGGCGTGAACTTCGCCAGGTGCGTTTTGATGAGGTCGATCCGCAGGCTGGTCAGCGACGGCGATTTTTTCAGCGTGGTGATTAGCGCCAGGCCGAGCGCCTCGTCGGGCTGTTTCTCGTAAGCGGCCAGCAGCTTGTCCACTTCCAGCGGTCCGGCCGTTTCGACGTGGAGCAGCAGGTCGCGCAGTTGCTCGGGGGAAAGGGATGCGGCGGCAATCGCATCGGCGGCCGCGGCGCGGGCCGCGACCGACTGCTTCAATCCTTCCTTGAGGAGGTACCACTGCGGCTCATCGACCTTCGTCAGCCCGCCGGGAATTGCGGCCACGGCCGAGCAGCGCAGCTCGAGCGGACGGGAGCTGTCGCCGGCCAGGTTTTGGAGCTGTGTGGCAAGCCCTGCGTGCCTCGTTTTGGCGTGGAGAAGTTGACGCACTGATGTCACCGCATCGGCGGAGAGCGCATCGGGCTTTGACACCGCGGCCGTCGCCAACGCATCGAGCCAGGCGTTTGGCGGCGGGTCCTTGAGGCCCGCATTGGCCATAGCCGACGCACATGCACGGCGGGAGTCGGTCGGCAGTTGATCTTTCGCCAGCGATTTGGCGAGCAGTTCCTGCACGGTCGGCTGCTTCGCAAAGCGGGCCAGCAGGCCGGCCAGCTTCTCGCGCTCGACCTCGACCGTCGGCCCGATTTTCAGCCGCTTTTCCAGATAGCCGACCAGTGCCGAGCCCCAGTCGGCATGATGGCCGACGACCCACAGGGCCGTTTCGCGGAGCTGGTCGTCTTCGGCATCGAGGAGCGGGACGACGTCCTGGGGTGTCAGTCCGCCCTTTTCCATCTGGTCGAGGGCGATGAGGGCGGCACGGCGCGTGTGGATGCTCATTGCCGCCAACCCTTCGCGAGTCGCGGCGGCATCGCCGATTTCGATGAGGGCGTAGATCAGCGCGTGCTCCATCGCCCGGTCGCGCGGCTCGGCGAGTTCCTTCAGCAGCGGAGCGACGGCCGCCGAATCGCCGATGCGGCCGAGTGCTTCTGCGACGAGCGTGCAGTCTTTGCGCTTGGGCAAAAGTTCGAGCAGCAGCGGCAAAGCTTCCTTGTCGCGCCACAAGCTGATCGACTGGAGCACCGCCGATTCGACGCCTGCCCGCGCGCGAGGAGCATAAAACCGAACGGCCTCTCGGGCGGCAGGATCGTCGATTCTGGTCAGAGTTGCAATCACGTTTCGATAAAACCTGGCAGCACCATCGCCGACGAGATGCCGCTCCAATGAATCAATCTCGCTCTTGCCGCGCTGCGCTAGTTCGCCGATCGCCCGCTGGCGCACCGCAGTCCTGTCATCGTCAAGTTTCCAAATCAGATCGCTGAAGTCATTCCACGCCAGCTTGAGCCCCCGCGGATCATCCACTTTCGGCGCACCCTTCCGCCGCACGCGATAGATGGCCCCGCGAATGTCTGGTTTCCACAATTGCGACGACGGACAGCAGAGCTTGTACCAGCCGCCGGTGTCCACGATCAGCAAACTGCCGTCGGCATCTTCCAGGACGTCGGTCGGATG
>DATKDU010000177.1:0-7751 GCA_035512595.1 Pirellulaceae bacterium
CTAAATTCGCCGACTTCCGCGCCGCCATCGAGGAAGAACTGGCTCAACTTTCAACCACTCACCGGACGTCGCTCGCATCGCTGATGACCCACAACTTTCAGCAGTTCTCCGACGTCTCACTCCTGGCCGCGTAAGGTATAACGCGAGGGCGGAGGTTTGGCACGGATTGTCTGGACAGGTTGAAACCTGTCCTACGGTTGCATCGCGCCCTTGAGCGCTGCCAGGACCCGCAGCCACAGCATCCGCACGGCCCCTTCGCTGCGGTTCATCCGCCGCGCTACTTCCTCGTACGGCAAACCATAGGTCCCGTGCTAGCAGCCTCGCAGTTTCTGTGGTCGGCAAGCTCGGATCCAACTCTGCTGGCGGGTCGTCCCTTGCTCAAGCCTCCCGCTGCCAGCGACGATGGTGCTAGTACCGGCGGGAAATCGGGAAATCGGCTTGGGCACCAGCGGCGCCCTCCCTATAATCCCCGCCTCACAGCGACCGGCCAATCAGTAGTTGGCACGCTCCGGGTGCCGTTGCCGACCGACGGCACACAGAATGTGCCTACTAGCGATTGCGCCAACGTCGCGGAAGGACCCTGTATGCTCCGCCGGAACAGGCTCTGCTTGCTCGCACTGTTGCTCGCCGCCGCCGGCTGCCGCCACGACGGATCGTTCTTGCGGCCGACCTGGTTCCATCCTGGCGACATCCGCACGCAGCGGGTCCGCGCGACCGTTCACGATCCCTATCCCGATCAGGACAAGGGCCCGGCTTGGGAAGATGCCCGCCCGCGCGATTACCGCAACGCCCTGCCCGAGCCGGTCCGTGACCGGATCTATGCCGATAGCGCTTGGGGCCAGCGGTAATCGTCGGCTTTCGCTCCCTGAAAGCAGACTAACGCTTCCGCCCCACGAACCAGTAATACGGCGCTCGCAAGAAGGGAATGTACGGCACCTTGGCCAACCGCTCCTCGAACGACAGCGGCTCGAAATGCCGGTGCAGAAACGGCACGTGGTCAGGAGACGGGAAGACGTTGTCCATGGCAAACCAGGTCGGCCAGAAGGTCCGCGTCAGCCAGCGATGGCGCTCCAAGCCGGCACGCGGGAACTTTCTGGCAACGTAGAAATCGACGACGCCAATCAGGCCGCCGGGCTTGAGGATCGCCACCGCGTTCTCGATGGCCGCGAACCAGTCGGGGATCATCGTCAGCGAGTAGGAAAACGTGACGACGTCCACCGGGCCGCTGAGGGGCTGAAAGGTCGTCGCGTCCGCTTCGATTGCTTCGACGTTAGTCCAGCCCCGATCGGCAATCCGCTTGCGAGTCACCGCCAAGAGAGAAGGCGACAGGTCGAGGACATACGCCTTCGCCAGCCGCCCGAGCGAGTCACCCAGGTATTCAAGGTTCGCGCCGGTGCCTCCCCCCATGTCGATCCACGTTCCCCCGGCGGGCACGGGAATCGCGCTGTACATTTCCTGCCGCCCCTTGAGGAGCCGCTTGCGAAAGTCGTCGTATGCTTCGGCCTGCCCCGAGTAAAAACTCTCCATCCGCGCGGCGTGGTCCTTGCCGCGCACCGGCTTGAGCGCGAGATGGTAAAGGATTTTCAGGTCCGCCAGAAAGCCCATCTCAGCCTCACGCTGCCAGATCGGCAATGTAAAAGCTGCCGTAGGTGTGGACGCGGTCCTGCTCGTGCAGTTCGTCGGCCAGTTCGCGATTGTAGCTCAACAGGTCGGGGAGCAGCCGCTGCCTGCCGCCATACTGGATGCTGACGCGGTTCAAGAACTCGGTCTTCATTCCGCCGCTGCGCCAGATCACCCGCGTGCCCGGTGCCGATCGGTTCACAATCGCCTGCCATTCCAGCTCCAGGAGCGGAAAGAACTTATCGCTGAGCCAGTCCATGTGATCGAGCAGCACGTACCGCGAAACCTGCCCCCGATGAGTCTCCAGAAATCCTTGCACTGAGTTGGTGTGCGTGCTCACCCGGTCCACGAGCCCCGCCTTGAGCTTCTCGAAATTCTCAGCCTTCAGGTACTCTGGGCAGCAACTCCGCGAGTACTCCCCCTTCATATACACCCGCCAGAAATAGTTGTCGGCCAGCGGCAGTTTGCAGAACACGGTTTCGACGCAGTCCTGCACGAACTTGACGACTCCGCCGCTATACTGCAGCTCGACTTGCCGCCGCTGCGCCTTGGGAACGCCGACCATCGACAGCGTCGTGTCGCGGTTCATGGCGAACTTCATCGGCCGCGACCAGAATTTCTCCTTCAGATGCCGCTCGTAAATCTGCCGCTGCTCCTCGATCGATTTGGCGTCCAGGATGGCGTCCATGTACGGCCGCACGCGGATCACCCGGTCGGTATACATCTTGATCATCCGCGCGAAGTAACCGCTGGTGCCGCGGAAGTAGAACGACCTGCCCGGCGTGGCGAAGAACTTGATCCACTTGTCCCAGTAGGCGGCCGACCAGGCGGGCAGGGCCGAGCGCATCTTCTGGCGATAGAGCTTCTTGGCGTCCGGATGAAAGCCGTAGCCGAAGATGCGGAAAAAGTCCTCGTGCTCCAGCCGCTTGATCCCAGCCAGCTTGAGGTCCAAGAGCGCGTTCTGCCGCGGGTTCATATCGACCGCATACACATGCGCCGGAGAGCAGAGGGCGTAATCGAGGGCGTTGCAGCCGGCGGACGTGATGACCAGGATGTTGTCCTGCGGCCCGATATTGAGGGCCACGCGGTCCAGCCGCGGGTCTTCCCAGCAGGTGTTGTAAACGAGGTTGTTGCCGTGGACGAACTTGAAGACTCGGCCGCTAACCCAATCGAAGGCGGACATAAGTGTTCTCGGAATGCTGCGGCACTCGTCCGGCGCTCGGTCCGGTACGGGAGTCCGCTGTCAAGACGAATTGGTGATTTTAGCGGGCGTGGGGGGCTGAGGAAACGGGGGCGGTGGCCGCTTGAATCGGGCCGGAGGGACTCCCCGAGCGGGGGGTCGCGCCGCCCGCTACCATCCGGTTATAAGAGCCACTTTCGGGGGGGCGAACGACGGCATCTGGGGAGGTTGGCAGAAAAATTGGGGCAAAAAAATCGACGAGCCAAGCTGCGGCCAGGATTCGTCATCCATATATCTGCCCTCCATTTTTCTGCCCTTCCGACCGGCACAGCGGATTCCGCGGCCGCACAGCGTTCCGGAGGGAATGAACCGCGGATTTCGCGGAACGCGCGACTGCAGGCCGTGCAAGCCGCGCACCATCACCAAATAAAGACCGCCGGCGCATAGGCCGCGCCTGGGTAGATCATAGGGGCCGCCACAACGTCCGTTTGGGCTATTAAGACTGCCATCGGATGAATCGCATCCACCCGAAGAATCGTCCGATCCTGGAACTGCCCAAGGACCATCCGGCGCATGCGACGTTGGTGGCGCGGTTTGAGTGCCAGCGGCAGTGTGCGGGGCGCGAGATTCCCTGGCCTGGTCGAGAAGACGCGGCTGTAGACCAGGAGTGGCACTCGTCGCTGGACGGCCACAGTTGGCGGTTTTCGGGCTTCGTCTATTCATTCGTTTGCTTTGATCTCATCCTCAATGAGTGGATTGACCATCCGCCACACGTAACCGAGTCGGAGAAGGCCACGCTGACGAAGCTACCCGACCTCCATGGGTTGCTCGATGAATGCCAGGCCGCGGCGCTTCGAGACGCAAATGCGCCCGTATTGGAGATGATCCCCATCGTTCGACGATTCTTTTCACTCTGGGAGAAATCGATCCGGTTGAGAATCGAACAGGACGGGCTGACGGCAAGCGAGTGCGAATCCCCTCCGTGATTCGGTCGGTGCGTCAAAGCGTTTGCCGGCGGGGCAACGTCTTGTCAAAATGACGTTGGCGACATTTGCGGGATGGAAAACCTGTACCCGCTTCCGCACGGGCCGTGGACGTGGCACACGGCGGAGGCCGCCAGTGTTCCTAGCGGATGAAATCGCTTGCTGGCAGTACATTGTTTCGTCAAAATGGCCCTTGCAATTGAAAAGGACCACCAATGCACCAAGTTTCCACAAGGAAGATAATTCTCAACGATTACGTCGCCTTCTTGTTAACCATCGGCGGGCCGATCGCCCTGGCCATCTCAGCATTCACGGCAGTCTTCGGATTCATCCCCAGCATTCGCAATCGCGGAGGCCAGGAAGTCGATCCGCAATTTATCATCGGAATGTGCGTTGTCGCGGTCGTCCTGACGCTGCTGTTGTTCTTCTTGCTATGGCGTAGGATTGCTCGCATCCGGAACATCCTCGCGACGGGTCCGCGCACCAAGGCCAAGGTCTTGGGAATTGGTTTCTTCAAGGACCGCGGACGAATTGATTTCGAGTACACGCACAATGGCCAACAGTATGCGACCGGCACAGCGGTAATGAAGAATCAGCAGACGACCTCCATTGCCGCTGGCGACGAAATTGAGGTGGCCTTGGATCCGGAAAATCCGCTGAAGGCCCTAATCGTGCATTTATACGAGGGGTAGCAATCGCTCTCGGCTGGGCCGATTGAGGTGTGGCGTAGTCAGAGGAGCTCATCATGACAGCAATCCGAATACTGCTCACGGTCGTCTTCTGCTGGTCGTTTTTCAAGACGGCAAGCATCCTGGTCCGCAACGACTCAATGGATTTACTTCTCCTCACCAGCGCGGGGCTTGGGTGGTCCTTTTGGATCTTGGTTCCGGCTATCGGGATACTCTTGGCGGGGGCCTTGGTCTACGTGTGGAGGCCGTCTCCAACCCTCTACCGCATCGCTCAGGCCGCCGTGGTTCTCAGCGTTGTTGAAACCGCGCTGGCGAGTCTCGTCGCGATCGGCAATCCTCAAGCTGCGAAGGATGCCTTCGTTGCCAGTCGAACGGGACGTGGCTTACCGGTCAGGGAAGAGGTACTGCGCATGATGGACGCCCCCGCAAGTCACCTTTTGCCTCTACTCTTCGCCGTGCTCTTGGCCGGCGTTTGGCTTCTTCTACTGTACTTAGTTGAGAGGCAGCGACGCCAAGCCGCAGCAGACGGCGAGCTTCCTTGACGACGATTCACTGGACGGCCTCCTACACAAACTTCGTCACCCCCGGCCTGGCCACGGGCGGCACTGGCATCGGCTGGTCCCAGGAGTAGCTGGGCGGAGTGAGGTCTTCCTGGGAGTTCATCGCCATGTCCCAGGTGATTGCCTGACCGGTGTAGGCGGCCATGCGGGCAATGATGGCCAGCAGCGTGCTCTTGGCCATGTACTCGCCGTTGTTGATCGGCCGGCCATTGCGGATGGCGGCAAACAGCTCGTCGTGCTCGGTCTGGTACATTTCGTTCTGCGGGCCGTTGTAGGCCCAGTCGCCCGATTTCTTTTTGATGACCAGCCCCTTCTTCCGCTCGGAAAGGCGAGCGGTCCCTTCAGAACCGATGACGAAGGCGCTCATGTCGTTGGCACAGTCCTGCTGCTGCCGGCAGTTGCTGAGCAGTTGGGCACCATCCGCATATTCGTAGGTGATCGAGAAATGGTCGTAGATGTGGCCGAATTCCTCGCCCGTGCGGACCTGCCGGCCGCCCATGCCGACGGCCTTGACCGGGTATTCCCCTTTGACCCACGAGCAGACGTCGAGAAAGTGGACGTGCTGCTCGACGTTGAAATCGCCGGAGAGCCAGGTGAAGTAGTACCAGTTGCGCATCTGCCAGGTCATGTCGCTCCACTCGGGCTGCCGCGGCTTCACCCAAATGCCGCCGCGATAGTCGTTGGCCTGGAGCGCCAGCACCTGGCCGATCTGGCCATCGTGAATCCGCTTGATCGCTTCGCGAAAGCCGAAGTCGTAACGTATGCACAGGCCGGAGACGACCGACAGGTTTTTCTTTTTGGCGTCCTGGCAGATCTCCAGCACGCGGCGGACGCCGGGGGCGTCCACGGCGACCGGCTTCTCGGCAAACACGTGCTTGCCAGCGTCGATCGCCGCCCGCAGGTGCAGCGGCCGGAACTGCGGCGGCGTCGCCAGCAGGACCACGTCGCAGCAGTCGATTACCTGCTTGTAGGCGTCGAAGCCGACAAACTGCCGGTCGCGCGGGACGTCGATCTTGGCGGCAATCTTCTCGTCCTTCGACAGACTGCCGAGGCTGACGGTCAGGCGGTCCTCGAAGGCGTCTCCCATCGCCCACAATTTCGCGCCACTGTCGGCCTGCACCGCTTGCCTGGCGGCCCCGCTGCCCCGGCCGCCGCAGCCGATGAGTCCGACCTTGATGTTTTCCTCGCCAGCCGCGTGGACCGCGGGGACGATCGCGCCGCCGGCCAGTGTGCCGAGGGCGACGGCGGAGGAGCTTTTCAGGAATTCGCGGCGATCAGTCGCATCGACAGTATTCATCGAAATACTCCAGGAGCGTCATCTTCCGGAA
Source organism: Pirellulaceae bacterium (assembly GCA_035512595.1). Taxonomy (GTDB): domain Bacteria; phylum Planctomycetota; class Planctomycetia; order Pirellulales; family Pirellulaceae; genus DATKDU01. The sequence continues at coordinate 6,361 of DATKDU010000177.1, forward strand.
ATTGGGGAAGAAGACAGGAAAATCACCGACAGGAAGATGGGAAGAAGAAACAGAATCGTCGTCCTCCTGTCGGTCATCTTCCTGTCCTTCATTTTCCTGTCTATTTCCCCTCTGGAATTGGCCCAATCTCAAACTTCCGGAACAGTATCTCAAATCCCTCCGTCTGAAGCAAAATCCGGCCACCGGCGGGATGCACATCGCGGCATTCGTTGACGGTGTGGCCGTTGACTTTGACGCTGATCGTGTCGCCGGCGCAGAGGCACTCCACGCGGGTCCACTCGCCGAGCGGGCTTTCGACGTCGTCTTTGCCGCGGGTGTCGAGCAGTTCCTTGAAATCCCAGTCGTGCTTGTTCCACCACAGTTGGCCGCGGGTGGGGGGAAAGGTTTTCAATTCGCCGCCGGGCCGGAAGCGATGCCGCCGGCCATCGGGCGCCAGCTCCGTCTCGGCAGTCAGTTCGACGGGGATGACTTTTCCGTCCGAATCCTTGCCGCGGATCACGATGAAGTCGCCGACGCACCCTTGGGCGAGTTGGCACTCGATGCAGCTTGGCCAGCTCCCCCCTGCCCCGCCGTCGGGTCCGGTCGCGTGGAGCAGAATGCCGCTGTTGCGGACGTATTTGCCGCCGTCGGTCTTCTGGCCCCACTTGTATTCGACGGTGAGGTGGTAGTCGCGGTAGGCCTTGTCGGTGGCGACGTAGCCGAAGCCGTCCCCCGAGAGGTACAGAATACCGTCCTTCACCGAGAAGACGCCGCGGGGATCGTCGCGGTGAGTGTCTTTGAGCCAGGTCGTCAATCCGGCGAGGTCCTTGCCGCTAAAGAGCGGCGTGACTCCGGTCGGGGTGATCGGTACCGGATCAGCGGCACCGCCGATCCGCGGTACGATCCCAGCAAACAGCAATGCAGTAAGAATGAGCCGAGTCATGTCCACTAGTTGAACCGGCCCGCGACCCAAGAGCAAGCATCAAGCTGCCTCAATGCCTCACTCCGCAATCCGCAATCCGCAATCCGCAATCAAAAAACCGCGGCCCGGGTCGTCTTGGCCCGGGCCGCGGTCAGTCGTCAAAAGAACCTTCGGCGTGATTGCGACTATGCGGAGTCGCTGGGAGAGTGACGCAGGTCAGGCGTGCTTCTGCACGTGCCTTTTGGCGACCTGGGCCATCCCATAATTATTGGTCCAGCAGTCGGAATACTTGCCGAAGGTTTTTTTCAAATGGTTCCGTCGCCCAATCGTCCATGATGTGGCGGCAGACGTAATTATCGGTCTGGGTCGTGCCGCGGTTGACTGGTTTCGCTCGAAAATGGGAACTCCGCGGTAAATCGAATCGGCACGCCATTCGCTCGGCAGATCCGGAATGCCGGCTCTCTCCGAGGCTTTGCAATCCTACGCCGCT
>DATKDU010000178.1:0-9953 GCA_035512595.1 Pirellulaceae bacterium
ACTCCGAGTGCGCCCGCCGCGGCAGGTCAGTTAACGCCGCGATCCAGCGGACGACTTCGCTGTTGGTCATCTGGCGGACCAGCGACGCGCAGCAAGTTTCTACTGCGTGGGCAGCGTTTCTTTCAGCTCCGCACAGTGCGGTGCGGCTGGTGCCAAGCCTTGCTGGAGGCCATCGCCAAGCATCTTGTCGGCAATCGCCCCGATCGCTTCGAGCCCCGCGTGAAAAGCGCCGCCCGAAAAAATACAAGCTCATGCGCGAGCCGCGTGAAAACTACAAAAGGCGTGCTGCATGAACGACTTACAACAGTTCAAGTGCCATTCGTGCCGGTACTCATAAATCTAATAAATCGCGCGCTGTCCGCCCGCGGTCCCATCGTCCTGTTCTATAGGGACGGATTTAAGTCAGGTCGAGCAAGGTCATTAACGGGGAGAAAACTCATGTCGGCAGCTCAATTGGCCTTTTCGGTTGCGTATCCAGATGTGTTGGGCGAATTGCCGGTCTTCAGTGTGCAGTCGGCCGCCGCGGTCAGGAACCGTGCCGATTCGGCGGTCATCCGCTTGATTGACGACGAATTCGGTTTGCAGCTCGGCCCCAACGACCATCTGCTGTGGGCGAACTTGGGGGCGTGGGATCTCTAGAATCCGCTGCCAGCCGAGATAAAATCCTTGGCACGCCGAGAGAATTCTCGCAAACTGGTTGAGCAGTGTTTCTGCAGGGGCAGGCGGTCATGTTGGCAACCATTCAGACAAAGGTCTCAGCCATCGAAGCGCAACCACGGTCATCGCTCGACCTGCAACGCTTTCGCACTTATCTGCTGCTGCTAGCGCGGTCGCACGATCAGATGGGGGGCGAAGAGGCTTCGGACATTGTGCAAAAGACCATGCTGGCCGCGCATGCCCAGCGGGCGGAGTTTCGCGGGCAATCGCCCGCGGAGTTGGCGGCCTGGCTCAAGCAGATTTTGCGGCGGGAAGTGATTGACGCCTATCGTCAGCGGCGGCGGCTCAAGCGGGATGTCCGCCGCGAAGTGCCGCTGGAGGCGGAAGTCGATGGTTCGTTCTCGCGAGCGCAGGTTTGGCTGGCGGCCGCTCAGACCAGCCCCAGCCAGCTAGTTTCGCGCGAAGAGGAGTTGGTCGCGATGGCGGATGCGCTGGCCCAATTGCCCGAAGCCCAGCGCGAGGCGGTGGTTCTGCATCACCTGCAAGGGGCCAGCCTGGCTGAAGTCGCTGCCCAGTTGCAGCGCACGGAAGCTGCCGTGGCGGGGCTGTTGCACCGGGGATTGAAACAACTGCGGCAAATCTTGGATCAGCCCAGTAGTCCGTGAATGCGAACCCTCATCGATTTGCCATGCCCGACGAGACTCAATCTTTGATGCCGCCAGACTCCTCGCCGGAGGAGCGGTTGGATCAACTCCTGGCAGAGTACCTGCGCCAGGTGGAGCAAGGGATCGCTGTCGATCAGCAGGCCTTGCTCGCGGCACATCCAGATCTGGCGGACGATCTGCGGGAATTCTTTGGCAACCAAATGCGGATGCAGCGGCTGGTCGGAGAGACGCCGCCACAAGGTTCTCGAAACGGAACGGCGCCAACTAGGCTGCGGTACTTTGGCGACTACGAGATCCTGGATGAAATCGCCCACGGCGGCATGGGCGTTGTCTACAAAGCGCGGCAGACCTCGCTGAACCGGATCGTCGCGGTGAAGATGATCCTGGCGGGACAATTGGCCAACGAGTCGGACGTCAAGCGCTTTCAGGCCGAAGCTGAAGCCGCCGCCAATCTGCACCACCCGGGAATTGTGGGGATCTATGAAGTCGGCATGCAGGACGGTCAGCATTATTACTCGATGGAGTACATCGACGGAAAAAATCTCGCCCAGATCGTCCGTGAAAGGCCGCTCCCGATCGCCACGGCCGCCGAGTGCGTACGCGACATCGCAACCGTGCTGAAATATGCGCACGAGCAAAAGGTCTTGCATCGCGACCTCAAGCCGTCGAATATTCTGCTTGATGCACACGGCCGCGTGCGAATCACGGATTTCGGCCTGGCCAAGCGGGTGGAAGGAGAGAGCGATCTGACGATGACCGGGCAGATTCTGGGGACGCCGAGTTACATGTCCCCGGAGCAAGCCGCCGCGCAACACGCCATCATCGGCCCCTCGACCGATATTTATGCCCTCGGGGCGATCCTCTACGAGCTCATCACCGGCCGCCCGCCATTCCGCAGCGAGAATGTCGCGGAAACCCTCCGTCAGGTCCAGCACGACGAGCCCGTTCGCCCCCGCCTGCTCAACCCCAAGCTGCCGCGCGACCTGGAAACGATCTGCCTGAAGTGTTTGGAAAAGGAGCCTCGGCGGCGTTACGGCTCCGCGCAACTATTGGCCGAAGACCTGGGGCGCTTTCTGCGTGGCGAACCGATCCTGGCCCGTCCGATTAGTCGTCCAGCGCGGGCCTGGAGGTGGTGCAAACGGAATCCGGCCGCAGCGGGTTTCCTGTTCGCGAGTTCAGTCGCATTGCTGGCGCTGGTGGGAGTGGCGGTGGGACAGTACTACAACGCGCAACTGGAGACCGCCAACGCAAGCTTGACTACGGTCAACGCACAACTTGGAACCGCCAACAATAGTCTGGAAACGACAACCGCAAAACTGCAAACGACTCTACAAGCGGTGCAGACTGAAAAGGCTGAGGCTGATCGGCAGCGTTTACGTGCCGATGACCTGAATTACGCAGTCAGTATGGCACTCGCGGACCGCGCCCGCGTCGGCGGCAATTCGGCATTGGCGATAAACCTCTTGGAACGGTTTCGACTGCCGAACGGCACGCGAGACCAACGCGGATTCGAGTGGCATTATTTGTGGCGCGCCTGTTATGGGCACATGCCGCTCCTGCGAGGACCATTTAGTGCGGGAACGCGTGTTGCGTTCAGCTCGGACGGACGCCACCTGGCTACGTCGAGCAAGGAAAATACGATTACGATCTGGGACTCGGCTTCCGGAAAGTTAGTCCACACACTTCGAGAATTCCCGACGGCGGCCATTGCCTACAGTGCGGATGGAAAGGTCTTCGCCGCTGTCGGCACGGTGGGCTCGAAAAAGATGGTCAAGGTTTGGGATATAGCCACAAACCGGGAGACCTCGTCCAGCCTGGAGGCTTCCGCAAATGTTACTTGCATGGCCTGCAGTTCGGACGGCAAGAAAGTTGCCTTTGGGTCCAACCAAGCTATTTACGTGTCGGATATAGGAGCTACCGAACCATCGATCACCCTCGCGATTCCCGGTCGATCACTCGGCGGAATTGGTAGCGGAACATCCTGGAGTGCTATCCAGGATGTTGCATTTAGCCCCGACGGAAATGCGCTCGCCGTAGCGCATGAATCCAAGGTCGAGGTGTGGAATCTTGAGACCAAAACCATCGCACTGACACACGAGGACGGTCACATGCCGGGTCCTAGGAGGCTGACATTCGGCCGGAACGGTGACCTGTTGGCCGTGCCAGCGTCTACCACGGTCAAGCTGGTGCAAGTGAAAACGGGCAAGGTGGTCTTCACAGCCAAAGCCACGGACACGATGTTTGCATCGACCGTTGCGTTCAGCCCGGATGGACTGTCACTGTTAACGCCAACCAGGAATGGAATGATCAAGACCTGGGAAATCGATAATGGGAGGGAGTTGCTGACGATTCCGGGTTGGGCGCCCAATCCGTCAGCCCTGGCGTTTAGTCCCGATGGCTCGCAGCTTGCCGTTGCCCGTTCCAGTCCGGCTGAGGTGAAAGTAATCAGCCTCGTAGCCCCACGTGAAGCGGCGACCCTTCCGGCTGCTCGAGCCCATCACTCCCTGGCCTTCAGCTCCGATGGCAAATGGCTCGCTGCTCCAGGCCCTCAAGATACGGTTGAGGTTTGGGACGTGGCCGGGTGGCAAAAGGCGCTTTCCTTGAGCGGACAAAAGGGAAATGCGTTGGACGTGGCGTTCAGCCCCGACTGCCGTTGGCTGGCCGCCAGTACTCGTAGTGGAGCCACAGTCTGGCGCCTTAAAGACGGCCAGACGGTGTTTACTGTTCCCGCCAAGGGTTGGTTAGCGCGGGTGGGGTTCAGTCCCGATGGAAAGCTACTCGCGACCGCGGGCTTTGACAAATTGGCCCAATTCTGGGAAGTGCCCTCGTGGAAGGAAGTACGGTCGCTGAAAGGATTGACAGGACATCCAAACGCCACGGCTTTCAGTCCAGAAAGCCAGAGATTTGCGTGCGCGGGAAACGATGTGGGTGCGGGGGCTGCGGGAATCAACATCTGGAATGTGTCGACCGGTTTGAGTGAACTTCAATTGCTCGGACATGCTGACAGGGTTTATACAGTCGCATTTAGTCCGAACGGCCGGCTTCTTGCTTCCGCCAGCTTGGATCGAACGTTGAAAGTCTGGGACGCGGCCAACGGCAAGGTGGTCTGGACGCTGCACGGACACGCCTCAAGCGTCAACGCGGTCGCCTTCAGCCCTGATGGCCGCCGTCTGGCCTCTGGCAGTGACGACCGCACGATCAAAGTTTGGGATATCGCAACCGGACAGGAACTGCTGACCATAGCTGTTCAGTCTGGTCGGCCCGGACGGGTTTTCGCCGTCGCTTTTAGTCCCGATAACCGGCACATTGCGTCAACCGGGGATGATGGGTTGGTACGAATCTGGGACGGCACGCCGATCAAGGACTGAGTTCGAGGCGTTGGAGTGCAATTCGCAGAATTAATCTGCAGCGTCGCGCTCGCACGGCATCTGATTGGCGTCTGTTCTTCCAGGGGAAGCCTTCTGCTTCACATCATTTTTTTCCGGAGAGATCTATCGTGGCGCGCTTCATTCTTCGTCCATGGAGTCTATCGCTTGGGCCGACACTGTTGATAGCGGCTTTGACGAGCGGACCTGCCGGGACAAGTTTCGCCGAGGAACCAGCGGTCAAATCCGAGGTAGTTTCTAAGGGTCCAGCCGTCGGCGACGCGCTGTCGGAGTTTGAAGCGCTGGATGAGCAGGGAAACGCCTGGGAATCACGCTCGGCTTCCCGACTAGCGGTCCTGTAATGCTCTCGCCGATTGGCGAATTTGTCATACACCAGCGTCCTTGCGGCGCTTCTTTTTTTCGTCTTCCATCGCCGCGGCAAAGACTTCGGCGTGTGCTGCCAAAAGGGCCGCGTCGTCCAAGAGGTTGTCGAGCCGCAGCGTTTCGTTTTTGGTCCATTCGTCGATGTCAAAATCGAGGACTGGCATCGCCGCGAAGTAGTTCGTCTCGTCGAGTCATCTTTTGCGTCTCCATTTTGGGGAAAGGGGTTTACTTGCCGGCCGCATTCGCGGCAGCGGCCATTTGCGTCAAGAGCGCGGGGAACGTCGGGACGGCGCGGGAGCCGTGCTGGTAGAACGGGTCGAGGTTCGCCACAAGGAACGGCAGCACGTTCGACCATTGGAAGCGGTACTCGCTGGCGTTGACGCCTATCTCACGCGAAAATCCGCAACCACCAATTAGAGCCTGACCAGCCACATACCCCGCAACCCGTCCCCGGCCACGCCGCGAAACTGGTACGCGCGCAAACCGCCAACGACAGTTTGGCCGCACTCCGTTCAACGCGGCTGCGGATGCGAAGGGGCGGGAGCATCACCACTGGGTCTTCTCGTCCTGGTTGGCGGGGGCGGGGGTGAAGCCTGGGATCACCTACGGCGAGTCCGATGAATACGGCATCGATGTGGTCAATGATCAGGTCCATGTCCACGACTTCCACGCCACCATCCTCCACCTGATGGGATTGGACCACACGCGGTTGACTTATCGGAACTCGGGACGCGATTACCGGCTGACCGATGTGCATGGGAATGTGGTGACTCCGATTCTGGCGTGAGGCACGAGCTGAGAAGTTCAGTGGACATTCTCCCGTGCAGCGACGCACAACCGAGTTCTCGGTCCCCAGCCGCAAAATCGCTTCGCCAGGAACGCTCCTAACGCACGATCGCCTGCCCGGACGTGTCTGGACACCCACCCGAAATGGTACTTTCGGGGGGAGCAAGCCAGATCGCAAGCAGCCGGAGGCGGGTACGCACCTTGGAAACGATCGGGGTGAGCAGTTGCGAGGCGAAATTGGCGATTCCGCTGTTCGCAGGTGGCGCGTGATGTGCCGCCTAAAAGTCCGCCGTGAGTTCCGGCCGTTTAGTGCCCGGTGCCCGATGCGAGATCGGTGAATTGCAACTCCCGGATGACGATCGAGGACCGCCGACTCATGTCGATAGCGAAGTAACCAAAGCAATCCGGCAGGCTAACCGATCACCTGGCGGTGGGCTGGAAGAGCTTATACGTCTTGTAGCCACCACCGATGTTCGACGCCGCGAATCCGTTCTGCCGCAGAATTCTGGTCGCCAAGTAGCCTCGCTGCCCCACCTGACAATAGGCGGCGACCTTGCGGTCACGGGGCAGCTCGCCGAGCCGGAAACGCAGATCATCCACTGGAATGTTCACGGCTCCGCAAATGTGGCCGGAAGCAAACTCCTGCGGCGTGCGAACGTCTAACAGAAACGGTTGATCGACAGCCGGAGCCGACGACACCGCCTCGACATCGACCTGGGGATGTTCTCCACGCAACAACCCGCCGGCCACGAAGCCCGCCATGTTGATCGGGTCTTTGGCCGATCCGTACTGCGGTGCGTAGGCCAGTTCCATCTCCTCCAGGTCGAAGACCGTCATTCCCCCCTGGATCGCCACGGCCAGCACGTCGATCCGCTTGTCCACACCGGCCCCGCCCACGACCTGCGCACCCAGCAGCTTTCCCGTTTCAGGGTGAAAGAGAATCTTCAGCGTCATCGCTTCCGCACCGGGATAGTACCCGGCGTGATGCGTCGGATGAACGTAGACCTTGCGGAAGGGCCGATTGGCTCGACGCAGTGCTTTTTCAGAAGCGCCGGTCATCGCCGCCGTGCAGTCGAAGACGCCTACGATGGCGGTTCCCTGCGTTCCCCGATACCGGACGGCACGCCCGAAGATGTTGTCGGCGGCGATCCGGCCCTGACGATTGGCGGGTCCGGCCAGCGGCACTTGAGTCGGGTCGCCGGAAACAGCGTCCTTTACCTCGATGGCATCTCCGACCGCATAGATGTTGGGGTCGCTGGTTTGCAGGTGGTCATTGACCCGGATGCCGCCACGAGGCCCGACTTCCAGTCCCGCTTCGGTCGCCAACTTGTTTTCCGGGCGCACGCCCACTCCCAAGATGACCAGTTGCGCAGGCAACCGCTCGCCCAACTTCAGCCGAACAACAAGGCCATCGGGCGATTCCTCGAATCCATCGGCCGACTGACCCAACAACACCGTCACGCCTCTTGTGAAAAGCGTTTCGATAATCGGCGTCGTCATCTCCTTGTCGAACGGCGGCAGCACTTGGTCCTGCAACTCGACCACCGTGGTTGCGATGCCACGCTTGACGAAGTTCTCGACCAATTCGAGGCCGATGAAACCGGCTCCGACCACGACCGCCTGCTGAATGCCCTGATCGACTCGCTCCTTGATGCGATCCACGTCTTGCAGATTTCGCAAGGTGAAGATTCCCGGCAGGTCGATACCGGGGATGGGCGGTCGTAAGGCGCTGCTCCCGGTGCGAGGATGAGCTTGTCGTAGGTTTCCTCGTATTCCCGTCCCGATGCGAGGTCACGGACGCGAACGTTCTTGGCAGTGCGGTCGATGACCTCGACCGAAGATCGGGTTCGCACGTCGAGCTTGAAGCGGGATCGCAACCGCTCGGGCGTGGTGACAAGCAGTTTCTCACGCTCGGCAATCTCACCGCCGACGTAGTACGGCAGACCGCAGTTGGCGAAGGACACATCCGGCCCACGCTCGAACAGAACGATGTGAGCGTCTTCCGAGAGACGACGGGCGCGAGCGGCTGCGGAAGCGCCACCAGCCACACCCCCGACGATGAGCAGTTTCATCGACTGACCTCCTTCTTGGCACAGCATGGTCTGGTAGCTTCCTTGACTTGATTCCACGGCATCCGGGCCAGGATCATGCCCATCCCGCAGGTATCGGTGATCCCGGCAAAGACCAGCCCGGCTCCCACGAACGCCGACAGCCCGATGAAGGCTGAATGGCCGAACCAGCCAAGGACCGCCCCCAGCAGAACGAGCGACCCCGCTGCGATGCGCACTTGTCTTTCTAGCGAGATGGCCTTCTTGCCACGAACGACTGGAAGACCAGCTTCCACGCAAGCCATCGTGCCGCCTTCGATGTTGACCACGTTCGAGAAGCCAGCCTTGAGGAACTTCTCGCACGCTTGCTGGCCTCGACTTCCGGAACGACAGATAACGTACAACGGCTCGGCCGACGAGCCGTTGCGAGCCTGCATCAGCCCCCCGGCATCAAGTTGATCCAGTGGCACATTCCGGGCAATTCCGACGTGCACTTCCCGATACTCGACGGGCGTGCGCACGTCGATGAGATCGATGTTCTTGCCTTCCTTGCACAGTTCGGCAAGCTCTTGAGGTGTAATGATGCTCATGGCGATTTCCTTTCATCGTTGGGAATTCGGTCGGCAATTGGGCCAACGATTCTTGTTTGCTTGTGTTCGTCCGCACTTGTAGGAGCCGAACTCGGCCCGCAGCTTCCACTAAGTCAGGTCTTCACGCCAAAGCGAGGCAGCACCCACGCTTGCAGGATGATCCAAGCCGCGAGGGCTGCGATGGGGATGAGGATTTCCATTGCGGGGCTTCGCCTTCTCCGGTTGTCGAATTGGTTGTCTATTGTTGGTAATGTCCCGACGATACGATCAATGAATGCAAAAACAAATCAGCTCGCTGCCCCGCCAAACCGTGCCTCGACACACGCCATGATGTTCGTCAAATGCGGTTCGGCGATCTGGTAGTATGCCTTCCTGCCATCCTTCTGCACACTGAGGAGACCGCACCGTTGCATGAGGCGCAGGTGTTCGGAGGCCATGTGGCTGCGAATCTCGCAGGCCTCGGCGAGTTGGCCGACGGTGTAGCGGTCCCGAAGGAGCATTTGCACCATCCGGAGCCGATGGGGATGGGCCAGCGTCTTGAGGCATTCTGCCGCTTGGCTCAAAGCATCAAGCGACATGAGCTTCGATCGACTCGACGGTTTGGGCTTGGCGGCCATTCTTCTTCTCCATTCACTCTAATATATCGGAATATGTCGATATGTCAACCCATGTTTTTGCGCCGAATCGCAAAGCCAGTCACACTTAGGCGGTTTGAACCGTCCAGTAGCCCCACATGAGACCGACGCCAAACGCGCACAAGGACCTGGTTCCTGACCGAAGCGGATTGAACTTGGGTCGAAACCCGTCAACACTCGCCCAAATGGGCAATCTAGGTAAATCAGAAGTCGGGGTGACTGGCGTTCGTTTGAACCGTTGGTCGCGGCCTACGTCGACGCGGCACTTGCGCGAAGCCACACCAAAACCACCCGTCGTCGATTGCGTCGCCTCGGCATTAAACTGAACGAAGTCAAACGCTGCCTTTGGAACTCAAGTTAGCGCTGTAGTACTAATGGCCCGCTTCGTACTGCACTGTTCGGCAACTGGTTGAAGCGTTTGGTTTCGGACGGCCAAACATGCTGAATTTCGGCCGTTTTCGCGGCATAATTCAGTGTGGGCCGCTATGGCTATCGGAACCTCGTCTCCCAGCGTTATTTGAACGGCAAACACGCGTCAGGGCGGCGGAAAGACAGTCCCGAGCAAAACGCCCGATCGGTCGTCTGGACGCCCATGGCAGCGGTCAGCAACGCTTCAACGTCGATGCCAAAGTCGCTGATCGTAGTTGCAAGTGACCGTCGCCGGTAGAAAACTGCGCGCACGACTCCGAGTGCGCCCGCCGCGGCAGGTCAGTTAACGCCGCGATCCAGCGGACGACTTCGCTGTTGGTCATCTGGCGGACCAGCGACGCGCAGCAAGTTTCTACTGCGTGGGCAGCGTTTCTTTCAGCTCCGCACAGTGCGG
>DATKDU010000179.1:0-20259 GCA_035512595.1 Pirellulaceae bacterium
TCGGCCGGATCGACGGCAGCGTGGCGTCGTATCCGCTTGTCGCATCCGGGGAGAGCGAAATGCCGCTGTTCCCGCTGCCGGAAGTGCCGCCGGAGGTGGACTATGGCCCGCAGCCGCCGATCGACAAGCTTCCGCTCGTCACCGAGAACGAGCCGAACGACGAGCTGCCGCAGGCTGGCGTCATCACCGCGCCGGGCCGGGCCAGCGGGCTGATTCACGTCACGCAGCCCGGTCAGATGTACGACGAGGACCTGTACCGCTTCGACGCCAAGAGCGGCGACCAGTGGATCCTCGAGACGAATGCCGCTCGCAGCGGTTCGCCGCTGGACACAAAAATCGAGGTGCTCGACTCGGCCGGCAATCCGGTGCCGCGGCTCCTTCTGCGGGCCGTCCGCGACAGCGTGATCGAGTTCCGTGGAATGAATGGCGAGCAGCGCGGGGTGCGGCTGGCCAACTACGAGGAAATGCTTCTCAACGAGTACGTCTACCTCAGCGGCGAAGTGATCAAGCACTACCAGCAGCGCCGCGGGCCCGATGCCGACTCGCAGTTCTATCCGGAGAACGGCAATCGCTGGGCGTACTTCGACACGACGAGCCGGGCGCATGCCCTGGGGGAGCCGGGGTATGTCGTCGTGCCGTACGCCGTCGGCACCGACCTGCCCAACAACGGCCTGCCGGTCTTCACGGTGAACTACGAGAACGACGACGAGTCGCAGCGCAAGCTGGGGAAGGATTCGCGGCTGACGTTCGTCGCGCCGCAGGACGGGACGTACTTTGTTCGCGTCAGCGACGTCCGTGGATTTTCCGGCGACAACTTCAAGTACGAGCTGATCATCCGCCGGCCTGTGCCGGATTTCAAAGTGACGTTGAATGTGAAGGACCCGACGATTCCCGCCGGCAGCGGCAAGCAGTTCACGGTCAAGGCCGAGCGGATCGACAATTTTCAGGGGCCGATCCGCGTGGACATCAGCGGCCTGCCGCCGGGATTTGCGGCGACGAGCCGGCTGGTGATCCAGGAAGGGCTGACCGAAGCCCACGGGGTGATCAACGCGCTGGCCGATGCACCGGCGACTACCGAGGAAAACTGGGGAGCGACCAAGATCACGGCCACGGCAACCATCGTCGGCAAGGAGATCGCGCACGAGGTCAATAACTTGGGCACGGTCAAGCTGGGGGACAAGCCGAAGGTGATCGTCCACCTGGAGCTGGTCGATCAGCAGGTCACTGCCGGCAACATAGCGTCGGGGTTTCCGCAGCCGCCGGAGCTGGCCATCGCCCCCGGCGGCTCAGTCACCGCCAAGCTGCGCGTCGAGCGGTTTGGCTTCGACGACCGGATTCCCTTTGACGTGGCCAATCTGCCGCACGGCATCATCGTCGATGACATCGGCCTGTCGGGCGTGCTCGTCCGCGAGAAGGAAACCGAGCGGACCATTTCGCTGCGGGCCGAGCCGTGGGTCCCCGAGCAGACCCGGGTTTTCTTCGCGGTGGGCCAGGTGGAAGGGAACCAGGTTTCCTGCCCGATGGTGCTGCATGTGAGATAGCGGCACCCTTCCTCCAGAACGACGAGTCAGGTGTGGAGAGTGAAGTGCAATGCTTGCTTTGGATAGTCCACGTTGGACAGCACTGAACCACGCATATGGTTCGGCAGCTGATGTGCCGGACCTAATTCGCGCGATTGCTGAAGAGACGGTCCCGCGTTTTTCAAATCATGTGGCTGTGGCTCGGAGCAATCCATCACCGTGGGAATGGGTCTATTCGTGTCTTTGCCATCAATACACTGTTTATTCGGCAACTTATGCTGCGTTTCCGCACATTGTCGCCATCGCTAACGCCGACGGGGTCGAAAAACGAATCGAAACGCTGCTTCTCGCTGGCGTCATTCGCGTCCATGGAGTAACCGACGGTGTGATTCCAGCCGATTTGGTGGATGATTTCGAACTCGCAATGAGAACGGTTCGTCACTGGTCGCTGCAGACAGTAAGGTCCGCCAAACTTGATGACCAATCGTCGCTCCCCTGTTTGGTTCAGGCATTTGGCGCTCTTCGTCATCCAAAGTCTGCACACGTCTGCGCGGTTGAACGGCTCAGCGATGGTGACTGCGAACTGGAAATCGATGAATGTCCAAACTGCCGAGAGTACTTTCTGGTGGAAATGACAACCGATGGTCCGATAAGCATGCCGTGCGATGGTCGTGGAGTGCCGATTCGGCAGCGTTCGAAAGTTCTTGCCGTTGACCGGTCAGGCTATCCTTCGCGAATCCAAAAGGGGCGGTTGGTTCTGCAACGGATCGACGACCCTGACTGGCCAATTGCATCGACCCCTGATGTCCTAGCAGCACTTGCGGCTGAACGCGGGGCGGTCGATCTTGCAACGCGAATCATTGACGTCGATGCGTCGGTTGCTTGTCCGGCTTGTAGCTGTGTGACTAAACTGGCGGACGCGCTTGCTCATGATTCGTGCTGAGCCGTTTCCCCTAACCACGCGATTCAACAGAGTTCCCATTACGGAGTAGACTGATGAAACTAGCACTGCTTGCCTGCATTGGACTTGTTTCATTCACGATTGCGACCGTTTCCCTCGCCGACGAACCCGCCAAAAAACCCGGCGGCTACCGCGTCCTGATGATCACCCAGAGCGCCGGCTTCAAGCACGGCTCGGTGACGCGGAAGGAAGGCCAGCTCGCACCCGCCGAGCAGGCGGTCACCGAGATTGGCATTCGCAGCAATCTCTTCCGCACCGACTGCTCGCAAGACGCGGCGAAGGACTTCACCAAGGAAAACCTCCAGAACTACGATATCGTGTTCTTCTACACGACCGGCAACCTGCCGATCAAAGAGGAGCACCTCAAGTATTTCTACGAAGAGTGGATCACCAAGAAGGGGCACGGCTTCATCGGCGCCCACTCGGCGGCTGACACCTATCACAACGACAAGCGCTACTGGGACATGCTCGGCGGCACGTTCGACGGTCATCCCTGGAATGCCGGCGACCGGGTGACGATCACCGTCCACGACCAGAAACACCCTGCCAGTCGGATGTGGGGGGCCGAATTCGAGATCCAGGACGAGATCTACCAGTTCAAGAACTGGCAGCCCGAGAAAGTCCGCGTCCTGATGAGCCTCAACATGGAGAAGACGAAGCTCAAGAAGCCGCGGCACGTTCCCATCCTGTGGGTCAAGAACTACGGCGAAGGCAAAGTGATGCACATGAGCCTGGGGCACAACGAGAGCGTCTGGACCAACGAGAAATACCAGGAGTCGCTCCTCGGCGGCATCAAATGGGTCCTCAATCTGGAAGAAGGGGACGCCACGCCGAATCCGGAGCACTCCAAGGCCGAAGAGGAGAAGGCCAAGGCGGCAGCCGAGGCCGCGGGGAAGTAGGGGTGCTGCATGACCGCTCGTCGCGCTCTGGCGCTCTGTGGCATCGCTGCGGTTTTCGCGGTGGCCGCCTACGGGCTATGGCGATATGCCTTCCCAACACCTTCGGCAAGCCGGGCCAAATCCACATCAGTAAACGAAGCGCCCCCCCTCTTTGAAGAAATCACCAGCACCACTGGGATCGACTTCCAGCACTGGTGCGGCGATGGAGGGAAGTTTTACTTTCCGGAGGTCATGGGGTCGGGCATCGCCCTGTTCGATTACGATCGGGACGGCTATCTGGACCTGTTTGTCGTGCAAGGAATGCCGGCGATAACTGGCGGAGCAGACCGTTCTACCGGTAAACAGCCTGCGAAAGCGTCCGCATCGAGCCGTCTCTATCGCCAGGAGAAAGACGGCCGGTTTGTGGACGTGACGGAGGAAGCGGGGCTGATGGATGAGGAGCCCTACGGCATGGGGGTCGCCGTCGGCGACGTCAACAACGACGGCTGGCCCGATTTGTACGTGACCAAGTTCGGCCGCGACCGGCTGTTTCTCAATCGCCAAGGACGCTTCGAGGATATCACCGCATCCGCCGGCATTGACAATCCGCGCTGGGGCACCAGCGTGTGCTTCATCGATTACGATCGCGACGGCTGGCTCGACATCTTCGTGACCAACTACGTGGACTATTATCCCTCGCAGCGCTGCATCGAACCCAATGGCTCCGAGGACTACTGTCATCCCGGCGAGTTCTCCCCCGCACCCGCGAAGCTTTATCGAAATGTCACGGCAACGATGGCGCCAAGCGGCAGCGAATCGGAAAACGAAGGTGTGCCCGCCGTCCGCTTTCAGGATGTGAGTTTCGAGATGGGCATCGACGGCAAGCCTGGTCCCGGCCTGGGGGTCGTGCCGGGAGATTTCAATGGCGACGGCTGGCCCGATCTGTATGTAGCCAACGACGCGGCGGCCAATTTCTTGTGGATCAATCAACAGGGAAGCAAATTTGTCGATGAAGCGGTCGTCGGGGGCGCCGCCTGCGACATCGCCGGCAAGCCGCAGTCGAGCATGGGGGTCGCCAGCGGAGACATCAACGGCGACGGAATGAACGAGTTGTTCACGACCCATCTGGACGGCGAATACAGCACGCTCTACGTGCAACTCGCCGCCGCCAGCTTTGAGGATCGCACGGCGCGGGCCGGCCTGGCCGGCGCAACGATTCCCTTCACGGGTTTCGGCACCGCCTTTCTGGACATGGACCTGGACGGCAATCTCGATTTAGCCATTGCCAATGGCCGCGTGCGACGCCCGGACAGGGACCGAGCACCGCCAGCCGATCCGGCCGCTTTTTGGCGCGCCTATGCCGAGCCGAATCAACTGTTTCTCGGCGATGGCAAGGGGGGATTCGCCCTAGTCGCTTCCGCTCAGCCGTTCTGTGCCGAGCCGCACGTCGCCCGTGGGCTGGCCGTGGGCGACCTGGATAACGATGGCGACCTGGACCTGGTGACCTCGGAGATCAACGGCCCGCTGCGCGTCTTTCGAAATGTGGCCCCCCGTGCGGGGAACTGGCTGATGGTGGCGGCCA
Source organism: Pirellulaceae bacterium (assembly GCA_035512595.1). GTDB lineage: Bacteria > Planctomycetota > Planctomycetia > Pirellulales > Pirellulaceae > DATKDU01. Next base: position 4,942 of record DATKDU010000179.1, read on the forward strand.
TCGATCCGCAGCGCGGCGGCCGCGACGCCTACGGCGCAGTGCTGACCGTCGAGGCCGGCGGCAAACGGTGGTCGCGCGACATCAACCCGGCTTACAGTTATCTTTCCAGCAACGACCCGCGAGCGCATTTTGGCCTCGGCCAGGTGGACTCCGTTGACCGCATCATCGTGCGCTGGCCCGACGGCAGTGAGGAATCTTTCGCCGGAGGCCCCGCAAACCGCCTGGTCACTGTCCGCCAGGGAGAAGGGAATCCTCCATGAGCGGCTCGCGGAGTGCCAAAGCTCGCCAAGCGGATCATCCCGCTCCCCGGCGGACGGTGCGGTGGCGGCTCGTTGTGCTCCTCCTTCTGGCAGGGGTGGCCGTGGCCGCGAACGCCGCCTGGTGGCTGGCGCGCCCTCAGCTCGCCCCGCTGCCCTCCATCCCCATGGACCAGCTTGAGCCTCGTGTCGCCGGCATCGCCGCCGCCGCCTTGGCGGGGGTCGAGCAGGACGGCCGTTCGGCGATGGCCTGGGGGGATCTGGGCGCGGTGCTCCGGGCGCATGACCTGGGTCCCCAGGCCAATGTCTGCTTTCGCAACGCAGAATTGCTGGATAACGACGATTATCGCTGGCCGTATTATTTGGGCGTCAGCTTGAGCGTTACCGATTTGGAAAGTGCCGTGGAATGTTACCGCCGCGCAGCACAGCGGGCGGGCGACCGGCCCCACGTCCATCTCCGGCTGGCGGAGGCGCTCTTGGACCGCGGAATGCCGGCGGAGGCGGAACCGGTCATCGAGCGTGTCCTTGCATCCCATCCGACCGATGCGCGGGCGCAGCTTGCCAAAGCTCGCTGTCTGTTTTCCCAGGAGAAGCTGCAAGAAAGCCGAACGTGGGCCGAAAAAAGCGCCGCTGCTGCCCCCGACATGCGAGCGACGCACTTGCTGCTGGCGCAACTGTGCCGCCGGCTGAACGATGAGGCTGGTCAAGACCGGGCGCTGGAGGCGCTGGCGTCCATCCCGGCGGAAATCACCCCCTGGAGCGATCCCGACGTGGCGGCACTGCTCGGCCTGCGCCAGGATCGTGCGGCCCGGCTCAGGTCGGCCGCCGAATTGGCTCGCAGCGGGCTGACCGCCTCGGCAACGGCCGCGCTGAGCGAGTTGGCGCAGGAGTCGGATCCGACGGCCAGCGCTGCGCTGGCGCTGGCGGATGCCCTCGTTGACGATCGCAAGTACGCACAGGCCGAGAAACTGCTGCGCGAGTACCTGCGGGATCAGACGGACGACGAGCGGATTCGCTTTCGACTGGGCGTTGCTTGTTTTCAGCAAGGAAACTATCCGCAGGCGGCGGAAGAATTTCGCCGGACCATCGGCCTCAAGCCAGACAGCTTCATGGCGCATTACAACCTGGGGCATGCCTTGCAAAAATGCCGCGACGCGCAAGGGGCCAAAGAGGCGTTTCTGGCCGCGGTCCGACTGCGGCCCGGACATGGATTGGCCCGGGCGAACCTGGCCGCGTTGTGGCTGAAAGAGGGAAACCGGGAGGAAGCGCGGCACCACCTGAACGTAGCGGCAAAGCTAATCCCAGATGATCCGACGGTCCGCAGCTTGATCCGTCAACTGGGTCCGTCCACGCCGTAAAGTCTTACGTTCCCCGCACCGCCCCGAACCACTCGATGTGCTTGCGGGGGCAGAATACCAACGAATGATCGCGGCAATAACCCACCAGCCAGGCTTCCTTGGCCGCCAACTCGGCCGGGTGGACCCCCTGGGGCATCAGCAGCACGCGCCCGCGGTCGATGCCAGGAAAGTCCGTCAAGTAGCGTTCCACATCCTGACAATCCTCTGGAGCATCCACCACGAACTTGAGCTGCCAGGGATGCTCGTCCATGAGCCGCCGGACGACGTCCGGGGAGTGCCGCGTCCGCTCGTGGCGGATCGCCCAGTTGCCGGCGCGTTCTTGAGTCGGGGTGGAATTGGCCAGCTTGGGACTGATCGACATCAGGTCGCAGCGGACCGGCAGGTAGAGCGTTCCCGCGGTTTCAATCGTGATATGCCGCCCGCCGTCTTGCAGCCTCTGGCAGAGCGGTATCAACTCGGCATGGAGCATCGGCTCGCCGCCGGTCACCACGACGTGCTGGGCAGCCAGCCGATCGACCTGGGCCACGATGTCGTCCAGCGGCCAGTCTTCCCCTTCCGGCGTCCAGGACGTGTAGGGCGTGTCGCAAAACCAGCAGCGCAGATTGCACCCCGATGCCCGGATGAAGACGCTCGGAGTCCCCGTCAATAGCCCTTCCCCCTGAACGGATCGATAGATTTCAGCCAGCCGCACGCCAAAGTTCTCCAGATTGCCAATTTGGTATTATCCGAAATCCAGCCTTGGGCCGTAAGGAGCCGCCTGATGAGTGCCGACCCCCGCTCGATCCTGGAAACCTTTGAGAATCAGCACCCGGATCGCGATTATGTGATCGAGATCGTCTGCCCGGAGTTCACCTCCGTGTGCCCCAAGACGGGGCAGCCCGATTTCGGAACGCTGACCATTACATACACTCCGAATTCCCGCTGCGTGGAGCTGAAAAGCCTCAAAATCTACTTACAGAGCTTCCGCAACGAAGGAGTTTTCTACGAAAACGTGACCAATCGGATCTTTGACGACCTGACGGCTCTCCTCCAGCCCCGGTCCCTGAGGGTGGCTGCCGCATTTACCCCCCGCGGGGGAATCAGCACGACGGTCACGGTCGCTCGGCAATCGGCCCCTCTCTCGCCCACGTGACGGTAATCCATGTCAGTTCAGACTTTACGCGCCGCATTTAGCGAAACTAGATTGCTTTTCAGGGGTTAACAGGGTAGAAAGAAGGGCGTGGTGGACGACCTATGAGTGGGGCGAGGTCTTTCGGCCTTTCCAGGAATCGCTGGGCAGCGAGCGAAGGTTGCTGCGGCATGTCGTGAGGGCGCGACATATCGCTGGTTCCATTTTGGCGTATCCCTGCCGCCGTGGCGGCAGCTTTTTGTTCGTTTCTTTTCGTGGAAGGGTGAGCCCTATGAGAATTCGTTCCTCTCGAAAGCGAGCGTTTACGCTCGTGGAGCTGTTGGTGGTCATCGCCATCATCGGCATCCTGGTCGCGCTGCTATTGCCGGCGGTTCAATTCGCCCGCGAAGCGGCCCGCCGCATGCAATGCGGCAACAATTTGAAGCAGATCGGTGTCGCGCTGCACACGTACCACGACACCCACAAGATCTTCCCGCCGGCCTTGATCGGCTCGGGACGATGGAACGTGGCCAATCCAGAATTGCCGGCCACCAACCCGCCGCATCGCGTGGCGAACCTGACCGGTTGGGTGCTGCTGCTCCCGTTCATGGAGCAAGAGCCGCTGTGGAACAGATACGTGTTTGACGCTCCTTCGAGCGTCTCCAACCCGTACAGTAAGCCGTTCATCAACGGCATCAACATCAGCGACTATGTCGATCCGCTGACGGGAAAATCCAACAAGGAGATCTACAGCAAGCGGCTGGAGATCATGACCTGCCCGAGCGATTCGATGCCGGCACCCATCGTGGTATCCGCAGCCAATGTTACGACGAACTTTTACGAGCGGAACAGTGTGGCCCGCAGCAACTATCTGTTCGCTACGGGACACTACACTGACTACGACAATCGCTGGCAGGTCCAGTCGTTTGTCCATCGTGGTTTGTTCGGCAACGACGGCGCCGGCACGCTGGCGGACTGTGTGGACGGCACGTCCAACACGATCATGGTCGGCGAGGCCAAGCAGGCGCATCGCGGCATGACTTCGACGAGCTTCGGCCCCTATTGGGGTGCCGGCGTGCATACCTGTTGCCACGGCCGGGCTCCGTGGAATCTGACCCTCGTCACCATCACGGGGGCTGCCGGCACGCGGACCGTCACTGTTGGCGCTCGATACGGCGCGCCCAACTTCAACAACAACATGGACGCCTTCAAGCGGCAATACGCCTGGCAGTTCGGCTCCTACCATCCGGGCGGCACTCAGTTCGTGCTCGGCGACGGCGCTGTGAAGATGATCGGCGACGGCGTCGATTACGACGGGGTCTTCGTTTCCATCAACCGGCCGGCCGATGGCGGAGCCTTGAGAGGTGTGGCCAGCATCGAGGATGCTTTGAAGAGTGGGGGCGGGCAGCAATAGCCAGGTGTAAACTGGGTTGCTACCAAGCTGCCAAGAGCGCCCGGCGTGAGCTTTCACGCCGGGCGATTTTTTCCAACTTTACGGACCGTCAACTATGAGGATCTTTCGTCTTATGCGCACCGGATCCATACCGCTTTGTTTCGCTATGTTTGCAGTTCTCGGTGCGTTCATCGCCGGCTGCGGCGGGCCCAGTGTGCCCACCTTCCAGCTCGTTCCCGTCACTGGGACTGTGAAGCTGAATGGAACGCCGCTGGCGGATGCAGAGGTGCAGTTCCATTACGATGGCGACAACCGTCCTCCCCAGTATTTCGGCAGCACCGGAAAGACCGACCCCAACGGCAAGTACGAACTGTTGACCAACGCCCAGAAGGGGTGCGTCGAAGGGAAATTCAAGGTCGTGGTCAGCAAATGGACCGATCCGCAGGGAAACCCGGTCAAGATTGATCCGGAAACCGGCATGGACCTGGAGCAACTGATCCAGCAGGGCCAAGCCATCGAATTCCTTCCGCCCACCTACAGCCACCCCGAGCGGACCACGCTGACGGCCGAAGTCACCGCCGGCAAAGCGGACGGCTATGACTTCGAGTTGACCAAATAGAGATCCGTCAGAAGATTCCGGCGCCGAAGTCCCCACGTCCACCCAGGGGCCGCGTCCCTGGAGCGATTGAACCGCCGCTGCCGCTCATGTGCGGCGGCGGTGCATTTCCGCCACTGCCTTCCGCACTGCTGGGACCGCTGCTCTTGCGCGGCTGTTCCGCCGGCGCGAGATGCGGCGGCGGGACTTCACTCTCGGCCGGTTCGATGTGCTTTCCCTTGGGGAGCGGCGGCGGAGCCGGCTTGCGATCGTCCGGCAAATAATCGGCCGCGTCTACGTCGTCGTCATAGGCGTCGTCGTACCGCGAAACGTAGCCCGGCTGCTGCGACCGCTCCAGCTCGCTGCGGTACTCGGCGATCACCCGTTTCTGGATCATCTCCCGGCACGTCGAGTTGATCGGATGGGCGATGTCGGCGTACAGCTTGGCCCGCCCTTCGGCATCGCGAATCGGCGGGGATTCCCGCTGGCGGGCGCCGCACTGGTTGCAGTAGCCAGCCTTGAGATGGTTCTTCGCGCCGCAGTGGTGGCAATGGGTGGTCAGCTTGCGGCTGGGCATGGCCACGAACGGACCGCTGGTCCCCTCGATGATCTTCAGGTCGCGAACCACAAAGCAGTTATCGAAGGTGATCGAACAAAAGCCTTGCAGGCGGTCGTCCGAATCCTCCATGAGCTTGATGCGAACCTCGGTGATCTCCATGGCGCTGCTCCTATTTATCAGCTCGCCGAATCGTCGTCTCCTTCACCGCGGGCGACGGCGGGCCAACCGCGCCCTGCCATCGTCGCCTGATACGCCTCTCCCACGCTGAGCGATCTCACCTGCGCTGCGACGCGCCGTGCGTGCCGGGCGCTCTTGCAAATGCCAAAACAACTCGAACCGCTCCCGCTCATCTGCACAGCGACAGAGCCCAATCGGACGAGCCGGTCTTGCAGCCTGCCGATCGACGGGTTGAGGCTGCCGGCCGCTTCCGCCAGCCGATTGAACATTCCACTGCGAATGGCACGCCAATTGCCCGCCGACAGTCCGGCTCGCAGCGGCGAAGCACTGCGGACAATGGCCGCCGGCCGACACTGTCCGTAAACCTGGGCGGTGCTCAGGCCGGTCTTGGGCCGCGCCACCGCCATGTGCAGCCGACCGCCCCGAACCGCCTCGATGCGCTCGCCCCGCCCGCGGCACACGGCCCAGCCGCCGCTGAGGAAAAACGAGATGTCGCTTCCCAGCTCTGCCGCCAACTCCGCCAGCCGCGCCAGGGGCCAGTGCAACCTCCATGCCAGATTGGCCGCCACCAAGGCGGCGGCCGCATCACTCGAAGCGCCCCCCAAGCCGGCCGCGGACGGAATTCGCTTCGTCAGGCGAATGTCCGCACCGCACGCGGCGGCGCTGCGATCGCGAAGCCTTTCCACCGCCCGGAAGACGATGTTTTGCTCTCCCTCGGGCAAATCGCCCAGCGGTTCGCTCCTGTGCCGCTCGTCCGCAGCACCGGCCGCAGACTGGCGACGCCCGCGATTGGCGCGAGCACGCACGCCGCCGGCCCAGCGGCACTTCAGCCGCAGTTCTCCGTCATGGCGAGGAACAAATTCCAGCGTGTCGAACATCGTCACAGGCCCCATGAGCGTCTCGATCTCATGAAAGCCGTCGGCTCGGCGGGCGAGCACCTCTAAAAACAAGTTGATCTTGGCCGGAGTGTGAACCAACACGTGCGATGCGGCTGGGTAAACGAACATCCTTGCTCCTGCACCAAAGGGGAATCACCCGTGGCGCGCCTCGACCAATTCAGGAAGTTCACCGACCGCGGTCAGATCAACACGGAGAACGTCATTGCGGTCTGTCGGATGTTAAGAATTGTAGCGACCGCGCCTCAGGGGTCAATCGAAGTTTCCGCCAAGTGCCACGCCCCGGACCTTTTGTCGCCTTGGCCCGGCTCGCAACCCACCCCCTGTCGCAGTCGCGGCGACAGTTAGCTACGGTCGGACGTCGATATCAGATTCTTCGCTGCTGCTTCCGTCGCGCCGACCGGGAATCGGGCTGTGGTGGGAATAATTCTCCACCCGCCACTGACCCTCGGCATCTTGTCGCAGATGGAGTTCGATCCTGCGAAAGTAATTTCCGGGAGGTAGCGTTTCACTGCCAATCTTAAACGTTCCGGAGACGTACACGTTGAACTCGGCTACCGCAGTGAGAGGCTGATCCTGGTAGTTCATTTCGATCCCGTGCAGCTTGTTGACCTTGCACTCGGTGAATTGGTAGTTGGCGATCTCCCCCTCGGCCCGCGCCCGCAGCCAGGTTGCGGTCGGGTCGATATGGCCGAGCACCGCCGCGCGGTTGTTGCTTTTTACATCGGCCGCAATCTGGTGCAGCGTCGCCTCGATCGCTTCGCGATCGGTCACCACCAGCCGCTCGACCATCCACAATAGCGGCATCAGCCCGATGGCCACCGCGGCCGCGATGAGCGGTTCGCGGCGAGCCGTGGCCGTCCACATGGCGGCCAGGATTGCCGCGGCCACAAACAGGGCTACCAGCAGCATCCAAAAGGCGAACGACGGTTCCAAGAGGGCTGTCATGGGTTGCTCGCTTTCGTCCCCTCGTGCGCCGCGTCAGCCGGCGGCGGCTGCGGCGCGGTTCTTCCCAGCCGAAAGTACACGACCCAGGACACCATGGTGATCGCGCCCAGGCCGACGAACAGGGGCCATAAGGTGATTTCCGTCCTCCCCGGCGCCGACAACTCCACGTCGGGCTCGTCCCCTTGCAGGTTCTGAGCGGCCCGCGTGCGTCCCTGGTATTCCCGCTCGATGTGCGCTTGCCGCTCGCGAAACTTCGGAGCGGCCAGGAACAGTGCCACCAGGGCAAACACCCCAAACCAGTAGGCCCAAAACCACGGCGAATCGACATTGGCCCGTCGGCGCAATTGCAGTGCCAAGGGGAGCAGCGCAAAGAGCGCGAGTAACCCCAGGAACACCAGCGACGGTACCGATGCACCGGACATGCCTTCATTGTAGGGCACTCGCTGCGCGAGTGCCCTGCTTATAGCGTCCACCCCTTCCTGTATTCCTTGTGCAGCCACTTCTCCGCATCGGGCGCACTGGGAATCTTAAAGCCGGCCGCATCCCACTCGATCCGCCTGTCCGCGCGGATGGCGACGGTTCCCAGCAGCACCGCCTCGGTAAGCGCTCCCGCATAGTCGAAGTTGCAGGTCGTGGCCCCCCCCGTTTTGATTGCTTCGACCCACTCCTTGTAGTGGCCGATCGAATTGGGAATCGTCGGCTCGGGACGCTTGAAATCGGCCAGCTTGCCGTCGCGGAACAGATGGTGCTCTCCATAGTTGGACAGGATCAGCCCCTCGCTGCCGACGAAGAGCTGTCCGCCGTTCCAATCGAACCCTTCTCCATTGGCTTTCTTCAGCGTCGAGAGCAGCTCCGGCCGTTTGCCGCTGTCGTACCAGTGGAGCGTAACCGCCGGCATTTTGCCGCGGGCCGGATAGTCGTACCTGGCGATGCACCAGTCGGTGCTGACCGGATCGGCCGGCGGATTAGTCGTCTCGACAGCGGTCGGCGCACGCAGATCGAGGGCCCAGTGCGCCAGGTCCATATAATGGCAGCCAAAGTCGCCGAGCGTGCCCGTGCCGTAATCCCAGAAGGCCCGCCATTTGAACGGATGGACCTCGGCGCTATACGGCCGCTGCGGCGCCGGACCCAGCCACAGATCCCAGTCGAGGCCGGCGGGGACGGGAGTGCCTGTGGTGAACTTGGCGCCGGAGTAAACGGCGCCGGCCCAAACGTGGACTTCCTTGACCGGGCCGATGATGCCCGCCTGCACCAGTTCGACGACGCGGCGGTAGTTATCGCCGGCGTGAATCTGGTTCCCCATTTGGGTGACCAGCTTCTTTTCCTTGGCCAACTCCGCCAAAACGCGGGCTTCCTTCACCGTGTGCGTCAGCGGCTTTTCGCACAGTACGTGCTTGCCAAGGCGGAGGGCCATCGCGCTGGCCGGGGCGTGGCTGTGATCGGGAGTGCCCACCGTAACGGCATCGATCTTGTCCCCCTCCTTCTCCAGCATCACGCGGTAGTCGAGGTACTTGCGAGCATCGGGATAGATTGCGGCCCCTTTGGCGAGCAGATTCTCGTCCACGTCGGCCAGGGCGACGATCTCGGCCCCCGCCGTCGCCACCTGCTTGATGTCGTCACCCCCTTTGCCGGTCGTTCCAATGCCGGCGATGCGGACTCGCTCGTTAGGAGATTTTGATTCCTTCGCGGCGGCCGGATTGACGTACGCACCAAGTGCGAGGGCTCCAGAAGCGGCAGCGGACGCGGACAAAAACTTGCGGCGGGACAGGGAGCGGCGGGACATCGTTCAATTCCTGGAGGGGAACGGGGCGGGAGTTCGATCACGGCCACCATACTACGCATGGGCGGGCAATGCAATGAACGCGGTCTTATGGATTAGTCCCATCCGTTGCCGCCGCATTCCGCGACTCGATCACTAGCCGATATCCCGCGGCACGGGCCAGCCCCAGCGCCCCGGCGATCGAAGCGGCTGTGCTGCCCAGAAACAGGAACAAGGCGGCAAACGGCTCGCCGCTTGGGGGCGGGCGTCCCATCATGGACGTGACGACGCCGATGATCACCATCCCCGCGACAATTGTGAACGCGACGATGATCGCAATGCCATTGCCGACGACTTGCGCGCGGAGGATGCCCCAGGCAAACAGCGGCATTACCAGCAGACTTGCCAGGCAGGCAAAGCCAGCGGCAATCGCGACGCCGAGCCACATTTCAGAACCCCCATTCCCATAGGAAGCAGCAGCGGCCGCTCGCACGGCCGCCAGCGCGGCGGAGATCACTGCCATGCCCCAGAGGAAATCACGAATCGCCAAGGGCCGCCGCGCAGTCGCCGCCGCGACTGTTCGGTGGAGCCGCCAGCCAAGGATAAACCGCGTGAACCACAGCGGCGTCTCAACTCCTAGGCTTACGACCGGCGAGCAAAGGAACACACAGAACGTTTCCCAGAGCAGATAGTCCAGCGGCCCCATTGAGTCGTTGGCAGCCAACACCAGACCGACGATCCAGGCCAGCGCCAGTCCCGCCGCCAGCGACCAGTGAATGGCCAGCCGCTGCCAGAACGGCCGCTCGCCCCACACCAGCCACGCCGGCAGGATGCCAAACTGCGCCACGAGCGGCCCTGCGGCAAGTGAAATCAGGAACATCCCGCCATCTTCTTCGGGACCGTCCAAACTCGAAACGAGCGGAAGGAAGAACAGATTGACGACGCCGAATCCAGCCGCGGCCAGCACCAAGGGGGAATAGGGAACCAATGGCGGCAGCGGTTCGCCAGACGTTGTGACTTTCATGGGCAATTCGCTGGACATATCGCCAACGACCTCACCATATCCTTGTCCTACTCGCTGCATTGCACCGCAGACCAGCGCTGTTTCAAAACTCTGGCTTCCGGAGTCTTAATATATCCGCGGCCGGCTTGCTGCGGCTGGACTTAGAGCGAGAACCCATTCAGCCAGTCTCAACAAGGCCAGGAGTTTTGAACCATTTTCGGCGACTTTCCCGGAATTCGTTACAAAACCCCCTCGCCTGCGGAGGTTCGGCTGTCGGAACGGAAATTCCCGCAGTCAGAGATGCGTCGATTATCAAAGAACGGCACGCGGCCTGGCGAGGCCACGACATGATTTAATGTACACATGTTCCACATTGCGGTCAAGGGTCGAATTCCACGGTCACTGAGCCTTTTCCAGCGCCCGCTCGATCCGCCGTAGCACCGCCTCTCGCCCCAGCAGTGACAAGCAGTCGTACAGCCCCGGGCCGACGCTCTTGCCGGTCACGGCGACGCGGACGGTGTGAATGATGTCGCCGATTTTGATTCCTTCGTCCTGTAGGAACTGCTGCATGGCGGCTTCCAGCGGCTCGTTGTCAAACGGCTCGACCGTGGCCAGGACTTCCTTGAACTTGCAGAGCAGATCGTGCGACTGCGGCGGAGCGACCCGCTTTTGAAAATCCTTCTCGTCGTAGGCAAGCTGGTCGTCGGCCACGAAGAAAAAGTCGGCATACTGCAAAATGTCGCCGGCGACCTTCAGCCGGTCGCCGCTGGCTTCGATGATCCGCGTCAGCTTCGGGCCGACGTCGCATGGCGCCGGCTCGCTGACCAGCCCCGCCTTCTGCAGGAAGCGGAGCATCAGCGGCACTTTCTGCTTCGTCGGCACGCGCTGCATGTGCCGGTCCTGGAACGCCCACAGCTTCTTGGGGTCGAAGCTGGCCGGCGCTTTGGTCACCCGCTGGAGCGAAAAGTGCTGGATCATTTCCGCGCGAGAAAAGTCCTCGGTCTTGTCGTCCAGCGACCAGCCCAGCAGCATCAAATAGTTGATGACCGCGTCGGCCAGGTAGCCGACGTCCCGATAGAAATCGACGATCACCGGGTTGAACGTCTCGGCACTCACATCGCCGCGCCCGAGCCGCTGCACGATCTCAATGCCGTGGTCGTACAGCCGCTTGAACTCCTGATTCTTGAGGTACTGGGCGATCTTGCGCTTGGAGAGTTTTTGCGAGCTTCCCGGCTCGGCGACGTACGGCAGGTGGGCGTACTTCGGCAGCGTGTAACCCAGCCCCTCGGCAATGAAAATCTGCCGCGGCGTGTTGGCCAGGTGCTCGATGGCCCGAATGACGTGGGTGATTCTAAAGTCGTCGTCATCGACGACGCTGGCCAGGTGATACAGGCAGGTGCCGTCGGCCCGCTGGATGACGTGGTCCTGCTCCTTGTCCCAATCGAACTCGCAGCGGCCGCGGACCAGATCGTCAAAGATGCATTTTCCCTCGCGGTGCAACTTCAGCCGGACGACTCCCTTGCGCCCTTCGCCTTCGAATTTCGCCGCCTGCTCGTCGGACTCGGCCATCCAGCGGCGGCTGTAGAGAAACGCCCGCTTCTCCTTCTCCGCCCGCTCGCGCTCCACCTTCAGTTCTTCCGGCGTGGCATAGTCGCGATAAGCCAGCCCGCGATCGAGCAGCGCCTTCACCGCAGCCTGATAGCGATCCCCCCGCTGCGACTGGAAATACGGTCCGTACGGGCCGCGGCTCTCTTGGCCGTCGTCGGTCGGCCCCTCATCCCAGTCAATGCCGAGCCACTTGAAGCCGTCGAGGATCGGCTGGAGGGCCTGGGCCACGTTCCGCTCGGCATCGGTGTCGTCGATCCGCAGGAGGAACTGGCCGCCGTGCTGGCGGGCGAAGAGCCAGTTGAAGAGGGCCGTGCGGACGCCGCCGATATGGAGGTAGCCGGTGGGGCTGGGAGCAAATCGCGTGCGGACAGTCATCGGGGTCACAGAGCGCGAGGCGTGAAATGACCCCCTGATGGTACGGTGCAGCGGGAAAGGACGAAAGGACTTATCGGTCGGCCCGGCGGAAACGAGCGCCGCCGCGTTCCAAAAAAAAGCCCGGCGTGAAAGGCTCACGCCGGGCGCTCTTGGCAGCTTGGTAGCAACCCAAGTTTACAGCAGGCTATTGCTGCCCGCCCCCGCTCTTCAAAGCATCTTCGATGCTGGCGACCCCCCTCAAGGCTCCGCCATCGGCTGGCCGGTTGATGGAGACGAAGACCCCGTCGTAATCGACGCCGTCGCCGATCATCTTCACAGCGCCGTCGCCGAGCACGAACTGAGTGCCGCCGGGATGGTAGGAGCCGAACTGCCAGGCGTATTGCCGCTTGAACGCGTCCATGTTGTTGTTGAAGTTGGGCGCGCCGTACCTGGTGCCCCAGGAGACGGTCCGCGTGCCGGCAGCTCCCGTGATGGTGACGAGGTTGGGATTCCACGGAGCCCGGCCGTGGCAGCAGGTGTGTACTCCGGCACCCCAATAGGGGCCGAAGCTCGTCGAAGTCATGCCGCGATGCCCCTGTTTGGCCTCGCCGACCATGATCGTGTTGGACGTGCCGTCCACGCAGTCCGCCAGCGTGCCGGCGCCGTCGTTGCCGAACAGACCGCGATGCACGAACGACATGACCTGCCAGCGGGCGTTGTAATCGGTGTAGTGTCCCGTAGCGAACAGATAGTTGCTGCGGGCCACACTGTTCCGCTCGTAAAAGTTCGCGGGATTATTGGCCCCGGAGATCACGATGGGTGCTGGCATCGAATCGCTCGGGCAGGTCATGATCTCCAGCCGCTTGCTGTAGATCTCCTTGTTGGATTTTCCCGTCAGCGGATCCACATAGTCGCTGATGTTGATGCCGTTGATGAACGGCTTACTGTACGGGTTGGAGATGCTCGAAGGAGCGTCAAACACGTACCTGTTCCACAGCGGCTCTTGCTCCATGAACGGGAGCAGCAGGATCCAACCGGTCAGGTTCGTCACGCGATGCGGCGGGTTGGTGGCCGGCAATTCTGGATTGGCCACGTTCCATCGTCCCGAGCCGATCAGTGCCGGCGGGAAGATCTTGTGGGTGTCGTGGTACGTGTGCAGCGCGACACCGATCTGCTTCAGATTGTTGCCGCATTGCATGCGGCGGGCCGCTTCGCGGGCGAACTGAACCGCCGGCAGGAGCAAGGCGACCAGGATGCCGATGATGGCGATGACCACCAGCAGCTCCACGAGCGTGAACGCTCGACGAGAAAGAATCCGAGAGCTCATGGGACCCTCAACGGAAAAGAATTGAGAAACAGAAAAGACCTGCTGACACGCAGCAGGAAAGCTTCCTTGGTGGATGACGCCCCCGAAACTAATTCGTATCGGAAACAGTCTTAACACAGACCAATCCAGAATGTCAAGGAAAACACGGAAAAAAATTGCGCCTAAGTGGAGCGACTTTCCGGGTGAGGTCTGCCTAAAACCTGCCGCGGAGGAATCCCTGGCAAGTCAGTAGTCAATAATTTTTCACAAGTTACGATCAATAACTACTTCGCCAGCGAGCAACTTAGGACTGAAAGCATTGGCAGAAGCGCGTGATGCGCGCGGCAGGTGCGCGGCCCGTCAACCGACTCGGACGGGCCCAAGAGAAAACCCGGCGTGAAGGCTCACGCCGGGCGATGCGATCCTGTTTGGCAATCGTCTTAAGGAGGGCAGAGCCTACTGGCTGCCGCCCTGCAGGGCGTCCTGAATGCTGGCAACTCCCCTGAAAAACCCGCTGTCTGCCGGCCGGCTGAGGGCGATGAAAACGCCGTCATAGTTCACGTTATCGCCGATCATTTTCACGGAGCCGTCGCCCAGGACGAATTGCGTTCCGCCCGGATGGTAGGCGCCGAACTGCCAGGCGTACTGCCGCTTGAGCGCGTTCATGACGAGGTTGAAGTTTGGCCTGCCGTAGCGTGTGCCATTGGAGGTGGTAATCGTACCGACAGGGCCAGAGATAGTGACGAGGCCTGGGCTCCACGGAGCCCGGCCGTGGCAGCAGGTGTGTACTCCGGCGCCCCAGTAGGGCCCGTAATGGATGGACGTTTTGCCGCGATGCCCCTGCTTCGACTCGCCGACCAGGATCGTGTTCGAGGTCCCGTCAACGCAGTCCGCCAGTGTGCCGGCGCCGTCGTTGCCGAATAAGCCGCGATGCACGAAGGATGTGTCCTTCCAGCGCGCGTTGTAGTCGGTGTAATTCCCCGTGGAGAACAAGTAGTTGCTGCGGGCCACGTCATTCGCTTCGTAGAACTGAGTGGTATTTGGTTGGAAGAATCGAGTCGGCGCCGGCAGCGTATCGCTGGGACACGTGAGGATCTCCAGTTTCTTGCCGTAGATCTCCTTGTTATTGTTTCCCGTTTGCGGGTGAACCCATTCGCTGGACGTGATGCCGTTCAAGTACGGCTTGTTGTACGGATTGGACGTGCTCGAGGGAGCGTCCAGAACGTACTTGTTCCACAGCGGCTCCTGCTCCAGAAAGGGGAGCAATAGCACCCAGCCCGTCGTGTTGGCGACTCGATGGGGCGGGTTGGTGGCGGGGAGCTCCGGATTGGACACGTTCCATCGTCCCGAGCCGATCAATGCCGGCGGGAAGATCTTGTGGTTGTCGTGGTACGTGTGCAGCGCGACACCGATCTGCTTCAAATTGTTGCCGCATTGCATGCGGCGGGCTGCTTCGCGGGCGAATTGAACCGCCGGCAGGAGCAAGGCGACCAGAATGCCGATGATGGCGATGACCACCAGCAACTCCACGAGCGTGAATGCCCCACGGGAAGGAAAGCGAGTGCTCATAGGACCCTCAAGCGAAAGGGAAATTGAAGAATACCGGCACTTGGCACCAAGGAGACGCCTCCAATCGTGCCAGATGGCAACCGATAATAATTCGCTCAGGAAGTATTTCTATCCCTGCGAGATTCCGCTGTCAACTAGAAAAACGGTGTATTTTTATTGTCCTTTTGCCCTTGTAACTCCAGGAATGCGGCATTTTTCCGTTTTCTAACTCCGCCGTGTAGCACCCATTCATCCGACCGGACCTGTGTGTAAAGGGAGTAATCCATACTCGTAAATTAAACTAGTTCGTTAGCGAGCCGTTAGTGCATGGAGTACCAGCACTGCTGCCGGCTCGGCGTTCCTTCAGATTCCGCCAGACTGTCGCCGCTTAGTGCTGCGGTCCGCCTTCGCAGCACGTTTCGATGATGGCGTGACAGCGGCGACACTGG
>DATKDU010000180.1:0-10782 GCA_035512595.1 Pirellulaceae bacterium
TAGGCTTCGACGCTCGACGTTCCGCGATGCTCGATCGCTTTCTTTTCCTTCGGCAGCAGTTTCAGCCGAAGTGCGGATACGATCGCTTTGGAAATCTCGTCCTGGATCGCGAAGATGTCGGTGAGGTCGCGGTCGTAGCGGTCCGCCCATACATGATCGCCGGCCTCGGCATCGATCAGCTGCGCGTTGATCCTGACGCGCTCGCCGGACTTTCGGATGCTGCCTTCGAGGACGTGAGTGACGTTGAGCTGCCGGCCAATCTGGCCGGCCTCGAGCGTCTGCCCTTTCAAGGTGAAGGCGGTGTTTCGGGCGATTACGGAAAGTGCCGAAACTTTCGACAGGTCGGTGATGATATCGTCGGTGATCCCGTCGCTGAAATATTCCTGCTCGGCATCTCCGCTCAGGTTGATGAAGGGGAGAACGCAGATCGAGACCCGGCGCGCCGGTGCGCCTTTCCGCTCCCGCCCGGGCGTCGATTGCGCTGGAGTGCCGACGAGAACTGCGACGCTGCTCTCCACCTTGCGCCAGCCCGGAGCGCTCGGGTCGCCGGACCACCCGCTGAGGTCCGCGCACTGAATCTGGTTGAACGGCAGAGGCGGCATCGTTCCGTCTGTCGTGACCTGGACCAAAGTGCCAGCTTCGCGCGCCACTTCAGCCTCGGCACGAACCCACTGCGAGCGCGCCGCTTCTGCCGACCACAGCACGACGACCGCTTTGGCCGAGCGAAGTCTTTCCTCGATGACGTCGGTGTAGGAGCGGTGCGCGGGCAACTCGTCGTCGCGCCACACGCTGTGACCGGCGCCTCTGAGCGCGTCCACCACCTGCTCCGCCTGAGCTTCGGTCGACCGGCCGTAGGATACGAAAATATCGGCCATTCAGCACTTACTCCCGTAGGACGTGCTTGAACTAGAGCAATTTTCGAGATCACGAAAGCGGGAGGGGAAAAGCTGCGCTGGCATCGCGTTCGAACCTGCCGCGCTGTGGGGACGCCTATCCCAGCAGCAGATAACGACCATTAATGTCCGCTTATGTCGAAAGCGGACACTAAACTCAGGATCGAAGCGGTTGTACCGGCGCTCGCTGGAGCAGTGGAACATCGGCAAAGAAAAACCCCGGCGCCGCGTGGGCGCCGGGGCTTTGCCTGGTCATTGCCGACCTGGATTAGCCGGTCGTGCCGGGGAAGGTCGTTGCAACCAGTGTCCCGTCCTGGATGGTCAGGCCAGCCGGTGCCAGCGGAATGATCCGCTCGCCGTCCGCAGACTTCACCAGCACGATGACGATCGTGCCGTCGGGCCTGGCGACGATCCGCTGGACCGTACCGAGGGGGCCGTCCGGGCCAAGAACATTCATTCCGACCTGAAGCCCGTCGAGCGGCCCGCCGTTCACGGCAGTGGCCAGAACGCTGTTCGGATTTGCCTTTTCGATCGCGATCAGAGCAGCGCGCTCGGACGCCTGGCTCTTCTGACGGGCGATTTCGCGGGCATCCGCGGCAATGCCGGCATTGCCGGCACCAGCGCCATTGCCGAATCCAGAGCCGCCGCCAACGCCGCCCATTCCTCCGCCGGAACCAGAGCCGCCGACACCAAAGCCGCCGCCGCTGCCCATTCCGCCGCCCATTCCGCCCATTCCGCCGCCGGCACCGCCGCCGCCGACGCCTGCACCGCCACCGGCACCACCGCCGCCGCCGGCACCGCCGCCGCCACCGCCGCCGCCACCGGGCTGAGCGAGAGCCGGGGCTGCTGCCGCCAGGGCGATGCAGCTGATCGCCGCTATCATGAGTTTGCGCATTGTACTTGTCCTTTCGAAAAAATTTCGTCCCACTAGGTAAAACGTTTGAAAGTTGGCAGATAATCCCAGCCGGCCGATTTTTAGCGGCACTCGCCGCAGATCAATCCGCGTCCAAATATCTTGTCGTCACCTTTCCGTCCGATATCGACGGCTTGCCGGTCCAGAACGGAAATGGGGTCGCCGGACTTGCCGGCCAGCCATAGCCGGCCCGCCACCAACGGTGCCGCAAAGGATGTGCCTCGCACCTTGACGAGCTTCCCGTCGAGGGAAGCGGCGAATATATCAGCTCCCGGAGCGGCATAGTCGATGTGCGATCCGCGACCCGCCTCAATCAGCGCCCGGTTCTTTCCATCAACCCCGGTGACGGCAATCACACCTGGGTAAGCCGCAGGGAACATCGGTGGCGCTGCAGGTCCCGCATTGCCGACCGGCGCCACCACATGCATCCCGCGGGCCCGAACCTGCTTGATTGCGCTGGCAACGATCGAATTGGGTGGGCCCACCAGGCTGATCAGCACCACGGGGACATTCCGCGTCGCCATCCAGCCAAGCGCTTTCGCCAGTGCAAGCGAGTTTCCGCCCCGCGGATCGTTCCCGTAGATGTCGGCGATCAGCAGGGGGGCACCAGGAGCGCCGCTTCGGACTGGTCGGACCGCCCCCGCCAACGAGGCCACGGCGGTCGCATGTGGATCGGGCGCAGGCGCTCCCCGGGCGAAGCCCTGTTGAGCCAGGTTGGTGAGGGTCGCGGTTTTTCCGACCCCTCCGTCAATGATGCCGATCGCGGGGCTGTTGACAACCGATGATACTGCCAGACTTGCCGCCGGCAAGTGCGAACCCGTTGCAACACCGCTTCGGACATGGAGATGATTGGGAGCGAATTGCGCGTGCTGCGCAATGCGCCGCAATTCCGCCAATGCTCTCTTCAAAGACTTTCCGGCCGGGGTCCGCAAAGTCACATAGCGCGTGCCGAGACCCTCGATCGTCTCATCGGCGACAATTTGGTACCCGTGGTTGCGGACCGCCTGCAAGCTTGCCGCACTGGGGTCGATGGCAATGATTTCGCTCCGAATCGCAGGAACGCGGTCGATCATCTCGAGAAGCCGCGGATGCGCTTTGACCAGGCCTTCCAGACGGGCGAAATGGGCTTGCGCGATTGATCGGGCCATCTCGAACGCAGTGTTGGAGCTGCCGCGCCCGTCCGCTGCATTGTTCCTTCCAAAAGGGCCCGAGATTCCGTCCTGGGCGGTCGAGCCCCTGTCCCCGGCTCCGGCTGGCGGGGCCGGGACATTAGCGGGTGCAGCGCCAGTCGGTTGCGCGCTGCGGCCAGCGCCGCCCGGCTGGGCTGCTCCTGCAACAGCAGCGGCCGCGACCAGCAATCCGCCGACGAGCCATGCTGGAGTCCCAAATTTCATCGGGTCTCTGCGCCACTGGCCCAGCCCGAGTCACGGGCGCTTCGTTCCTCCATCGCGTCCATCGGATCTCCGGCCATCAATTCCTGCGCGCTCTGCATGATCAGCGCGGTTGCGCTGCCCGCCTGCTGATACTCGAAGCCGCCATCAGGCTCGAAGGGAGCGACCAGCCTCAGCGCCCAGCGGCCATCGTCTCGGCAAGCGAGCCCCACCGCGTTCTGAGTTCGAAAGCTGCGGCAAGGGCCACCTTCTGGGCCAATGAAGCTAACCCCAATCTGAACCGGCGCATCGGATCCTTGTGTGGAAGCGAGTTGAACATCGAGGGCTCGAGCAACTTCCCCGTTCGCCACAAACACAGTGTCTCCGCCAAGGGGCAGGCTGTCGGTGGCGAGGCCACGTCCCAAGAGAATGCCCAAGACCAATGTTGCGGCGATTGCCGTCACGTTATGCCACCATGTGCGGCGGACTGGTGACTTTCGTTCCACAGCATAGGGGCGCGCGCTCGCGGACTGCTTCAAAAGCAGGGTCAGCCGCTCGGGTATTTCTTCGTTCAACGCCGGTTCGTACAGCGCCAACAGGCTCCGCCGGAGCAGCCGCTCCTCGGCAAGCCTCTCCTGCACCTGGGGGTTATCCGCAAGCGCAGCCTCGACCGGATCACGATCCTCGTCGGCGAGTTCGCCGTCCGCATAGGCCATCAGCGTTTCTCCGGTGATCATCGTGCCGGCTCCAACGAGGTGATGAGAGCTTTGCGCGCTCGGAAAAGCCGGGATGTCAGCGTGCCGATAGGGATATTCAGAAGGGCGGCTGCTTCCCGGTATGAAAGGCCCTCGATCCACACGAGGGCCACAAGTTCTCTCTGCTCGGCGGGCAGCGCCTGCATCGCCGAGTGAAGGTCCATCCGACGCAGTTGATCAAAGGCCGGTGGCGAGCCCTGCTGCACCCCATCCGCTGCCTCGAGCGGCGCAAAGTGGGCAGCCCGGCGGTTGCTGCTCCGCTGCTCGTCGATCCAGCAATTTCGCATGATCATGTACATCCACGCATCCAACCGAGTGCCTTCCTGCCACTGCGAGCGGGACTTCAACGCCCTTTCGATCACCACCTGACAAAGATCGTCCGCTTCAATGACGTCTCGCGTAAGCGAACGGGCAAATCGACGCAGACGCGGCAGCAAGTTCAGCAACTCGCCCTCAAACTTCTGCAACCTTTGCTCCGTTCGGTTCTGATGATTAAACGATTGGGGACGGAGATTTAATTCCACCGGATTAACAGAAGACCGCCGCTGTGTGAGCAACGGGCTGCTGCCGCCCTCACGGACCAATGTCCGCAATGGGTCGAAACCAGACATAAGCCTCTAGTGTCTCGAATGGGTGGAACGCGGGGGCTAAATCGAACCTGGGCCGGCGTGATTGCTGCTTGTCGCTCCACATGCGGCGGCGAACGGAACCAGCCGCCTCTGGTCCTCATCCCACAGGGCCAGCCGGAAGGTCCTGACGGTGTCGCGGATCGTTAGACGATTGAGTGGGATCAGTTCGGGTCGATCGGCCAAGACTTCGGGAAGGCGGTAGTAGGGAACGCGGCTTGCAAGGTGATGCACGTGATGGGCGCCGATGTTGGCGGTGAACCACCGCAATATCGCCGGAAGTTCGAGGTGAGAGCTGCCATGCAAGGCAGCTTCGTGAAACGACCATCGCGGGTCCCGCTCCCAATGCGCCTCTTCGAACTGGTGTTGGACGTAGAAGAGCCAGACGCCGACCGATGCCGCCAGCAAGGATACGGGGAGCTGGACGATGAGGACCGAGCCGAGCCCGAACTGGCCGGCAAGCGCAACCAGTATCAGTGCCGTTGCGGCGTTCGTCCCCAAAGCGCTTACCCAGTAACGCGAACCGGCCGTCATCAGGCCGATGGGCAGGCGGTGACGTAACAGGAACAGATAGGCCGGGCCCAATCCGAGCAGCACCAGTGGATGGCGGTAAAAGCGGTACAGCATCTGCCGCCAACGACTGGTCGAATGAAACTCCCGAACCGTCAGGGTGTCGACGTCGCCAAAGCCACGGGCGTCCAGATTCCCGGCGCTTGCGTGATGCAAGGCGTGGGAACGAGCCCAGCAGGCATAGGGCGTCAGCGTCAGCACCCCCAGGCACCGGCCAACCCAATCATTGGCAGCCCTGTTGGGGAAAAATGCCCCATGGCCGCAATCATGCTGGATCAGAAATAGCCTGAGGAGCAGGCCGGCGGCGATCGGCACCAAAAGGAGCGCGAGCCAAATTCCGGCTTCGACCGCTGCAAACATCAAACCGGAAAGCGCCAGGAAAGGCACGAGAGTCACGGTGAGCTCGAAGACGCTGCGGGCGACACGCGGGCTTCGGTAGGGAGCGAGTTCGCGAACCAATTGCCTGGGATCCACGCCATAGGCTCGGCCGCCATCGGTGGAGCACGAGACTTCCGGTGGAGTGGAACCTTCCGGTGGAGCGGAAAATTCGAATGAATTATGGCCGATGGCCGACCCGTGTAGCACTTGTCTCGCTTCTCTTGAGAGTTCTTGCCTGTCAACAGTTCGCCATAACGGCTGTTCCGTCGCCTGCCACTGGTAAAACAATGCGCCTGGCAGGCCAACACCGGCTTGCTACGCCCGGCGCACTGCGCTCCCTGTGGGGCGAGGATAGGGCGATAGCTCCTGAATTTCAGGTCGTCTGAATTTCAGGCCGTTACGTTCTGCTGGTTGGTTCGTGGGCCGCGAAAACTCCGGAGCAGGCCGAGACCGACAAGGGCTGCGGCCGTGCTGAGCGAGATTGCGAGCAGCGCCGAGCCAAGCGCCTCCATGCTGCCGGTCAGGAGCAGGCCGGCGGTTGCAATCGCCCAGAGAGCCGACAGCGCCAGCAGCCACCGGCCATAGTCAAGGACCCGGAACGGGTGCACGAAATGCACTGGCGCGAAGCTTGACGCGCATAGCAGCAGGATGACGGCGGCGGCGGCGGCCGGCTCGGGCCTTAAATAGAACAGGTAGAGCGCGACGATATTCCACAGGGCCGGAAAACCGCGGAAATAGCCGTCGTGGGTCTTCATGTCGCGGCGAACGAAGACATAGAGGGAGGAAAGCAGGATCAGCGCCGCAATCTCCAGCTCCCAGCCAGGCGGAAGGACTTGAGAGCGCCACATCAGCAAGGTCGGGATCAGCACGTAGTTGAGATAGTCGATAATCAGATCGAGAGCCTCGCCATCGATGCGCGGCAGCAGCAGCTGGACTCGCGCCGCTCGCGCCAGCGTTCCGTCGATGCCGTCGATGGCAAGCGCGAGAAGCAGCCAGAGCATCGCTTCGGTCCAGCGCTGATGGTGGATCGCTTCGAGCGCGAGCAGTGCGAGCACGAGCCCGCTTGCGGTGAACAAATGGGCCGACCAGGCAAGCAGTCTGCCTGCCCGTCCGTCTTCGCCGGCCGGCGTCCCGTCTTCCGTCACACCTGAGCAACTGCCTGCTCAAGCGGGCGTTCCACGCAGATTTTCAAACCCTGCAGAGAACCTGAACCCGTTTAGCGGCGTTGATCGCAAGTGAACCCGGACCCAAGCAACGAGAACCCCTTCGAGCCGGGCGAGAATTGCTGGCGCGTCGAACGATGCAACCGGGCCGCACTGATCGTCGATGCCGCCGACTATTTCCGCATTGCTCGCCAGGTCATGCTCCAGGCCAAAGAGCAAATCCTGATGATCGGTTGGGATTTCGACACCCGCATCAGCCTCGATCCCCGGGGCGATGAGGGGCCGGCCAAGCTCGGGCCCTTTCTCTCCTGGCTTCCCGACCGGCAGCCCGGATTGCACATCTACGTTCTGAAATGGGATGTCGGTGCGATCAATCTGCTCGCTCGCGGAAGCACCCTGCTTCGAATCGCCCGCTGGGCGCTGGGTGGGGACATCAGCTACAAGCTGGACGGAGCCCACCCGCCCGGTGCAAGCCACCACCACAAGATCGTCGTGATCGACGACCAGCTCGCCTTTTGCGGCGGCATCGACATGACGGGCGACCGGTGGGACACTCGAGACCATCTCGACTGTGACGACAGGCGCAAACGCCCGACGACCCGACGGCGATACGATCCGTGGCACGATTCAACCATGGCGGTCGACGGCGATGCGGCCAGGGCCCTTGGCACGCTCGCTCGTGCTCGCTGGGCGGCGGCGGGCGGGACGCCGATCGACGCGCCCACGACCAGTATTCCGATCTGGCCGGAGGATCTGTCGCCGACATTCAGCGACGTGAGGGTGGCAATCTCGCGCACTCGGGGCGCCTGTGACGGCGAGGAGGCGATCCGCGAGATCGAAAAGCTGTTTTTAGACCAGATCGGCCGCGCCAGGCGCTTCCTCTATTTCGAAAGCCAGTATTTCGGTTCGCGCGCGATCGCCGGGGCGATCATAGACCGGCTGGCCGAGCCCGAGGGCCCGGAAATCGTGGTGATCAATCCCAAGACCGCGGAAGGCTGGCTTGAAGAAGCAGCGATGAGCCCGGCTCGGGCGAGGTTGCTTGCAGCGATCGGGGAGGCCGATTGCCATGGCCGGTTTAAAATTTACACGCCGGTCACGAACGGCGGGAAGGATATCTACGTTCACTCGAAAATCCTGATTGCCGACGATGAGGTCATCCGGGTCGGCTCGGCCAACCTCAACAATCGCTCGATGGGCCTGGACACCGAATGCGACCTGACGATCGACGCTCGAGCCAAGGGAAATGGCTCGGCTGCCCAGGAAATTCCGCGGATCCGCGAGTCATTGCTGGCCGAGCACCTTGGTGTCCCGGCCGAGCAGGTTCGACGAGAGTTCGGCCGGTCCAATTCATTGATTGCCACGATCGAGGCACTCCGCGGCGTTTCGAGAACCCTGGTTCCTTTCGTTCCGGACGAGCCGAATGCGATTGAAGAGGCAATTCCCCTCAATGAGCTGCTCGACCCGGAGAGTGATTCAGACTGTTTCGAGCCACTCGCGCGGCCGACCCTGTCTGCCACGCTGAAACGAATGACAGGCCTTGGCTGAATGTCGGCAATGGGTGGTAAGCGGGCATGGGCACCAGGCGATGCATGCTCAAAACAGCGCGAGCAGGATACAGCCCAATATCACCCGGTAGATCACGAACACCATCATCGACGCCTTGCGGAGAAACTGCATCAGAAATGCCATGGTCGCGAACGCCGCAGCGAATGTCATTCCCCCCGCGATCAGCGCATCCCACTGCATCTGGCTGGTCGCGTCAGCAAGATCGAATGCTGCCAGCAGGCCTGCTCCGGCCACAGCCGGGATAGACAGCAGAAACGAGAAGCGGGCAGATTCGACCCTGGTGTATCCCAGCGCACGAGCAGCAGTCATTGTCACGCCGGATCGGCTCGTGCCCGGGATCAGCGCCAGCGCCTGAGCGAGACCCACGAGGATGCCGTCCCGGATGCTGAGGTTCTCATAGGTTTTGGTCTGGCGGCCGAAGCGGTCCGCTATCGCGAGGAGAAGACCGTAGACGATGAGGTTGATCGCAACCAGGTCGGTCGACCTGAAACTTTCCAGATATCCACCCAGCTTGAGGAACAAGCCGAAAGCGACCGCTGGGACGGTACCCACGGCAATCGCGATGAACAACCTGCGCTGGTCGGGCGCCTTGACCAATCCCGTCGTTGCGGCACCACCGCGAGCAAGGCCAGCAACGTCCCTGAAGAAGTAGAGGATGATCGCCAGAAGAGAACCAACGTGGACGGCCACATCGATGAGCGGTCCCTGATCCGGCAGATCAGTCAGATGCGGGATGAGGATCAAATGCCCGGAGGAGGAGATCGGCAGGAACTCCGTCACTCCCTGCACAATCGCAATCAGAAGCTGTTGAAGAAAGGTCAATCAAAGCCCCTTGGAGGTGTCGATCTGCAGATCAAGGGTGCAAAGGTGAAGACGGCGCCAGCGCAATTCCGAGGCGACTGGCGCGTTCGACCCAAAGTTCGCGGGCATAGGCCTGGAGATCAGGAACCTTGTCCAGTTCGTCTACGATCTCAAATCCGAAAATTGTCTCCAGAACGTCCTCCAAGGTGACGAGTCCTGCCGTCGTGCCGTACTCGTCAACGACAAGCATGATTTGATGATGTCCGCTGACGAACCGCTGGAAAAGCCGATCAACGGTAAGCGCGCCGTGGACGCTGTCAATTGGTCGCAGCAAATCACGCAGCGCCAGCCCATCGGAGCCGCGCTTCACATGTTCCATCAACACTTCGCCTTTGATCACGAAGCCGCGGGTATCCCCAGTGTCGGGGTCGTACAAAGGAATCCGGGTGAAGGGCTTGTCGTCTATCTCCCGGACGAATGCGTCCGATCCAATATCCAGCGGAAGTGAAAAGACGACCGGCCGGGGCGTCATGATGTCGGAGGTCTTTACCCGGTGAAGCTGCAGCATATTGTGGAGAAACTGAGTTTCCCTGTCGTGCAGCTGGCCTGACTGACGCCCCAGATGTGCGACAGCCATCAATTCCTCCCGATGCCGGGGGGGTTCGTGGGCCTTGCCAAAGGTGATCAGTTTCGTGAGCTGCTTCGAAAACCACACCAGCGGCTTCAGACCTGCGATCATCACCGGCAGGACGCTGGTGGTAAATGGGGCAAGAGTGAGAGCGTAGCGGGCTCCGATCGTCTTCGGAATTATCTCCGTGAAGACGAGAACCGCGAAAGTCAGGGCTGCCGCGAACAGGGCTTCAGTTCCATTACCGAACACCCGTGCGTATTGAGCGCCGGCACCGGCAGCGCCCATGGTGTGCGCGATGGTGTTGAGAGTCAGGATGGCGGCCAATGGCCGGTCGATGTCTGACTTGAGACGCTCGAGCTTCGGCGCCCAGCTAACCTTGCGTCCCTTGGCGGCCTGGATCGACGACGGGGTAATCGTCAGCAGAGAAGCTTCAAGCAGCGAGCACAAAAAGGAAACCACGAGTGCGATCGCGACGTAAGTGAACAGGAGGGTCATGGTGCCTGGAGCTGGGTGCGGAGCCTTCTCCTACAAACCGATGAACGCACCAACAAGAAGGATATTTCGCCGGCCAAGAGGCGACTGCCGGGCCTTATGGAGAGGGAGCGCGAGCAAGGCCGGCCTGCTTGATCCTCTGACGCGCCTTCATCTTTTCGGCGTTGCTGCGGAGGATTCGATAGCCGAGCCAGCTTCCACCGATGCTCAGCAACGCAATGAGCGCGACCAGCCCAGCCCATGTCGCTTCGCTCGCCAGGCTGAAATACGCAAATGTGGTCGTCGCGAAATAGCCCGGAGCCAATAGTGCCGGCACCCAGAGGATCGCGGAGGTAACGTTAGCAAGTTGGAAGCGGCGCTGGTCCATTCGCATAACCCCGGCCACAAGGGGAATGGTGGAGCGTATCGGCCCAAGGAACCGACCGACGAAAATCGAAGCAAAGCCGAACCGGCGGAAGAACAGGCGCGAACGTGCAATGAGGGCCCGGTGCCTGGCCAATGGCCAGCGACGATAAACGGAGGGGCCGATCTTGCGGCCTATGAAGTAGGATACCCAATCCCCCAGCGCCGCACCGATGACGGCCCCCACGAGGATCGGCGCAGGGTCGAGCACGCCGGCCCCGA
>DATKDU010000181.1:0-38910 GCA_035512595.1 Pirellulaceae bacterium
GCCGCCGCACGTGTCGCAGCCGCTGCCGCCGCAATCGACGCAGCCGCACGGGCCGGGGCAGTAGCGATGGCCGCGAAACAGGTTGCCGAGACGGCAGAAGACGCGCGAGCCGCAGCCGCGATCGCAGCAGACGCCGGCGCCGGTGAAGTCGCCGCACTGGTCGCACGGATCGCAGCAATCGGGCGGATCGCTGATCCACTCGCCCCAGTAAATGTCCCCGCACCCTTTGCAGTGCGTCGCGCAGTTGTGCAGCCACTGCTTGATGCCGCCGCCGCAGCCGACCGTCCGGCAGCAAGTGCCGCACTGCGAATTGTCGGCAGCGATCCGTTCTTCATACGGCCGGCAGAACTGCGGCAGGCACGACCGCCCGCACGAATCGCCGCACGGGTCGCAGCAGCAGCCGGCCGCCATGGACAATAAGGCGATCGACAGAACGAGTCCCAGCCTGGCATCCATGCGCAGCATCCTTGTCGGTAGAACGGACTTCATTCCGTTCGCGCGGACGTCAACGATCACCGGGAACGGAATGAATTCCGTTCTACGTCAGGGCGAAATACACCCCCACGGTTATCGGCCGGCAAAGTCCTCCGAATCGAGAAAATTCGCCTAACCGGCAAAGTTTGCCGCTGACGCTAGCATGAAAAGCGGCCGGGCGCGCCCAGCCGCGCGTCCGGCCGCCAACCGCAAACAAGACACTTCATGTTTGGCCGTCCACCTCCTTTCACAGAGATGCAACTCCAACACATCCTCCATCAGGAAAACCTGGGCCAGCCGCGCCTTTCGCAGACGGCGCGGCCAGCCCGCCAACTTCCTCCCGCGGCCCGTGCCAGCGGAAGGCCGAGCCACTCAGCCGCGACCCGGCATTTCCGGCGTCCCGCTGCCGAGCGGCTCCCGCTTGCCGGCCCACGAGCAGCCGGCAGGCATCACCCCAGCACCTACTTCACCGGGATCGCTTTGGGACGAACTTCCTCCGCCTTCGGCAGGACGATCTTGAGCACGCCCTCGTTCATCTGGGCTTCGACCCGTTCCGCTTCGACCTTGGTCGGCAGCGGAAGAACGCGGCGGAACTGACCCGTCTTGCGTTCGATCCGATGATAGGTCTTTCCTTTCTCTTCATGCTCCTCTTTCTTCTCACCCGTGATCCACAGCCGCCCCTCCAGGATCTCCACCTTCACCTCTTCGGGTTTCATTCCTGGCAGCTCCATGGTCACCTCGACGGCCTTCTCCGTCTCAGCCACATTCACCTCCGGCATGAACTCGAACTTGCCGAGAATACCGGCCTCCGGAGTAAAGAACTCCGTCATCCACTTCGGGAACTCCGTTTCCAGTTCCGCGACAGTCCGCGGAAAACGAGTCCAGGGCGTCAATGTGCGTGTCATGGCTTCACACCTTCTGTGAGAGCCGCGGCCAGATGGCCGCTCTTAGGGCCGTTCTTTCCACCAGGAAAGAGAGGCAACCACCATGCCAAAAGGGCGAAAAACGGCCGGGAAAACGCGGGGCGGATCGCGTTGGCGCCACTGGACTTGCGGCGCGTCGTGTTTTCTCATCAACGAGTGAGTGCGGTGGCCGATGTGCAGTGTGCTCAAGGGCGCGCGCAGGTGCGCGGATTGCGGAACCAGACATCGGACCGCTCTACGCCCCCCGCCGCGGCTCATACCGGCAGCAGTCGATCGGGCACACATCGTGGCTGGGACCGAGCGTTCCCAGCGCCAGCCGTACGGGATGCTCGGCCATCCGCTCCTCGACCAACTCCCGAATCATCTGCACAAACCGCGGATGCGTGCCGACCGTCGCCGCCCGGATGAAGTTCAGCGAAAGCTTCTGTGCGTGCCTGGCCGCTTCGTCATCCAGATCGTAAAGCACTTCCAGGTGATCCGAGATGAAGCCGATCGGAACGACGATCACGTCCCGCGAGCCGCTGCCGGTTGCAATCTCGCCGAGCGCCACGCTCACGTCCGGCTCCAGCCACGGCTGGCTCGGCGGGCCGCTGCGGCTTTGGTAGACCAGCCGCCAGGCCGGATGTCCTGCGCCGGCCGCGACCAGAGAGCACGCATCTCGCAGTTGCACCTCGTACTGGCAGTTCGCCGCCATCCCCAGCGGGATGCTGTGCGCGGTAAAGAGCAGATGCGCCCCCGCCCGCCGCTGGGCCGGCAATTGGGCCAGTGCCGACGCCAGCCGCTCCACCATCGGCTCGATAAACCCCGGATGGTTGAAGAACATCCGCAGCCGGTCCACCTGCGGCGCCCCTGGGCCGGCCTGCTCCTGGGCGGCGGCAATGTTCTCCCGGTACTGGCGGCAGCCGGAATACGAGCTGAAGGCCGACGTAAAGAACGCGATGGCTCGCCCAATGCCGTCGTCGCGCATCTGCGCGAGCGTGTCCGCCAGGTACGGCTGCCAGTTGCGATTCCCCCAGTAGATCGGCAGGTCAATGCCGCGATCGGCAAACTGGGTCTTGAGTGCCGCCATCAGGGCCCGGTTCTGGTCGTTGATGGGGCTCTTGCCGCCGAAGTGGTGGTAATGCTCGGCGACCTCCAGCAGCCGCTGGCGGGGGATGTTGCGCCCGCGCGTGACGTTCTCCAGAAACGGCATCACGTCGTCCGGCTCTTCCGGCCCGCCGAAGGAGACGAGGAGGAAGGCATCGTAGGGGGTTCCCATCCTGGCACTGTAGCCGCCGGAAGCGCGGGGGCAAGGGCAGGGCGGGAGGTCGGAGGTCGGAGGCTGCCCTGATTTGCGGCAGCCACTGCCGACCGGTAGCATGGATCGCTTCGCTCGCCCCTCCTGTGGAGACCCACCGATGAAAACGCTTTATACCCTGGCTGTCATTCTCGCTCTGGCCATGCCGGCACTGGCCCAGCCCCTGGGCGAGCCCGATCGCGGCGCCCCCGGCGACGAGATGATCCAGAAGTACCTAGCCCAGGAGACGGCGAAGATCGAGGCGAAGTATGCCGACGATGTGAAGTCGCTGGAGAGCTGGCAGGCCCGGCGGGCGCAGTACGTGGAAGAGTACCACTACATGCTCGGCCTCTCGCCGCGGCCGGAGAAGACGCCGCTGGCGGCGACGATCACCGGCACGCTGAAGGGGGACGGCTACGAGGTGGACATGATCCACTACCAGAGCCGCCCGCGGCTGTACGTGACGGGCAATCTCTATCGCCCGGCGCAACCAATGGCGAGCGGGGGGCGTAAGCCCCCTGATATCCCCGATCGCGACCAGGATCAGGGGGCTGACGCCCCCCGCTCGCCGAAGAGATACCCCGCCGTCTTCTACGTCTGCGGACACTCCGGACGCGGTCGCAACGGCAACAAGGTCGCCTACCAGTCGCACGGCATTTGGTTCGCGCGCCACGGCTATATTTGCCTGGTCGTCGATACGCTCCAGCTTGGCGAGATCGCGGCCAAGCATCACGGGACGTATAACCTGGAGCGCTGGTGGTGGCACTCCCGCGGCTACACGCCGGCCGGCGTCGAAGCCTGGAACGGCGTCCGCGGCATTGACTACCTGGTCAGCCGGCCCGACGTCGATCCCGAGCGGATCGCAGTCACAGGCATCAGCGGCGGCGGGGCGGCGACGTTCTGGGTCGCGGCGGCCGACGAGCGG
This sequence comes from Pirellulaceae bacterium, assembly GCA_035512595.1. Lineage (GTDB taxonomy): Bacteria > Planctomycetota > Planctomycetia > Pirellulales > Pirellulaceae > DATKDU01. The sequence goes on from DATKDU010000181.1 coordinate 3,599, forward strand.
GTCAAGGTCGCGGTGCCGGTGAGTGGGATGGCGGACCTCGAGTCGTACGTCCCCAACCGGGTGATCAACGGGCACTGCGACTGCATGTTCTTTTACAACACGTTCCAGTGGCCGTGGACGCGAATCGCGAACCTCGTCGCCCCGCGGCCAATGCTGTTCGTCAACAGCGACAACGACCGCATCTTCCCGATGGACGCCAACGACCGGATTCACAATCGGCTCGAGCGGATGTACAGCCTGTACGGCAAGAGCGACGAGGTGGATGCCGTCGTCAGCGTCGGCGGCCATGCGTACCGCCAGGACATTCGCCAGGCGGCATATCGGTTCATCAACGCGCACCTCAGGGGGGACGCGCGGCCGATCGACGACAGCGAGATCGACATCGTCAGCGAAGGAGGCAATCCGGGGCCGTATCCGATCGCTCCCGAGAAGCTCCGCGTCTTTCCGGAAGACAGCGATCTGCCGAAGGATGAGCTCAACACGACGATCGACGAGCGGTTTGTGCCGCTGGCGGCGGTCGCTCCGCCGGAGCAGGGGAAATTCGAGGAGTGGAAGAAGCCGCTGCTGGCAGAATTGAAGCGCGTGAGCTTTGGTTATTTTCCGGATGAAATACCCGCCGCCAAAAAAGTGCGCGACGTGGAGAAGCAAGTGGAGCAGCTTCAGTCGGAGGAGAGCATCGAGTTTCGCATCCGTTATCCCGATTTGCGCACGGGGGACGGCGCTGAGGGAGTCTTCCTCGCGGTACTCAACGAAGACGAGGCGGGCACGACCCCCGACTGGGTGAAAGACATCGGCCCCGGCTACCGCGTCGTGGTCCTTTGCGAGCCCCGCGGCATTGGGGCGACCAAATGGACCCGCAAGAACGGACCCAACTACGTCGAGCGCTCGCACGCGCTATTGGGCCGCACGATCGATGCCGGCCGCGTGTGGGACGTGATTGCCGCGGCGAAGTATCTCGCCTCACCAACCCGAAGCGTCAGCGACGGGCGTCAATCGGCGAGCGGGGGGCGTCAATCGGCGAGCGAGGGGCGTGAGCCCCCTGATGCCCCCGCGCTCAAACAAGATCAGGGGGCTGACGCCCCCCGCTCGCCAGTTGGCAAGCCGCAGGTTTTCGTCGCGGGCAAAGGCCCAGCCGGACTGATCGCTGCGTATGCGGCGGCACTCGAGGACTCGATTGCCGGCGTGACGGTCATCGACCCGCCGGCAAGCCACATGGATGCCGCCGCGCCGCAGCTTCTCAACGTCCTCCGCGTGTGCGACGTCCCCGATGCACTCGGTCTGATTGCCCCGCGGCCGCTGACGATTGTTGGCGGCGATGCTGGCAGTTTTTCCAAGACAACGGCGGCCTATGAAGCCGCGGGGACTAAGGAGCGGCTATCGTTCAAGTAGAGGCCGTATGCCCGAATTGCGGCGGCGCTTCAACGCGAGGCACCGGCGGCGTGGCGGTGTCCCCCACCGCTTCCGCAAACCGCTCCGCGTACCGCGCGTGATTGGTCCCCAGCAGGCGGTCCCAGAGGTTGAAGTAGAGGCTGAAGTTGGCGCGGAACGACTCGTGGTGCTGGGCGTGGTGGGTGGACGTATTGAGGATGCACCCCAGCGGGCTACGGACGAACCAGCGAGGGAACATCTCGTAGCCGCAGTGCCCCAGCACGTTGAAGCTGATCTGCCAGATCATGAACACTGAGAAGCAGATGGGATGCACCGGCAGCGTGAAGACGATCACCGGAGCGATGCCGGCCTGCACGGCTGCTTCCAGCGGGCTGAAAGCGTAAGCGGCCCACGGTGTCGGGCTGTGCGACAGGTGATGCGTGCGGTGAAAGAGGCGGAACAGCCGCGGATGGTGCATCAGCCGGTGCGTCCAATAGAAGTACGTATCGTGGATCAGGATCATCACGCCGATGCTGGCGACGAGCCACGGCCAGCCGTAGCGCTCGACGCGGAAGTACATCCAGGTCCAGCCGGAGACGATCGAGTAGACGACGAAGCCCCCCATCAGGCCGAAGATCAACAGGCTCCGCAGCGAGCAGAGAACCTCGCGGCTGATCTGCGTGCGCGTGGGAAGCTGCGGGTTGATTCGCCGCCGGGAGAGCAACCGCGCAAAGAACCGATGGAGAACCACCCACGCCAAACCGGCGAGCACCAAATACCAGAAGCCGTGGTTCAGGGAGATCCCCGGAACGGCGGTGAAGGCGATCCGGAGTTTGTCGGCGAGGGACATGGGAAGGGGTGTATCGAGGCTGGACGACTTGAAGGATCGCCCACAGCCACCAGATTACACCACTTCCTTCAGCGGCTGATACTGGGTGTGGTCGATCAGGTACCGCGGCCGGCCGGCCAGATCGTTCACCGTCGCGCGGTTCACGTCGATCCCCAGGTTGTGGTACATGGTCGCCAGGATTTCCTGGAAGTGGACCGGCCGGTCCTTGGCGTGCTCGCCGAGTCGGTTGGTCGAGCCGATCACCTGGCCGGCGCGAATGCCGCCGCCGGCCAAGAGGGCGCAGCCGACCTGCGGCCAGTGGTCGCGGCCGCCGTTCTTGTTGATTCGCGGCGTGCGGCCGAACTCGCCCCACACGAGGATCGACACGTCGTCAAGCATGCCGCGCGACTCGAGATCCTCGATGAGCGTCGTTATGCCCTGGTCCATACGCGGCAGGTGATCGCGGGCGTTGTCAAAGTTGGTGCCGTGCGGCCGGCCGTGCCAGTCCCAGCGGCCGTAAGCGAGGCTCACCACGCGCACGCCAGCTTCGACGAGCCGCCGCGCGGCCAGCAGGTAATCGTTGGTCAGCGGCCCCGCATCGCCGTAGCCCGCCGGCTCGAGCGACCCGCCGCCATACTTCTCGCGCAGAACCGGGTCTTCCTTATCGAGGTCAAGTGCGTCGGCCAGCTTGCTGGACGTGAGGATGCCAAGGGCCTGCTGCTGGTAGGCATCGAGTCCCGCGATGGCTTCGTCGCTTTCCGCCGCACTGCGCAGCTTGTCGAGCTTCTGCCGCAGCGAGTCGCGGCCGGTCAGCTTGTCGAGCGTGATGCCTTCCAGCAGCAGGTTAGCCGCCCCGCCGTTGTTGGGCGTGAAAGCGGCGTACGCCTGTCCCAGAAATCCCGGCTGCCCGGGATCGGCCCAAGTCGAAGTCTTCATCCGCGGAGACAAGTTGACATAGGGCGGCATTCCCGCGCTCGCCGCCCCCTGCACCTTGGCGACAGTCGAGCCGAACGACGGCCACCCGCCCGGCGGCTGCTGATTGACGGGCCAGCCGGTCATGCACTGGAACGATGCGTGCCGACCTTCCGAACCGACCAGCGAGCGGATCGGCACCAGCTTGTTCATCATCCGGGCCATCCGCGGCAGATGCTCGCAGATTTGAATGCCGGGGACGCTGGTGGAGATCGGCGAGAATTCGCCGCGGATCTCGGCCGGGGCTTCCATCTTCAGGTCGAACATGTCCTGATGGGGCGGCCCGCCCGACAGGAAGATCATGATCACCGACTTGTGCGAGCGGCCGGTGCCGGCCTGGGCTTCCAATTGCAACAGTTGCGACAGCGAGAGACCGCCGACCGCCAGACTGCCGAGTTGCAAGAACGAGCGGCGCGAGACGCCGTCGCAATGTCGGTACGATTTGCCGAGGAGGGAGAGCATGGCGGGGCCTCCGTATGGGGCGGGCGTTCGATCAGCCGCTCTTTATACAGCAAGGATCGGCCGTTGTCCAAGTGAAACTCCCTCTCACTTTGGATGAAGAAGTCCCCGCCGGGCTTGCCCCGGCGGCTCGCTGACTTTGCACTACAATGATCCCCAATCGAAAAGTGCCCCCGCCGAGCAAGCTCGACCAGGGTCGGCGGTGCTTTTTCGCCGTTGTCGAACCTGGAAGTCCTGGCATCGAGTTGTTGACCGTAGATCGTAGACTTTGGACTTTGGACCTTGGACTTAACGCCCGCTCAATTCGCAACCACTCACTGGAGCCTCGTGCTTCAGGCTCGCGGCGATTCGCCCCAGTCGCACTCGGCACTCGCCGAACTGTGCAGCCGCTACTGGTACCCGGTGTATGCCTTTCTCCGCCGCCGCGGCAGTTCCCCCGAGGACGCCAGCGACCTGACGCAGGGCTTCTTTACGATTCTTCTGGAGAAGGAGTACCTCGATGACGTCGATCGCCAGAAGGGGCGGTTCCGCACCTTTCTGCTGACCGCCGCGTCGCGGTTCGCCTCCAAGGACTACGAACGGGAACACGCGCAGAAACGCGGCGGCGGCCGGAAGCTGGTGTCGCTCGACGTGAGCGAGGGGGAATGCCGCTACCAGCACGAGCCGGCCGATGACTGGACGCCGGAGAAGATTTTCGCCCGCCGCTGGGCGCTGACGATCCTCGACGGGGCACTGGCCCGGCTGCGAAAGGACCATGAAGAAAGCGGGCGGACGTCGCTATTTGAGGCCCTCAAGACCTATCTGACGGGGGATTCTGGAGCGCCGCCGCTGGCCGAGGTTGCCCGGCGGCTGAGCATGACGGAAGGGGCGGTCAAGGTCGCCGTCCATCGGCTGCGGGAGCGGTACCGGCAGGCCTTGCGCGAGGAAATCGGCCAAACGGTCGCCGCGCCGGCCGACGTGGAGGATGAGCTGAAGGCCCTGTCAGCCGCCCTGCGGGGGGAAATCTGACGGCCGGCTGTAACCTGCCCGAGAATCTCCGTAACTCACTGTCGAGGGGCAGTTACCGAGGAGACCAGTCATGAGTGTGTTGATCCTGGCTGCCGCTGCCGTGATGGTTGTGGCCGTCGCCGTCGCGGTGATCATCCTGGTCGTTCACTACTTGTCGAAGCCGGCCAAGCCGCGGGCTTCCCTCTCAGCACAGCCCTTTGCGTCCCCGGCCCTGTCCCACCAGGACGTGCTGAGGACCCGCTATTTCGTGAACCCTGTAAATGCTTCGCGGAAGTGCCCCAGGTGCCATGCGGCACTGGCTGCCGACGCACCGGAAGGGCTTTGCCCGGCCTGTCTCATGGCCGGCGGACTGGAAGGCAACTCGCTCCCGCCGACCTCCAGCGGCCACGGCACTCCGTCCGGCATCGGCGCTGTCGATGCGGCGGCACTTGCCGAAGCGTTTCCCAATCTGGATATCCTGGAGTTGCTTGGCCAGGGAGGCATGGGGACCGTCATCAAGGTGCGGCAGAAAAACATCGACCGGATGGCCGCGCTGAAGGTCATTCCGCCGCAGGCGGCGCTCGATCCGACGTTTGCCGAGCGGTTTGCGCGCGAGGCGCGGGCGCTGGCCCGACTCAATCACTCGAGCATCGTCACCGTCTACGACTCCGGCCAGCAGGGGGGCTTCTACTTCCTCTTGATGGAGTACATCGACGGCGCCAACCTGCGGCAGCTCATGCGCAGCGAGCGGATCGCCCCGCGGGAAGCGCTGGCCATCGTGCCGCAGATCTGCGATGCCCTCCAGTACGCCCACGACCAGGGGATCGTCCACCGCGACATCAAGCCGGAGAACGTGCTGATCGATCGCACCGGCCGTGTGAAGATCGCCGACTTCGGCCTGGCCAAGCTGCTGGGGACGAGCCCGGCCGACTTCACGCTGACGCACACGCAGCAGGTGATGGGGACGCCGCGGTACATGGCCCCGGAGCAGATCGAGCGGCCGAGCGAGGTGGATCATCGGGCCGACATTTACTCGCTGGGGGTGGTGATCTACGAAATGCTCACCGGCGAACTGCCGATGGGTCGCTTCGCCCCTCCGTCGCAGAAAGTCGAGATCGATGTGCGGCTGGATGCGATCGTGCTGCGAACGCTGGAGAAGGAGCCGGCGCGGCGCTATCAGCGGGCCAGCGAAGTGCGGACGGAGCTCGAGAGCGTAGGGCACTCTGCGCCGCCGCGGCGAGCGCCGGCCGGCTCGGCCGCCGCGCAGCACCGCGCCATCGAGCAGGCACTGTCTCTGAAGCAGCAGGCCGCCGCGCCTCCACTGGGAATCGTCCTGGCCGTCGCCATCGGCATGGTGCTGGGGATGCTCATGATCGGGGCCGGGCTGGCGCTGGCGGCATTTCCGTTCTTTGCCTCGTCGTCGTGGAATCTCGACCCGTGGCCCTTCTTCGGCGCGGGCATCGGCACGCTCGTCGGCGGGGCGGGAGCCTTCCTCGGCAGCTACAACACCTACCGCCAGCTTGCCGGGGCAGTCGATCTGATGAGCTCGCCCGACATCACCTGGTTTGACTATGTCCTCTTGGCTTATGGGGCGCTCGGCATCCTGACGATGATTCCCGGCATTCAGGGGATGCTATTCGACCCGAGTGAAGAGCACGTTTATCCGATGCTCCTGATGGGCGGCATCGTCTCGTTTCAAGCGCTGCTGGGGATCCTCTGGCGGTGGGGAGCCAGGAATTTGCGGGCCGGGGAGAGCACGAGTCACGCTCTGACCGACCTTAAGCAGAGAAATAAACTTCGCCCTGATTTCGTCCCGGCCGTCGTCGTCCCCGCCTTGGCCATTGCCGCGGTGTGGGGACTGGTGCTGCTCAACTTCCACTCCATGACCGACCACTGGCCGAAAAAGTCGGACCATCACATGGATTTAGTGAGGGCAATGCCTCCGAGCAGCACCGATGCCGCTTCGGGAGGCGTGACCGTGGTGAAGCGCGTGGTATACGGCGTGGGCCGCGACCATCGTGGGCCGGCGATCCGCAGCCTGTGGATTGCCGCCGCTGTTTCGGTGGCGCTGGTGTTCTGCGGCCTGACGATTTGGAGAGGGGTTGGCCCGCGGCGTGCTGTCGGTGGGCCGCCAGCGGTCCTGGCCGTCGCGCCGCCGTTTGGCCATCCGATCTGGCCGCTGGGAGTCGCCGTGCTCAGCCTGGCAACGCTCGTTTTTCCCTGGGTGTCCCTGAAGCTCGACGATGTGGTCCGCGAGCCCGACTTTCAAGTCAAGCTTACCAACGACGTGGAGTACAGCGGCGAGTCGCTCAGGCAGATCACCGCCATGCCAGAGGGCGTGCGGCATATCGCTGCCGGCGTGAACCACGTCGGTGGCGTTGCCGCAGCGATCCTGGCGATCGCGGGAACGGTTCTCGCCGTCAGCGCGATGGCGCGGCGAGACCTGACGCGAACTTTCGCCGTGGCGGCAATCGTTGCCGGCATTCTAGCGATCCTGTTCATCAGCTCCTTCGGCCACCGGATCGGAGAGCGGGACGAGACCCTGGTCATCGACGCCATTACGCTCCGCGGGCTGGGGCAATCGATTTCCATCGACGGCCGGGGCCCAGGCCATGGCAGCGCGCCGGCACTCGTGCTGGCCGAGTATGTGAGCGCTTCGCCGGCATTTGGAATGTATACCGCCGCCGCGGCGGCCGGGCTGCTGGTGCTGATCGGCGCGACGCAGTGGGCTTGGAGCCTTGGCGCATCGGACGACGAGCTCGCCGCCGTGCAAAAGCCTGTGCCCGCAGCCGCATTCGGCAAGCCTGAAATTGCCGGCGACCGCGAATTGGCATTGGCGCTAGTTCGCGCTCCTGGAATGGGGCTGATCGTGTCGGGCGTGCTGGGGCTGGCGCCGATCGTACTGTTCTGTCTCGCGATCCCGCTGTCGTGGGCGGTCGAGCGAACTGGTGCTGCGACCGTAATCCCGCTACCGCTAGCCAGCATTGGCGTCCTCAATCCGCCGGTGCTGCTGGCTCAGGCGGGTCCTCCCATGGGAGGACCGGACCTGACTATGTGGGGACTACTGGCAGTAACCTTGGGTGCGGTGGTTTTGCTGGCCGCACTGCCGTCTTCGATCCTGCTCATCCTCGGCGGCCTGAAGATGCGACAGTTGCACAGCTACGGCCTGGCCAGGTTCGCAGCCATCGTGGCCCTCCTGCCGCTGGGCCCGCAGTGGCTCGTCAGCCTGCCGATGGGGATCTGGGCGCTGGCCGTGCTGGGGCGGCCGGAGGTGAAGAGGGCGTTTGAGTGATGTGGTCCACTCGCTCCGCGAATGGCAGGCAAGTTTCCACTCGCGGAGCGAGTGGACCACATTAGGGAAGAATGTCGCTGACGGCGATCGTCACGTCGGGCAGGGCCAGCAGCGTGAGGGAATCGCCGCGGCGGACGACCGTTTGACCGCGGTAACTTTTGCCCGCCGGATCGCGGTAGACCTCGATGACGTCGTCCGGCAAATTCACGATCCAATACTCGCGAATCCCCGCTTCCGCATAGATCGGCAACTTGTCTTCGCGGTCGAATTCGAGGGAAGTATCGGCGACTTCGATCAAGAGGAGCACGTCGCTGGGACTGGGTTTGCCACTAGCGTAGTAATCGTCCTTTAACCTTAGCAACGCCACATCGGGCTCGGTTTCGCTGTCAGAGAAACAAACCGGGTTGCGGACGCTGTAAAGTGCCAATTCCATGACCGGCACTGCGAGATAACTGGTGAAGCGCCTGATCGCTGCCCAGTGACGATTGCTTTCAGTCTCCTTCACCAGGATTTCGCCGCAAATCAGTTCCACGGGATCGTTCTCTTGCAGAATGCCGAGGTCGATCATCCGATCGTACTGCTTGACCGAAAAACGAAATCGAGGCTGCGCGACCATTAGAGCTCTTCTGCATGCTGTCCACTCGCGGAGCGAGTGGACCACATTAGCGATAATCCTCCCGAATCGGATGAAACACGTCGAGCGCCTTGACCGGCTGGTCGCCGGCAACGGCACTGTGTACGACGCCGCCCGGAATGCGCCACATCTCGCCGGGGCGGAGAGTCTTCGTCTGGCCGCCGATCGTGAAGGTCAGTTCCCCTTCCAGGAGCATTCCCATCTGCTCGTGCGGATGGCTGTGCGGCTCGACGACGGCTCGCGGCTGAAACTCCACCAGCGAGAGCATCATCCGCTCGCCGGCGCAAGTGAAGATGTCCACGCCGGGGAAGATCGTGTGGCGGGAGCAGTCGGGACGGGAGACGTAGTAACTCATTGCGGATTTCAGATTGCGGATTGCGGATTGACGGAACACGTTGCACTTTAGCAATTCAATCCGCAATCTGAAATCCGCAATCCGCAATCAAATCTCCTCCGCGATCCGCAGCAGCCGGTTGTACTTCGCCAGCCGCTCGCTGCGGGCGATCGAGCCGATCTTGATCCATTCTGCCCCGCTGGCGACCGCCAGGTCAGCGAGAAAATCGTCCTCCGTCTCGCCGCTGCGAGCGCTGACGACCAGCGTGTAGCCCGCCAGCCGGGCCCGGATCATCGTGCGGAATGCTTCCGTCAGCGTGCCGATTTGATTGACTTTGATCAGGATCGCATTGGCCGCTTTGACCTCGATCCCTTTCTCCAGACGGACGAGGTTCGTCGCGAACAGGTCGTCCCCCACCAGCTTGACGCGGTCACCAAGCCGCTGCGTCAGCCCTCGCCAGCCGTCCCAATCCTCTTCCGCCAGGCCGTCTTCAATGCTGGCGATCGGGAACCGGTCGGCCCATTGCTGGAGCAGGTCGATCATCTGGCTGCTCGAGAGGCCGCGATTCTCATCGGCGGCCAGGTGGTAGCTCCCCTGGCGGTAAAAGTGTGACGACGCAATGTCGAGCGTCAGCATCATCTGCTCGCCCGGTGCGAGTCCAGCCGCTTCGATCGCCCGCACGACAAGCGACAGCGCCTCGCGATTGGTCTTCAGACGCGGACCATATCCCCCTTCGTCGCCAACCAGATATCCTTCGTGGCCAGCGTCCCGCAGCAGCTTGCCCAGCCGCCGGTAGACCCGCACGATCCATTCCAGTCCGGTGCGATAGTCGGGCGCTCCCACCGGCGTCACCAGCACGTCCTGAATGTCCAGATTGCCGCCGGCGTGTTTGCCGCCGGAGATCATGTTCGTCATCGGCAGCGGCAATCGCACGGGAAACAGATTCCCCGCCTGCGACGCGGCCTCGGACGAATCGGCCGCCTCATCGACGAGCAGGCACTGCAAATGCCGATAGAGGGGCACTCCCTTGGCCATGGCCGCGGCCCGCGCACACGCCAGCGACACGGCCAGGATCGCATTGGCCCCCAGCCGCGACTTGTTCGGCGTGCCGTCGAGTTCGATCATTCGCTCATCGAGCCTGGCTTGCTCGGCCACCGACTGTCCCGCGAGCTGCGGCCCGATGATCTTGTCGATGTGGTGGACCGCCTGCAGCGCCCCCTGGCCGTCGTACCGCGCATCGTCCCCGTCGCGCAGCTCGTGGGCCTCGGCACTGCCGGTGCTCGCCCCCGACGGCACGCTGGCGCGGCCAATAACACCGCCGCCGGCATGCACCTCCGCCTCGACCGTCGGCTTGCCGCGGCTATCGAGGATTTCGCGAGCGTGAATGCGGGTGATCAGCGACATATTCGACCACACATTTTGCGTTGGCAGCCGCATTTCGGCAACAACCCAGCGGCAAGTCGCAAATGACCGCATCGATTGACGCGGGCCTGACCTGAGCCGAGAATGCGCAGGCTAACCCCTCGTGGTCAATGTCTCATCTCGACTTATTCAAGGACTGCGCCGATGGGCATGTCGTCCACATTATTGGGTTGGGCACGCATCTTGATTCTGTGGTTGATTCTCGCTGCGCCACGCGCAGGTCTTGCGCATGATCCTCGAGTGGGGGAATTATCCGCGGCTTGAGGTCCGCATTCCGGCTTATGCCAGCGCAGCATTGAGCCACGGCAGCACATCGATGAAGCAAGTCGGCATTCTGGCTTGCGCCGCCCAGTCGAATCTCACTCGAGGACCTTGCCGACGCAGGCAATGTGCTGCCCGCGCTGTACTCTTGCCGCCCAGGCCTGACCGACCACGACGCCGCTGACGCCGGAGAGCACGGGCCAGCCTTCGTCATCGATCCGGTCGAGGTCGTGCAGCCGGCCGATGGTGTCTCCCTTCTTCACCAGTGCGCCGCAGCGAATGAGCACTTCATAGTGCCCGGCAAACGGGGCCGACGTGTAGCACTTGGCATCGACAATCGCCGCCTTCTTCTACGACGCCAACGGAAGGCAGGGCAAGAAGTCCCCGGATAGCGCCAGGAGGTGACCAGCGGGTCGGGTAGGGAAGACCGAACGCGCAGCCACTCACCATGGGAATCTGATCGGGCGCTACCAGCCGGCCAGGCCAATAACGGCGGCCACGATGAGCGGGGCCAGCACATGTTCCGCTCTGAAAACCGGCTCGATTGCTCCGCTCCGCGAGCTTGGTGCGTCCTGACCGAAGCCAACAAACGAGGGCGCCAAAATGAACACATCTTCATTTCAAGGCGTCGTTGACGAATTCGGTCAGCGCTTTCGTACCCGGATCGTCGGCCAGGCCGATGTCGTTATTGAGCTTGCTGTGCGTCGTTTCCCTTCCCCCGTAGAGCGTGACGGGGATCTCAGCGGACTTTAGCGCGGCGGCGAGGCGTTTGGCTTGTGCCGTCGTGTCGGGATGCCCGGCGACGTACATGATGAAAAACGGTGGAATGGCTTTCCCCTTGGCGACGTGCGTGACCGCCGAGAAGTCAATGTGCTTCTCCGGATCATTGCCGAATTTCACGCGATGGCCAAACTTGCCGGGCTGTGGCAGGCCGTGCATGAAGGCCCGAATCTCGGCGACGGTGATGATCGCCGGCAGATCGTACGTATCGCCGTCAACGGGAATACAACCTCGCAACGCAGTGAATGGAACACCCTCGGCTTTCAAGTAGCGGTCGTCGATGGAAATGAGGGCGGCGAGTTGCGCGCCGGCCGAGTGCCCGCCTACGAGAATCCGCTGCGGATCGCCGCCGTGCCGGCCGATGTTCCGATAGACCCAACCGAGCGACTTGGCGACGTCGCGGATCAACTCGCCCATCTCAACGTTTGGATAGAGCCGGTAATTCGTGCTGACAAAAACGAAGCCCTGATCGACGAAGAACTCGGGCTTACGGCCCACGTCGGACTTATCACCCTGCTGCCAGCCGCCGCCATGAATCCAAAATACCACGGGCAGCTTTTTTTGCCCGGCATCATCCGGAGCGTAGATGTCGAGCACCTGACGCTCGGCGGCGGGTTCGGCATAAGGGATATCCCGCTCGACGTGCATCGCCGACGCCGTGGCTGCGGGAGCCAAAAGAATCAGGAGCAGGAAATGGATCGAAATCGGTGCGAGTCGTGACATGCTCATCTCCGTCATCCTACTTCTTCGCTGCCGCGAAATGCTTCTTGATGAAATCCACCGTCCCAATTGGATCCCCGCCGCCGTGGCGCTGCGTCTTGTTTCCTTCCGCGGCGCGATACTGCACGATGCATTCAATACCCAGCTTGTCCATCTGCTGCTTGAGGGCGATCCCGAGCTTGGGATGATGCACGACCAGTCCCAGGTCGCTGGCGTTGGTGACCTCGACGTTCTGGTAGCTGTAGTTCAACAGCGCGGGCGGATCGTCTTTGGTCAGGTAGGTGATCGGGGCAGCTTCTTCGTAGCGCTGGTACGCTTCGGGCGTGTCGGCATCGGCGACCTTTAGCCCATAGAATGGCTCGAAGAACGAATGCCGCTCGAAATTCGGCCGCGGGATGCCGGCCTTCTCGGCGAATCGCGGATCGTACGACGACTGGCCGTTGGAGACGACCGTGCAGACCAGCCGCGTCGATTCGCGGGCGATGGGATCATCGCTTTTGGGATCGGCGAGATCGTCGTGAAACGCTAGCCACAGGGAAGTCCCCGCGCCGGCCGAGCCGCCGGTCGAAGCGACCAGTTTGGGATCGAGGTTGTATTCTTGCGCATGGTGGCGAAGGAACTGCAGGGCCCGGCCGCAGTCGAGATACTGCCCCGGCGCCGGCAGCACATTCGTAAACCGATAGTTGATTGCCGCGACCGACCACCCTTCGCGGTGAAATGCGCGAATCTCGCCCGCACTCACGGACGATTTGTCACCGCCGCGAAACCCGCCGCCGTGGATGTAGAGGACGAGCGGCGTCGGCGTCTTCGATTCGGCAAGATACAGATCGATCTTGTTCCGCTCATGCGGCCCGTATGCGACATCGGCATGCGTCGGCTTGATGGCCACGCCGCCGCCTCGGGTGTAGGCGTTCAGTTCCCCCTTGGAAATCGCACCGTCGCTGTTCGCATCGATCTTGCCAAAGTTGGGCTTTTGATTTTCTGGCAACTCGCCCAGCACGATTTTGCCGTCATTGTTCGCGTCGAGACGAGTGAACAGGTCGTTCTTGCGCTCTTGAGCAAGAACGGTCATTACGAAAAATGCCGAAAGGGACAGCGAGCAGAATGCCATGAGAATCTTCATCACAGTCTCCTGGAAACAAGGTGATGCGTGAATCATCGCGATTGCGCGGGGAAATTGCAAATTGCAGTATAGTGACTACATCAACGCGGCGGGTAGGAGGAAACAGGTCGGTCGATGTGACCGACGTCTGGGGTTTGATGGCATTGTGCTTGCGCGCACCGGACAGGCGGTGCGGCTACACGATAGGAGACGAGGTAGAATGTGGAACTGGCTGCTTCAGCATGACATCCAGGTCGATGAGGTTTGCGATTACAAGCCGCCGGTCCTGTGTACATCGATGGCCGGGCCATCTGTTTCCGCGGCGACTGGGATCAGACGATTGCGGACATCCGGCACTTTTGGAAATAGCGGCAGATCGGGGGCCGAGGTTCGCGCTGCTAGCTTGCTTTTCCGCCAGGATGGTGGCATCTTTAAAGAGGTGGCCGAGCGTTAAGGCTGGCGCTTGTGGGTCGTGATTCGGATGGAGCGAGATCATGCCTTCCTTGCCGGACGCTGACCATGCAATTGCCATTCGGGATTTCCGCGGAAGTCGTGGAGCTACTCCGCGAAGCGGCAAGTGAGATCGCCCGGCTCGACCGGCCGGACAACGACGTCTGCCGCCGCCTGAAGGCGCTACAGCACCGGATCGTTCCCCTTAGTACGAGCGTGGGCGAGCTGGCCACGCGGATCGATGCGTCTCCGCGCGACGTGCTCGATGCGGCCACTGCCGCTGGGGTGCGCTGCTTCTGGCATGAAGGCCGGGCGCTCCGGGCGGGGAAAGACCTGCAAGCCTTCTTACAGCAGCCGTCGCACTGGGATCCGGTGCCGGAACTGGAAGTCGATCTGTCGCTAGGAACGGCCCAGCAGTTGGCAGAAGAACTGGGGATTTCTCGCGACGAGCTGTTCCTGGGAACGGAGGCGGCAGAAGTCGGTTCAGCCTCGTCGAAAGCGCCCCGCAAGTTTGTCGCCAGCGAGTCGCACCTTCGCGGCGCAGCGCAAAACGGCAGTTGCGAGCGGAGGGGCTGAGTCAGCGGCGAGTCGATTCCAGCCGCTCGCGGGCATAGGCGGCCCACGTGCTGTCGCTATCTCCGGCGAGGTATGCTTGCCACTGAAGTATGGCTTCGTCGCGGCGGCCGATCTCGACCAGCGTTTGCGCCAGATTGAAGCGCGCGTCGGCCAGTTGCGGATCGATGGCCAGCGCCTTGCGGTACGCCCCGATCGCTTCTTCGGGCCGATCAAACTCGGCGAGCACGTTCGCCAGGTTGTTCCAGGCCCCTGCATGCTGTGGATCCAGTTCCGTCGCGTGTCGGTACTGGGCCAGCGCGCCTGCCAAATCGTCGGCCGCATAGAGCGCGTTGCCGAGGTTAAAGGCGAGTGTCGCATTCGGCCCGCGCTCTACGATCAGCCCCCTATAGATGGCGGCGGACTCCAGCGGCCGCTCGTCCTCGCACTCGACCGCCCGACGAAAGGTGTCCGCTTCGCTCTCGGTCGCGCCGAAGGGGACTGCTGAGGCGTGAGCGTCGGCATCGAACTCCATCAGCATTTGGCCGGTCGGCTCGGCCAGGCGGCCGGCGGGGGTGCGGACGACCAGGCGTCCGACCTCCTCGCTGAGGCAAAGCTCCGCCAGTGGCAGTCCAGCGCTGGGAAGCCAATGGCTGAGACGCGCCACCGCACGGCACACCTTGGTCAGCGAAATGCCCGACTGGATGAGTTCGGCCAGCGACCGGACCGCAGTCACTTGCTGGAACTCAAACAGCGGAATGCCGGCACTGACTTCCACCGGGTGAACCAGTCCCGCCGCCAGCCAACGATCGAGCCGGGCCCGCGGAATCTCAAGCGTCTCGGCCATCTGACTGGCGGTGAATCGCTTGCGGACGCCGGCCGCAACTTCGGCCAGGCCGACCGACCGCAGCCACTGCTCCTCCGGGCAGACTTCGAGCGCGGCCCCTTGCTGAATCAGCCGGTGGACGCGAGCCATCTGAATCGACGGCCGGCCGCTGCGCTGGAGCTGCGGGCCGCGACTGCCGACGACGACCAGCGACGTCGCTGCGGAGAGCCGCTCGGAGAATTCGCCCCCGCCGAGCTCGATGACCCGAGCGGCTTCGGCCCGGGTCATGGATGCCAGTTGACCGACAATGACAACCGATTTCGGCATCAGGGGCTTTCGGCCGGGGAGGAATCGAGCCCGCAAATTTTCGCTGATTCCCCAGGCCTGTCCACCAGCCAAGCGCCGGCGGCCTGACCGGGGAAATCGAGCCGCAAATCTGCTGGCACCGTGATGATAGCGTGCTATGCTAGCGGACCGCCCATTTTGCACGGGGATTTTCCATGGCCAAGCCGCTCGTTTTTCAGTGGCGCGACCGACAGATCAGCTTCCAAATGGCCAAGGTCGATCGGGCCCGGCTGTACGGCTTCAAGGAAACCGAGGTACTCGACGACAAGGGGCAGAAATGCAGCCTGGCGACCCTCGCCCAGGACGGTCAGACGGTCGTCGGCCGCGGCGGAGCCTGCTTCGGCACCGTCACTGTGGACGGAATGTGGATCGAAAAGAGCCAGCTTTCTCCGGTCGATCCGGCCGGCCAGACGCTGCAGCCGGTGCCATCCTCCTTCGCGGCTCCGGTGCCGCTGACGGAAGTGGTGACGACGGAGGATTACCTCGATAGCGCCGTACGAGCGATCTACTTGATGGAATCGGAGGACGACATCGCTCCGCTGCACGAGGAACTGAAGCAGGGGACGATCTACCGCTTTGCGTACAGCTTCCGGGGCGGGCTCGAGCCCGATCAGGGATTCCTGCTGGCGAACTCCGAGGGGAAGGTGTTCTGCGCGATCGGCAAGCCGAGCAAAGTGGAGTTCCTCGCTCTGGCACAGGCGGCACCGGCGGTGGAAGACGAGGAGTCGGCTGCGGATGAAGAGGACGTGGATGCAATGGATTTCAGCATGATGTAGCGCGCAGGTCATGGATCGGCCGTGGTTGGAAAACATCACCTCAGGTGAGCCATGGCGGAAATCAATCTGTTCAACAGCATGGGGCGCGACGCCGTCGTGCGGATGCAGTCCCTGAGCACCGCGCTGCGGGTGCGCTGGCTCGATCCGGCGGGGCGGCAGGCCAGCACGGCGCGGGTCATTAAGTCGGCCATCGACGACGATCTCGACGCGCTCGTTGAGCAGCAAGGCGACTTGCGGGGGGTCGGGGCCGCCATCCGCGACGGCGATCCGGAGATCAATGCCGAGGTCGCCGGCCGACTGCTTCAGGAGACGTCGCGGGTCTATGTCAACCGCTCGCGAAGGATCGTCCATCGCGTCCACGAGTGGGAGATCATCCGCAATCCGGATGGCACGGAGCGCGAGCGGCGGCGGCGAGTGATTCCCGACGCCAATGTCGGCGCCGACCTCCCGGCGCTGAAGTGGAGCGGCGTGCTGATCCCCAAAAAAGACGCTGTGTGCCGTTTCGTCTTCGTGCAGAAGATGCAACTGGCGCACATCAACGGCCTGACCTACGACTTCCTCTACGGCATGGCCAAGGAACTGGAGGAAAAAGACAGCCTGCTCCTATTGGGCGCCGGTCCGAAGTCCAACCAGCCTCTCGTCCTCCGCCGCAACAGCACCCCGTACCGCGGATTTTTGGAGGGGCGGACGCGCGGCGACACCTACCGCCTGGTGCTGCACCTGTCGAACCTCGAGCTCAAGGCTCCCGAGGCCAGCGCTCCCGTTCCCCCGGCTGCCGAGGAGAAACCCGCATGCTAGCCACCCTCCTCGATCCCGGTCGCGTCGAAATTAAGCTCGCGGGCTACGGCACTGCGCCGGCCACGGCACTCGCCGATCCGCTTCTGTTGATGAAGGTTCAGGACTATCGGCGGGCCGCGGCATCCCGCCTGTATCCGCTCGAAGGGGCCGACATTGCCGAGCGGATCCCTGCCACGGAAATGCACGTCAGCCTGAAGGTCGATGGCGAGTTCACCGTCCTCGTCTTTCGCCAGGGGGAAGCGTTCACCCTCAATCCCGGGGGCACGGTCCGCGTCGGACTGCCCCTCTTGGACGAAGCGGCGCGGCTGCTGTCGAAGGCCGGCATTAAAGAGGCGATGATTGCCGGCGAGTTGTATCTGGCCCGCGACGACCGCCGGCCGCGGGTGCAGGACGTCGTCAGTGCCGCCGGACGGCCGACGTCCGCCACCGAGCTCAATCTGCTCCGCTTCGCGGCATTCGACCTGATTTCCATCAATGGGGCGCCTCTTTCGGCCGCGTTTCGCGATACGTGGCAGCAGCTCGTGAAGCTCCTAGAAGGGGGCGACCGGGTTCATCCGGTGGAGGCCCGGTGGCTCAGCAAGCCCGACCAGGTGCGCGAGTTGTATGCCGAGTGGGTCGAGAAGAAAGGGGCCGAGGGGCTCGTGGCCCGCAGCGATGCGGCGGGCAGCTTCAAGATCAAGCCGCGGCACAATCTCGACGTGGCGGTGATCGGTTTCTCGGAATCGGCCGGGGACCGGGCGGGCCTTTTGCACGACATGCTCGTGGCCGTCCTGCGGCGAGAAGGGACGTTCCACGTGTTGGGGCGCGTCGGCGGCGGCTTCGATGACGACCAGCGGAAGGAGATGCTCAGCGACCTCAAGGACATGGTCACGCATAGTGAATATGCCGAGGTCAGCTCGGACCACGTCGCCTACCAAATGGTCCGGCCGGAGTGGGTCGTCGAGATTAGTTGCCTCGACCTCGTGTCGCAGAACACGCGCGGCGGGCCGGTGAGCCGGATGGTCCTCGACTGGCACGCCAACAACGGCCATTCGCTCTATCGCACGCTCCGGCGAATGCCGCTGGCGAGCGTGATCTCGCCGCAGTTCGTCCGCCGCCGCGAAGACAAGCAAGTACAGCCGACCGACGTGCGGATCACGCAGGTCGCCGACCTGGTTGAATTGCCGCAGGCCGAAAAAGACTCGCGGCAGCTCGTCCTTCCCAAGAGCGAAGTGCTCCGCCGCGAGGTGTACGTCAAGGAGCTCAAGGGGGAGACGATGGTCCGCAAGCTGCTACTGTGGAAAACGCACAAGGATCAGATTGCGGAGGATTACCCGGCGTACGTCGTGCATCTGACCGACTTCAGCCCCAACCGCAAGGACCCGCTGGCCCGCGACATGCGGATCTCCAGCAGCTTCGAGCAGATCCAGCAGTTATTCGACGAGTTGAAAGCGGAAAACATCACCAAGGGATGGAACTTGTATGGGCAGTTGCAGGCGGCACCTGCCGCGGCTGTGCCGGCAGCAGTTCCACCTGCTGCTGCGCCCGCCGCTGCCGAAGCCGAGCCAGCTCCCCAGAAGAAAGCGGCTCGAAAGTTCGCGGCCAGCGAAACCGAATCGCCGCCTCCGGCCAAGGCCAAAGCTCCGCGAAAGAAGAAGTCCGGCTAGGAATGCCGCCGGCGTGCTATTTCCCCTTGGCGGAATGCGTGATCCGGTCCGCCAAGGCGACGAGATTGGCGCCGCGCAGCGCCCCTTCCAAAAGCTCCGGCAGTCGCTGCGGCGTGCAGGCAAAGCAGGGGATTCCCATTCCGGCCAGCTTCCGCGCGAGCTGCTCGTCGAAGCAGGGAGTGCCGCTGTCGTTCAGTGCTAGTAAGCACATGACGCGGACGCCCGAGGCGACCATGTCCCCCAGCCGCCGGACGAGCTGCGCCTGGTTGCCTCCTTCAAACAGGTCGGTGATCAGGATAAAGAGCGTGCTCTTGGGCTCCTGGATGAACTGCTCGCAGTAGCCGACGGACTTGTTGATGTCGGTCCCGCCGCCGAGCTGCACGCCGAAGAGCATATCGACCGGATCGTTGCCGCACTGCTCGGTGAGATCGACGACCTCGGTGTCGAAGGCGATGACGTGCGTTTCCAGGGCGGGCAGGCTGGCGAAGATCGAGCCGCAGACCGCGCCATAGACGACCGAGTCTGCCATCGAGCCGCTCTGGTCCATGTCCACGATCACGGTCCAGTTGTTCGACCGCTGGGCTCGCGAATAGAAATAGACCCGCTCGGGTATGATCGTCTTGAGGTCTGGATGGTAGTTCTTCAGGTTGCGGCCGATCGTCCATTTCCAGTCGATCGAGCTGGCGCTGGGAAGGGGCGAGTGCTCGCGGCGGTTGAGCGCCCCCAGGACCGCCTGCCGGATTTTCTGCTCGAGGGCCAGCTTGATCTGCTCGACGACTGCCCGGACGACCATGCGGGCGGTCTCCTTCGTCCGCTCGGGGATCTGCCCCTTAAGCGACATCAGCGTGCCGACGAGCTGCACGTTGGGCTGAACGTTCTTCAGCATTTCGGGCTCGAACAGGAGCTGCTTGAGCCCGCGCCGTTCGATGGCGTCCTGCTGGATGACCGTGACCACGTCCTCCTGGAAGTAGTTGCGGATGTCGCCGAGCCACTTGGCCAGCCGCGGCGAGGACCCTCCCAGCCCGGCCGAGCGCTGTCGGCCGTCCCCTTCCTCTGCCGTCTCGTCGTAGATCGCCGACAGCGCTTCATCCATTTCGAGCTGCTCGGCCGACAGCGAGCAGCCGCCGGGGCGCATTTGGGAAAGGCAATCCTGCGAGTCCTTGCCCAGGACGAGCCGCCAGCGATTGAGTTGTTCGGGTTGGAAGGGAGTGGTCATCGGGCGCATCCGCGATTCTCAAATATCGCCAAAGTCGAACTCGTTCAGCTCCTTAAGCTTCTCTTCTTCCTTCTCCGTCAGCGGCTGCTCCAACAGCTCGCTGGCGGAGTCGGCCCCCAGGCCCCAGCACTGGCCGAGGTTTTCCGCAATGTGGCGCTTCTCCTGCGGGCTGAAGCCGCCAAACGCCCGCCGCAAGAACACCAGGGCCCGGCGGAACTGCTCGTCGTCGAGCGAGGCAATGTATTCCGCCAGTTGCTCCCACAGCGTCTGCCGGGCGAGCAAGGCATAGCGGTTGCGCTGCGCCAGCCCCTCGAACCAGCCGGCCCCCAGATCCGCGGGCACTCCCGGCGAAACGCGCCGCGACACCTCGCGGGCCAAGGCGTCGTTGGCCACGAGCCCCCGCTCAAGCAGGATCGCGCAGGCATAGCCTGAGAGCACCGCATTGCGATCGTCGGCATCGGCCAGCTTCTGCAATTGGCTGATCCAGAGCGGCTCATCGACCCGGCCCGAAAACTCGAGCCCCACCTTGTTCAGCTCGTCAATCGCCACGACCAGTTCGCGGGCCGCCTGGTTGTCGCAATTGGCCGCGCCGAACAGAGCCAGAGAACCCTGCACGAACAGCTCGTCCACCAGCGGCAATAGCGGCGCGGAATCGAACTTCCGCACGTCGCCGTAGCGGGCCACCAGGCTCAGTTGCCAGGCGGCATGCGCCACGCCGGCAAAGTCGCTGCTGACCGCCGCCAGCTCCTGCAGCCGCTGGCGGGCCAGCTCCATCGACGCCATCAGGCCGCACTGGCAGGCGTCCCGGACCATCACCGCCGCCTCGGCAATCGATGTACACTTCTCCAGATACGTCTTGAACTTGTACGCGGTTGCCAGCTCGATCGTCTCTCCCAGCAGCACTGCTTCGACGAGCGAAATCTCGCTTTCGGGGGTCCACTGCAGGTTCCACTTCTCAGCCCACGTCGTCGATTGCTGCCGCGTTTCCACCGGCTGGGCAAAGCCGATCCCCAGGACGCGGAGCCGATGGAAAAAGGAGGAACGGGCCAAGTCGAGGAATGCCGCCTCAGCCGTTTTCGCCTGCCGGTTCTCGCGGAGGTCGAGCGCCAGTTCCTGCTTGACGGCCGTTTTGTACTTTTCGAGCTTGAGCCGCGCAAGTTCGCGCTGGAAGTCGCTCTGAATGGACGTCTGGCTGACGCCCGCAGGCAGCTCACCGATTGCGGTTCCCACATCGACGCGGACCAGGGCTTCCTTGACCGTGGAGAGCTCGCCGTGCCCCAGCAGGGTCACGGCCGCATCCCGCAGATCGGCCAGCGTCGGGGCCAACCCTCCTTTCAGTGCCGACAAAGTGCGGGCGAGCCGCACGCCGTCGATCACTTCGGCCGTCGAGCGATGCGTTCCCGACTCGCGGAGCTGCCGGGCCACGAGCGACAGGTATCGCAGCGGCAGTTCGCTCAAAGCCGCCTGCTCGCCGCCATGCTGGAAAACTTGCCACAGTAATTCAAAGTACGCCGGTGCGTGGTTGCCGGCGCCGTAGCCCGATTGCGACGAGAGCTTGAAGTACGAGTAGGGCATCAGGGTCAGCTTGCTCGTGCGGCTGCGGAGCGAGGCCAACTCCTCGTCGGTCATCGCCGGAAACTCGCCGCTGAGGACCGGTGCGTGGAACGCGCCGACGACCGCGACGATCTGCTCAGGCTTGGTCCCGGCCTCAATCGTCTCGCCAATCCGCCGCCGCATGTAGGCCTCGCGGACAAGGTTCTCGGCCCGCCAACGCGGCGAGTCTTCCTCCAACTCGCGAATCGCCTGGCCGAACTCGAACGACGCTCGGGCGTAGCTGGTATCGCTGGCGTTGTGCTCGAAGTGGCGCTCCCAGTAAGTCTCGTAGTCCCGCTCGCCAGCCAGCTCGGCAAACCGCTCGTAGAGCGACCGCCGCGGCTCTGGGACAGCAGAGGCAAGCGGCTCGTCGTCTCCGCCCGCTCTTTCTTCGGCCTGCTCTTCGTTGGAATTCGCGTCGTCGGCCTTGTCTGCGGCCTCGCGGCGCGCTTTTTCAAGCAGCTCGATTTCCACATCCTGCAGCCCCAGGAAATTCGCCGAGGGCAGATCAATGAACTCGGCCTTAGCGTTGTGGTCGCGGGCCCAGAGGATTGCCTGATACTCCGGGCTGTACATCGCCAGCGGATAGACGAGGGTCCGCACCGGCAGTGTGTCGGTATACGCCAGGATGGCAATCGGCGGCTTCGTGGCCTTGCGCGTCATGTCGGGAATCAGCTCGGTCGCGTCGTCGAGCCCCTCGATCAGCACGACCTTCGGCTTCACGCGATCGAGATGGGCGCGGAGCTGCCAGGCCCCCATCGGGGAGAGGTGCCGCACGCCGAAAACGCTGACCTGCCAGCTCACGCGTTATGCTCCGAGCACGCGGTAAACAGCGGCCGCCACTCCGCCCCCCGCTTCTTGAGCACGTTTGCCAGGTACTCTGACCAAATGCCGCGGTCCTTTTCCTCGTCCTTGACGATCGAGCCTTGCAGCCCGGCCGCCAGATCGTGGGCGGTCACTTCGCCGCTGCCGAAGCTGGCGGCCAGCGCCATGCTGTTGGCCAGGACCGAGATCGCTTCGGCCGTCGAGAGCACTCCCGAAGGGGTCTTCAGCTTGTTCTTGCCGTCGAGCGTCTGGCCGCTGCGCAGCTCGCGAAAGATCGTCACCACTCGCTCGATCGCCTCATCGGCCGGCACGTCGGCCCGCAGCTCGAGGCTAGTGGCCAACTCGCGGACCCGCTTGCGGACGATGTCCATCTCAGTTTCCAGCGTTTGCGGCGTCGGCAGGACGATGATGTTGAAGCGCCGCTTGAGGGCGGCCGACATGTCGTTCACGCCACGGTCGCGGGTGTTGGCCGTGGCGATGACGGAGAACCCTTTCTGGGCCGGCACTTCGGTCGTTAGTTCCGGAACGGCAATCCGTTTTTCGGACAGGAGCGAGATCATCGCGTCCTGAACCTCCGAGGCGCAGCGAGTGATTTCCTCGAAGCGGGCCAGCGTTCCCGATTCCATCGCCCGGAAGATCGGGCTCTTGATCAGCGCCTCCTGGCTCGGGCCGTGGGCGATGAGCATCGCGTAGTTCCACGTGTAGCGGATCTGCTCCTCGGTCGTTCCTGCCGTCCCTTGCACGACTTTGGTCGAATCGCCGTTGACGGCAGCGGCCAGGTGCTCCGACAGCCAACTCTTGGCGGTCCCCGGCTCGCCGATCAAGAGCAGCGCTCGGTCGGTCAATAGCGTGCTAATGGCGATCTCCACCAGCCGCGAGTGGCCGATGTACTTGGGGCTAATGTCGAGTTTTCCCGCCTTTCCGCCGCAAATATAGGTGTGCACGGCGCGGGCCGACATCTTCCACCCGGGTGGCCGCTCGTGCTTGTCGTTCTCGATGAGTGCCGCGATTTCCTCGGCATACAGGGACTCGGCCGGCGCGCGGAGCATGCCGCCGCTTCCGCCGGCCGCGGCGCCGTTTCCGGAGGTTGGTTTTTTGGCCATGGTTCAGTCCTATGGTTTGTTTTTGAGCTGCGTCACGTAATCCAGGAGTTGGTCGATCGCCTTCTCGGGGAGCGTCGGCAACAGCGCCTCTAGCTTGGGCAGCGCATCTTTCGGCAGCGAAGGGATAACCTGGCCGACCCAGTAAAGCCCGTACGAGTGCGTGTCCTTGGCGAGCTTTGTGATTGCCGCGATGGCGGCATCCGTTGCGGCAGGATGCTTGATGCGGACCATCGTATGGAGAATCTGTCCGCACTGCCACGGATCTTTCGATTTCTTCAGTCGCTGCTCGAAGCATTCGCCGAGCAGCTTGTTGGCGGCGGCGTGATTGGGGCGGGCCAGCGCTTGCACGATCTCCAGATCTTGCTGGGCGACCGCCAGATCGAGCCACCTTGGATCGAGATTCCGGATGGCCTGCGTATGCACATTCTCCGGGTTGTGGTCGTGGTACCATGCCTGCGAGCCAAACGTCAGGCTCGCGGCAATCGCCTGCCGTTTGGCGGACACCGCATCGCGCCCCTTTTTCTTTTCGTCTCCCTTGGCGGCCAGGTAGGGGGAAAACATCTCGAACACCTGCACCGGATCGCGCGACCGGCGCGCAGCGTCAAACGCTTGCGCCAAATCGTCAGGATCAAGCGAGCCGTGGGCGCCGATGAGCGCTGTCTGCGCCTCTTTTGGACCCGCGGCCATAATTTGCACGAGCCGCTGCTGGACGTCCTTGCCGCTCGGCTCGGCCTTGATGGCCGCGAGCTTCTCTCGCTGGGTAAAGGCGCCAATCAGGAATTTGCCCGTTTCCTCATCGTTCCGGCCGCGAAGACACTCCAGCAAGGACAACATCCTAGAAATGCGTTTGCCAGCTTCTTTCTTGTCCTTCTCCTTGGCGGCAATCAGCGATTGAAACAGGGTTTCCGCCTCCTCCAGGACGAACTTCCGGAGCTGCGGATTGCGACTTTCCCGGACCGGCTCGATGGCCAGGTCGATGTCGCCGCCTTGCAGCGCTTCGCGGAGGGCGGCGACGGCGTCGGAGCCGTCGGCCTTGCCGAGCGCCTTGAGTGCCGCCTCGCGAACGTCCTTGGCTTTGGCCTTGGCCTGCTCGAGCAGGAACGCCAGATCTTCCGGCTCGCCACCAAGGCATTCGATGGCGGCGACCTTAACCTCCTTGGAACCTTCCTCGAGCGCTGTTTTCACAATCTGGCGCGTTCCCTCGGGATCGAGGCGGTGCATGAGCGCCAGTCGCCGCACGTGCCCGGCGCGCCCCTTCTGGTCAAACTTTGCTTTCAGCCCCGGGAGAATCGCCTTGCCGTACAACGGGAGCACATTGGCGGCCACGAAGTCGCCAATTTCCGGATAGGGATCGTCGAGCGCGGCAAGCGCCGGTTTGACCAGGCGCAGGTCGCGAAAGGCTCCCCGCTCGTGGGCATCCTTAATGATTTCCATGCGGCCGGAGCCGGTGGAGCTGAGAGCTTCCAAGAGCGGCTTGAGGACGCGGGCGGACGCCTGGGTCTGCTGCTGGCCCAGGTCGGTCGTTTCGATGGGCGCCAACTCGCCGGCGAGCCCCGTCTCCCCTTGGGTGTAGAGGATGGCGTTGACGAGCGTGCTCAACTCCAGCAGCGCTTCGGACGACGTCTTCTCCGTGCTTTCCACGAGCTTCGTGACACTCTGCGCGACCTTGGCGAACACGGGCGCCTTCTGCCCCGATTGTTCGAGCGGGGGTATCAACTTCTTCAGCCGGAAGTCGCCGGATGCGACGACGCTGCCGGCAATCGCCAGCCGACGCACATCGTCGTAGACCTGGGTGAGAACGGGAAGGCTCATAAAGTCCTCTTACATCGTCAATCGAATCACTGCCGACCGCATCACAATACTCAGCGGCTTGACGCGGAGTTGTCGGCTGTCGAGATCGTGGCGGAAGCGGGCGATCAGGGTTTGATCGGTGAAAACCTCACGGGGCAAGAGCGGCAACAAGTGGCAGCTTGCCGGCTCCTCGGTCATGCCGGTGTCGGTCAGCGCCAGCCGCTCCCCCTTCGCGTCCTCAACGACATACGTGTCCCCCACCTGTCCAATCTGGCGAAAGTTGAGGGCGTAGATCGGCTGCTTGTCGGCCAGCGGCAGTTTGAGGTGCGACTTCACCTCCTTCACGACGGCGGCAAAGTCTGATTGCCCCAAGCTGCGAATCTTCTCCAGGTCCCTTGGTTCAAGCGGCCGCGGCAGCATTCCCTCCCAACGGATGCGGGGGTTCACGTCTCCGGGATAGACGCACAGCTCCTTGACCTGGGCTACCTGGAAGAAGCTGTCGTCGCTTTTGATGTACTTCACCGCCTTATAGGGGCGGAAGTTTTGCGTGATCTGGATGCGGCCGCCGGCGAGATTCATCCAGATGCCCGTATCGACGAATTCCTTGCGGGCCACGTCGTCGTGCGAGTTGAACGCCAGTTGCACCAGCTCCACGTCGTTCTGCACGAGACCGGCGTCCTTGAGCTCGCGGAGCTGCCAGGCGTGGCCGAGCCAGGCCGCGATGCTCGTATCGGTTTCGGGGCTGAGCTCCGGATCTTCCAGACGCCTGGTCAGGTAGGCCCGCCCCTGTTTGACGAGGGTGTGCAGGCGTCCGAGATGGTCGAGGGCCTCGCTGTAAATCGACTCCCGTTCCTTCGCCGACCGCTCCTCACCGTCCGACGAGTAAAACAGCTTGGTGTAGTTGTGGAGTGCCGCTTGAGCGCCGGGGAGGTAGGCATTTCCGAGTTGTTTGGCCTGCTCCTCGACCTCGCGGGCCGATTTGGCGTTCATGTTGCCGATGCCGAGGCGCACGAGGTCGAGCGTCAGCTTTTGGAGGAGGTCGATCCCTTCGAGCTGGGCCTTGATCTTCTTGGCCAGCGCCCCCTTGTTCACCGTACGCGGCTTCTCGGCCTCTTCCTTTTTCTTCTCGACGCGCGCGGCCGTCTTTTCCCGCTTGGACGCCAGTTCCTCGGGGATGTCGGCTGGCGTGAATTTCTTTCCCTGCACGTAGGCGTAAAGGAGGCCGAGCGAGTGCTTGCAGGGAAACTGCCGGCTGGGGCAGTTGCAGCGATAGACGGCTGCTTCGGGGACGGCAAAATCCGCGGAGCAGAGGTACGGTTCCTTGCCGCTACCCTGGCAGCGACCAAAGAAGAGCGTCTCGTCCTGGGAATGATGCAGGGCCACGAACTTGTTCTTGAGGACAAGCCCACGCCCGTTCTTCGCCGCGTCGCCATTCGGCGCAGCCGCTTCGATGAAAGCTTCGTCGATCTTGATCATCTTCGGGAATCCGTGAACGGCTCTCCAACCAATAAGTGCCATGATTATGGAGAAGTCGAAAGCGAAAAACCAGATTGGAGCGTCAGCCCAGTGCTAACGATGGCGCCACAAGGGAAATCGTGGCTGCTTCTTCGCGGTAGAGCCGCTACATTGAGACATGCTGCACCTCCAAGTTAGGTGTGGCCACGACGCCCGGCAGCCAACTGCGCGGGCGACACTTTTTTCGACGCTGTGGGGTCGAATTGGGGTGTCGAAGTCAATATCCAACCCGTGTTTTGGCAGGCGAGACGCCTGCCCCACGACACGATGCGCCACCTGCTGCGACCCATGCTGCCGATGATCGTCATCCTGGCGATCCCGATCGTGCCGTTTCTGTTGCTGGGCACGCAGGTCGAAGCGTGGTTTGCGGCGTGGAAGGAACATCCGCCCTCCGCACCGGCGGTGACGGCGGTCGTGATCGGTTTGCTCGCCACCGACATCTTTTTGCCGATTCCCTCGAGCGTCGTGGCGACGCTGGCCGGCTATCAACTCGGCGCGGCCGGCGGCACCGCCGCCGCATGGACCGGCATGACGCTCGGCGCCGTGATCGGCTTCGCCCTGGCCCGCTGGCTCGGCCCGCGGTTTGTTGTCTGGATGACGCGGCATTCTGACCTGGCCCGCACGCAGGCGTTGACCGACCGGTTCGGGCCGCTAATCCTCGTGCTGGGGCGCGGTGTGCCGGTGTTGGCGGAGGCGACCGTCCTCTTGATGGGGATGCACGGGCTTTCATGGCGGCGGTTTCTGCCGCCGGTATTGCTGGCCAATCTGGGACTGGCGGTGGCGTATGCCGCGTTCGGCGAAGTGGCCGAGAAGTACCAGGTCTTGCCCTTGGCGCTGGGGGTATCGATCGCCTTGCCTGTGGTGATGGTGGCCCTGTTTCGCACTTGGAGCGGCGGGACGGAAAGGACCTGAAGTCGGGCGGCTTCAGACCTTAAAAAAACGGCGAGAAAATACTTTTCTTCGAGTCTCAGGGACGCTAAATTGTTCAACGCCTGGGGCAGATGGTCTGCCTGGGCGATGATTTCTTCCAGGAGCTACTGCCAATGTTTTTTCAGCCGTTTTGGAGGAAGGTTGTCGTTGCAGGATGCGTGTGCATGTTGGGCCTGACCGTTGCTGCATGGTCGCCGCTGACCGGCCAAGAGAAGAAGGCCGAGAAGCCGAAAGTCACGAAGAAAGCGGCCAAGGGGAGACTGCCGGCGTTCTACAAGAACGTGGTGAACGAGGAGCAGCGCTCGAAGATCTACGAGATCCAACAGAAGTACGCCTCGCAGATCGAGGATCTCCAGTCGCAGCTTGAAAGCGTACGCAAGAAGCAGACGGAGGAGATCGAGGCGGTCCTCTCCAAGGAGCAACTCGACAAGGTGACTTCGCTCAAGGCCGAGTCCGATACGAAGAAAAAGAAGGACTCGCCCAAGAAGACCGACGCGGCGAAGGCCGCTACGAACTGACGCAGGCGGCCAACACGGATCGTCGCGAGCGGCGCTGCACAGCGCCGCTTTTTTGTATCAACGTCACATCTCAAAGCGAAACGTGCGGCACATGCTCCGCCACAGCCGCGTGGCCAGCGGCTGATAGCCGGCGTGGATCTTGGCTCGCCCGGTCGTGCCCGCCAACAGCCGGCTGGCGTCGTCATCGAGCGAGACGCTCGCCAGGTACGTAACGTCCACCGCCCGCTCGACCCCCTGTTCATCGGTCCGCGTAGCCAGACTCCCTCCCGCCTTGAGCGACAAGGCCGCCGGCGCAGAGAGCATTTCTTGCTGCGAGAGGTGCTCGAGTGGGGCAGATTGCTTCTCGCCCGGCAAGCTGGCGGGATAAAGGTCCACCTGCTGCCCGGGCTGAAGGAACTCCAACTCCTGCTCGGGAATCAGCAGAATTGCTTCGTACGCACCGGGTTGGGCGATTTGTCCGATCGTCGTGCTGGCCTCCAAATACGCCCCCACATTCCGCCGCTCCAGCGGTCGTCCCGACCATGTGGGCAGCAACTTGACCTTGCCGCGCTCTGGCGTGCGAGCCACCGCGGGCAACAGTACGCCGGCCGCCGGCGCGCGGACAATCAGCTTTCGGCATTGCTCTCGGCGCTGGGCAAGCTGCTCGTCGAGTGCCGCGAGAGCTTCGTGCGCCGCCGCCAGATCGAGGTGCGCTTGGTGGTCGGTGTGGACCAACTGCCTGAGGACGTCGAGCCGAGCCGCAAGCTGGTCGCGCTGGCTGATGAGCGACTGCTCGGCGGAGCGGGCGTCAACGTTGTCCAGCTCCACGATCGGCTGCCCTTCCTCGACCACTCCGCCAGCGACGAAGATCTGCTTGATCTCGCCGGGCACATCGACATAGACGCTGGTCGCCCCCCGCGGCTGCACGTGGAAGCTGCATGGCACGTAATACGGCAGCGGCACGAGCAGCAACGCAGCGATGGCCGCGGCCGAGAGCGAAAACATGATGGCGGCACGTGGTTTGTTCACGCGATCGGCCCTCCCTGGAACTTGGAACACTTTCACTAGCCGCCACAAGGGCGTCACGACGAGCATCGTCACCATGGCCAACACGAGCAGTTGCCCGATGATCTTCAGACCGTAAGGCTCCAGCACGCGATACAGAAACCAGAAGATGGAAAACAATACCAGCCAGCCGTAAGCGGCCGAGGCGACGCTGTACACAGCAAACAACCACTGATGCCGCTGCGGCAGAAACGGATCGTGCGGCTGCGGCAGTCCGAGAAACCAGGCTCCGAGCTTTCGCCGCAGCAGCGTCGTCGCCTTCTGGCGGAGGTTGGGAATCTCCAGGAGGTCGGCCAGGATGTAGTAGCCGTCGTACCGCATCAGCGGGTTGGCGTTGAAGAGAATCGTGCTCACCGAGCAGACGAACATCACGTTCAGGCAAATGCCGTTGACGATGCCCGGCCGGCTGTACCACCACAGAATGGTCGCCAGCGACGCCAGGATCAGCTCGACGTACATCCCCGCGGCGCCGATGGCGGCCCGCTTCCACTTGCTGGGAATCATCCACGAGTCGGTGACGTTGCAATACAGGCACGGCGTGAAGACGAGCAGCATCAGCCCCATCTCGTGGCATTCGCCGCCGCACCGCTTGCACGCCAGGCCGTGGCCGAACTCGTGCAGGACCTTGGTCACGGCCAGCGTCACCGCCAATGCCAGCCAGTTTTGCGCCGCGAAGAATTCTTGAAAGGCGGGGAGCCGGCTGCAAAAAATGTCGAACTCCGCCCCGATGAGGAGCAGTGCCGCGAGCATCAGCCCCAGGGCCAAGGCGACGGCTGGAGCGGAGAAGAGCCAGCCCCACCAGCGATCGAGCCGCGACAGCCAGTGGTCGGGGTCAATGCCGCGGAAACGGATCGCCAGGAGGTTGCTGAGCTTGCCGAGCAGCACCTGCTTTTGGCGGGTGGCATCGCGGGCGGCCAGTTGCTCTCCTTGCCCCGGTGCGTCCGCCAGCAATAAGCCGCTGCGGTGCAATTGGCCGATCAATTGGTGCAATTGCCGATGGTTGATCCGCTGGGGAGCGAACCGCCGCTCGAACTGGTTGCGCATGTCGTCGAGGCTTGCTCGCCCGTCGAGCATTTCGAGCAGCGCAAACTCCTGCTCCTCAAAGCGAAAATACTTGAGCGCCAGCGGGTCTTTGACGATCCAGTATTGCCGCCCCTGATACTCCTGCGTCGTCACTTCCAGATCGGGGCGCATCCGCACCGATAAAGTGTGGGAGGTCGTGGAGGTGAGGAGTGACGGAGGCATGCGTCGGTAGGACGGCCCTTCCGGGCCATCCAGTTTGCGACGGCCCAGAAGGGCCGTCGTACCAGTCATTTGAGGATCGTCATCACCGCCGAAGTCCCCGGTCGCAGCAGCCATTCGTCGCCGGCCAGACGGTTTTCGACCTCGGCCCGCACACGGTACTTCCCGCCGGCGGTCACCACCGGGCTGATGTACGTCACCCGGCCGGCAAACCGCTGCCGCTGACCGCGGGCCAGCTCCACCTCGACGGTTACGTCTTTACCCGCAATCTCCGCCACATTGAGCTCGCTGGTCGCCACAAACCCCTCGACCCGCAGCCGATCCATCCGCACGACCTGGATTACCGGCTCGCCGGCATTCACCCATTCGGCCTGCTCGTGGTAGACGGTCGCCACCTCGCCGCTGATCGGCGCGAGAATCTGCCGCCGGGCGACGCTCAGGTCGGCGGCCTGAACGTCGGCCTGATGCTTGTCCGCCGACATCTTGGCGACTTTACCATCGAGCCGGCTCTTTTCGATTTGCAGCTCGTCGCGCTGCTTGGCGAGTTTAGCCTTTTCGACCTCCTGCACGGTGATCGAGCCCGCTCCCTTGCGCTCGATGGCCAGCAATCGCTGTAGTTCTGCAATCGAGTAGGCGAGCGTGGCCTGGGCAAAGCGGACGTCGATGTCGTCGGATGCCTTGGCGATGGCCGCATCGCGCTCCAGCTCGGCAGCCATTTTCTGAAGCTTGGGCTGGCTGTCGTCCAGCAGCGCGAGCAATTGTCCCTGCTCGACCACGTCGCCGTCTTTGACATGGATCTTCACCAGCGGCCCGGCCTCCAGTGCCGGCACCTGGATGTCTTCGATCAGATAGACCAGACAATCCGGCAGGTGGGCAGCCGCCGATGGAATGGCTGCGGAATGCGTCCCCGCGCCCGTCGGCGACGGCGGCTGTTTGCGAATGCCCGTGATGGAGGGGGGCGCAGCGATGGCCGACACGACCACGGCCGCGAGCAAACCGGTCAAAAGGATTCCCCTGCTGTGCATGTCGCGTGGTTCCCGGATTAGAGCCAGAACAGAATCTTGCTTTGGACCGTCTCGATCAGGTCGCAGAACCAGACGAAGCCGATACTGCGCCGGCCGCAATAGAGCCGCGCAGTGACCGTCGTCTGGTCGTGCAGGTGCGGCAGTTCGTCTTTGTTGACCAGGGCGCGGACGAGAATCGTGTTCCCTTCTTCGCCGCGGACTTCGGCCGTTTGTTCGATTTCGATGACTTCGCCGTGGAATTCGGCCCCTGGATGGCTGGCGAGAGCGAAGATCACGTCCAGCGGCGGCCGCTGGCCATGCTGCGGCGGCTGCTCTTGGATCTGCATCAGGTGCTTCAGCCGCCGCTCGGGTACATACAGCTCCAGTTCCCACGGGCCATCGGGATTGGCCAGCGTCATCAGCACCTGTCCGCGGATCACCGGCCGGCGCTGAAGCTGCTCCTGCACCTTCCAGGTCACCACTTGCCCAGGCTGGTCCGCAATTACTTTCAGCCGCGACTGTTTCTGCGAGAAGACTTCCAGTTCGCGGCGGATGTTCTCCGACTCCTGCTTCAATTCCAAAAGTTCTCCCGCCAACTTGGCTTCGTCCGCCGGAGTGAGCCGCGAACCACTGCCGCGGGCGCTATCCAGCAGCCGCTTGTTCGTGGCCGAGAGCTGCTCCTGGTTCGTCTTCTGGCGACCGACAAGCCGCTGAAGTTCCTCCGCCAGGTCGTTGTTGGCCAGCTCCACCAGCAGGTCGCCAGTCTGCACCATCTGGCCGTGCGATACAGGGACATTGATCACATCGCCGTCGATCCGCGCGAAGACGTCGCGGCGCAGGGCCGGCTGGAGTTTGCCGCTGGCGGCAATGTCGAAATCCGCTCTTACCGTCGCCAGCGCCAAGACGCCTACCGCGACAAGTGCCAGGCAGACCATCGTCCACGGCATCGCCCGGCCGCGGAGGAACCACGTGAGCCGGCCGACAAGCCGCCACAGCGGAAGCAGCGGCAGGTTGTGATGTTCCAGGGCATGGGCCAGTGCGGCGGCACTGTGCTGAGCCACCGTGCTTGCCCGGCTGCGGATCGACGGGCTGATGCGGCTGTCGCCAAGCTGCTCGACGATCAGCGCGCCTAGCGGCCGACGCCTCAAAGTCTCCGAAACGCCTTCCTTGCCCGGTGGAAACAGCGGCAGCACGGCAATCATCCGGGCGTGAGACTGGTCGAGGTATGGCTGAAGCTGATCGTCGATCTGCGGAGGCAGTTCGCCGTCGTCTCCCGTATGCCACAGGGGCTCGCCGGTGCGCAGCACGGCGCGGGCCAAGAGACCCAGCCGCCGCACTTCCGATGCGCGCCGATCGATGCTGTCCAAACCGCTGACGGTCGTGATGCGTGCGCCGCTCGCATCGCCGAGAGCCAGCGACAGGCGATCGCAGCCAATCAGCCGCCGTCCCTCGTTGGCTATCGCGTACGACGTGGTCCGCAGGTCGAGCGAGCGATGGATGGCGTGCAAAAATCCTTCGAGCTGCTGCCACAGCTCCTGCCTATCGGCCAGCTCGCGAAGCTTCTGACTCTTCAGGTAGTCGGTCGCCAGATCGCACATCTGCGCGAGAAAGCGAGCGTAGCCGCGCTGCGTCGCCGGTCCGCCGCCGGGGCGCTGAAAGACTTCGACGACGCCCACCGTCTCCTGCTCCAGCCGCAGCGGAGCCAGGATCAAAAGGTGATCGGTTGGATTGGCGACCTCGTCAGCCGCAGCACCGGACTGCGGCGGAATGAGCAGCGGCTGTCCGCCCGCCAGCGCCTTTCGCAGGAGTGCGGCGTGCTGCCGCTTAGTATCCGGCGTGGCGTCGATGCCGCTGGCTGCCAGGTTGATTTGAAAGGTCAGCTCGAGCGTGCCGCCAGGGGCGGCCAGCCAGACGGCACTCCCCGCGGATGCCAAAGCGGCGGCCACGCGCGACAAGAATCCGCGGAAGAAATCGGCGGACGAAACGCCCGACTGAGCGAGTTGTGCAATTTCCTGCACCAGCGCGCGGATCTCCTGCCGCGTTTCCTGCACAACCACCGAGTCGGGCCCAGTCAATTCCGCTGCTGCCGCGGGATCCACTCTTTTCGCAGGCGCAGCGCCGCCAGCCGCAACAAAGAGTGTTGCGCGGGGTGTGGTCGGCACTGGCTGGGCAACGGACATGTGTCAGAGGTAGGCACGAGTGCTAGCGGCGCAAAACGAACGACGCGCCGCATCGATTCCTTTCTTCGGACACGCTCCCGCCGCTACTGCCGTCAAAATTTGCCCAGAACGCAAAGTGCGGTTGCGCACACGGTGAATCCCGCAGCTAGCGGGCGAGGGAATTCCTCTCGCGGCCTGTCCGCCAGCGTCGGACGAACATAACGGCGATCCCCCCGATGAGCACGCCGAAGGCCCAGTAGGTTCCCACGCCGTGATTGTTCCATGCGTAAATCGCTCCTTTCCACAGCATCCAGGAGCATGCCGCACATAGAAGCAGCGGCGTCAGCGGATAAAAGGGGACGCGATAGCCGGAGTGTCCCAGCCGACCGAGCGACCGAAGCAGTAGAAAGCCGATGCCGATCAACAGGAGAAATCCCCAAAAGAATGGGGCGGTGAATACGACGAGCCGCTCGAAACCGTCCTTCGAACGGCCCACGACGCACAGACCCAGCGTCGCCATTGCCTGCAGGATCAGCGAGCGTACGGGTCCGCCATATCGCTGGCTCCAAGCACCCAGCCAGGCAAACGCGGGGTCCTCCTGGCCGAGTGCATAGAATACGCGCGACCCGGCAAACAGCATTCCGTTCACGGCCCCCAGCGTCGAGATGCAAATCAGCAGGCTGATCCCCGCCGCGCCCCACACGCCAAAGCGAATCGCCATCGTGTCTGCCGCCACCGCAGATGAATTCCGCAGCCCCGGAAGTGATAAGGCAATCAGAAAGGCCCACGTGATTAGCAGGTAAATCGCTGTCACCATGCCGGCCCCCAAGAGGAGCGTCCGCGAAATGTTCTTGGCGGGGTTCTGCACCTCGGCTGCCACGTATGACATGTCACTCCAGCCGCCGTAGGCAAACATGACAAAGATCAGGGCCAACGCCAGATCGGGCTGGAAGGGCCTCGTGCTCGGCGGAACGTTGGGCGTCGGGCCAGCCACGAGCGTGAACGCCGTTGCCACGATCGCCAACAGACCCAGCACCTTGCTCGCCGTAAGGATGTTCTGCGTCATCGTCCCAGTACGGACCCCCAGGAAGTTCACTGCCGATAGCCCCACAATTGCCGCACAGGCTAGAGCCAACTGCCCCATTGGAAGTTGCAGGGCTGGCAGCCACGGCGCCAGGAGCGTCGCTGCATAGCGGGCAAAGACGAACGCCACGGCCCCCACGTTCCCTGGGCGGACGATCCAAAACTCTACCCATGCAAAGGCAAACCCGACGTCGCTGCCGTACGCCTCCTTGAGAAAGGCATAGTTCCCTCCTTCGCGAGGGAAGGCAGTCGAAAGCTCGGCATAACACAACGAGCCGACCAGCGCCACGATCCCGCCGACGATCCAGACGGCGAAGATGCCGGCGATGGCCACCGCCGAAGCCGTGGAGTCGGCCAGGGGCGGGGCACTTTCTCCGCGTAGCCATTGAACCAGAGCGAGCGAGCCAAACGACGCCCCCTCGGCAATCTCATCCGACGACTCGTAGATCGACGCGCCGATGATGATGCCGACCATGATGCAGGTGGCATCGAGGAGCGACAGCTTCGGCCGGGACGGGGCTGCGGCCGGGCTGGCGGATTCGCGCTCTGCAATGGGCGGCTGACTCACGATGACTCCTATCGTCGGCGACACTATAGCCGGTTCTTGCCCTCGGGCACACGGCGCGAGAACATCTGGCCCAAGGCATCCCCGTTGGCCGGCACTTGACGATCACGCGAGCGCGAGGAGGTCCTTTGTCGATCGGGTGCGAGCGATCCGCGCAGGGCTGCACCAGGC
>DATKDU010000182.1:0-13428 GCA_035512595.1 Pirellulaceae bacterium
CTGCCTCACCATCACGCCGGCCAGTAGCTCGGAGGCGGTGCGCGAGCGAGCGGACCTGATCGTCACTCACCATCCGCTGCCGTTCAAGCCCCTGAAGCGATTGACCAGCGATCACACGCCGGGGCGGCTGCTGCTGTCGCTCATTCGGGCCGGGATTGCCGTCCACAGCCCCCACACGGCATTCGACTCGGCCGCCGAGGGGATCAACCAGCAATTGGCCGCAGGGCTGGGGCTGGAATTGATCGCCCCGCTGGTTCCGGCTGCCGACGGCCAGTCGCTGGGGAGCGGCCGGTTCGGCAAGTTTTCGGGGCCGCAGACGCTGGGCGATTTAGCCGCACGTATCAAGCAATTCCTCAAGATCGACCGGGTCCAACTCGTCGGCCGGCCCGAGCACCCGATCGCCGCCGCTGCCGTCGCCTGCGGCAGTGCTGGTTCGTTCCTGGAGCCGGCGATCGGCGCCGGTTGCCAACTCCTGGTGACGGGCGAGACGGGCTTTCACACTTGCCTGGAAGCGGAGGCGAATGACGTGGCTTTGCTGCTGACGGGGCACTATGCCAGCGAGCGGTTTGCGGTCGAGCGGCTGGCGGAGGTGCTGGCCGGCCAGTTTGCCGGGGTCGAAGTGTGGGCCAGCCGGGACGAGCGCGACCCACTGGCATCCATCTAATCCATGGGTTGGCGAGCGATATGCCGCGAATGACCAATGACCAAGTCCCAATGACCAATGGGAACGCACATGAATTGGTCATTGGGACTTGGTCATTGGTCATTTGAATCACCCCGCCCTCGCTGCCCAGCGCTGCGCGAAGTATGATCGACAGGAGCTATCTTCCGCGTACTTCGGCTCTTCCATGCCCCTCCCCCAGGTTGTCATCGTCGGCCGGCCCAACGTCGGCAAATCGAGCGTGCTCAACTGGCTCGCCGGGCGGCGCATCGCCATCGTCGATGATAAGGAGGGGGTCACGCGCGACCGCGTCGCCTACCTCATGGAAGAGCACAACCGGTTTTTCGAAATCGTCGATACCGGCGGCGTCGGCATCGTGGACGACGACAACTTGAGCAAGGAAGTAGAACAGCAAATCGAAATGGCCATCGAATCGGCCGACCTGATCCTGTTCGTCGTCGATACGCGGGCCGGCATTCTCCCCATGGATGAAGAGGTCGCTCGCCGCCTGCGGTACGTGGACAAGCCGATCTTGCTGGTGGCCAACAAGAGCGACCACGAAGGGCTCGACACGCAGGCGGACGATTTCCTCCAACTGCGCCGCGGCAAGCTGATTCGCACCAGCACGCGGGAAAACCGCAACCGCCAGGTCTTGATCAAGATGATCGTCAACCGGCTGCCGGCGGCCGCCGAGAACGAAGCGGCATCCGCCCAGGAGCCGGTGATGAAGGTGGCCATCGTCGGCCGCCGCAACACAGGCAAGAGCACGTTCGTCAACACGCTCGCCAAAGCCGAGCGGATGATCGTCAGCGAAGTGCCGGGGACGACGCGCGACAGCGTCGATGTCCGCTTTGACATGGACGGCAAGATCTTCATGGCGATCGACACGCCGGGGCTCAAGCGGACCAAGAGCATCCGCACCGACATCGATTTTTACAGCGCACACCGGGCCCAGCGGAGCATCCGCCGGGCCGACGTGGTGCTCCTGTTCTTCGACTGCACGCAGCGGCTGAGCAAGGTGGACAAGCAACTGTGCCACTACATCGCCGAGCAATTCAAGCCGTGCATCTTCGTGGTCAACAAGTGGGATTTGCTGTACGGGCAAATGCCGACGGAGCGGTGGGTGAGCTACCTGCGGGACAACTTCCCCACGATGTGGCACGTGCCGATTGCGTTCATCACCGGCCAGACGGGGAAGAACGTCAAGGCGCTCTTAAACCACGCGCAGATGCTCTTCAAGCAGTCGCTCGACCGGGTGAAGACGTCGGAATTGAACCGGCTGATCCGGGCGGCACTGGAAAACCATCCGCCGCCGATGCAAGGAATGTTGCGGCCGAAAATCTATTATGCCACGCAGGTCGGCACCCAGCCGCCGACGATCGTGCTGGTCTGCAACGAGCCCAACGCCTTTCAGCCCGATTACCGGCGGTACCTGCTCGGCGTGCTGCGGGACTATCTCAAGTTCGGCGAGATCCCGATCAAGCTGTATCTCAAAAAGCGCGCTCCCCGCGACAAGAAGGACGAGATCAAGCACGAGCCCGACGAGCCGGTGACGATCGAGTTCACCGACGACGAGGGGGGGAGCATCTTCGACGAAGACGCGATGAACCTGGCCGGCCCCGATGAGGCGACGAGCAGCGATATTTATGCAGACGAGGTGAATGCGGAAGAGGAAGAGGATGCGTAGGGATTTCGGATTTCGTCATTCCGCCGGAAGTTACCCGCGCGCCAGCGCCAACTGAAACATGTACCGCACGCTGCGGAGAATGGTGCGGACCTTGGAGCGCCAGGTGGCCGCCCAATTGGAATGGCCGTACTTGCGCGGGGGGAACTGGACCTGGATCGAGTCAATCCGCCAGCCGTGCCGCTTGGCCATCACCAGCACGTACAGATCGAAGTTGAAATCGACCGGCGGGCTCGTGACGTGCGAGAGCAGGTCGCGATGAAAGACCTTCGGCTGGGCGTTGATCTCGTCCATGTACGTGCGGAAGACGAGGGTCGAGAGGATCTGCATTCCCAGCGAGATCACGCGTTCGGAGAGCCGCCGGCCGTAGCGCCGACCTTTGACCATTGTCCGCTCGGGGTTCGCTGCATTGCGATAGGCGGCCCAGGCGCGGAACACGTCGCCCGGATCGGTCTGCATGTCGGCATGCGACCAGGCGACCACTTCGCCGCGAGCCGCCTGGAGGCCCGTGAAAATGCCGTGGCCGTAGCCTTGGTTCACCTCGACCTTCACGCTGCGGGCGAACGAATATCGCGGCAGTAGCCGCGCGAGGACCTCCTGCGTGTTGTCCTTCGAGCCGTTGTCCACCAGGATCAGCTCGAAATCCTGGCCGCGGCCGACTTCCGCGAACCGACTCAAGATCGCCTCCATGCCGCGGGACTCGTTGTAGCAGGGGAGAACGACGGAGAGCTGGGGAGAAGCAGTCATTGGAGATCGCGAAGTTGAAACGAGTGTTGAGGTCAGTCCGAATGACCAATGACCAAGCCCCAATGACCAATGGGGAACGTTTCATGCTCGCCGTCATTGGTCATTGGGGCTTGGTCATTGGTCATTTCCTTTACGCTGCTTTCTGCCCATACCGCGTGTGATATCGCTCGTAATACTTGCGGGCCGACGCCATCGGAATCGCCCGCGGCTGGCCGAGTTGCCGGGCGAGGAACACGGTCTTGGCCACGTCCTCGGTCATCACCGCCGCCTTGAATGCTGCGTGGACGTCTTTGCCCCAGGTGAAGACGCCGTGGTTGGCCAGGAGCGCCGCCGGGGCGCTCGTGCGATGCTCGAAGATCAATCGCCCCAGCTCATCCCCGTCGCACTCCGCGAACGGGCAGCAGGGAATCTCGCCGCCGAACTCGTCGGCAATTGCCGTCAACACCAGGGGGATCGATTCGTGGCAGGCGGCAAAGGCGGTCGCGTAATTGCTGTGCGTGTGAATCACGCCGCCGATCGACGGATCGCGGCGATAGATATACAGGTGGTGCGGCAGATCGACGCTCGGCCGCAGCGTCGAGTCGATCACTTCGCCGCTTTTTAGATCAACCTCGACTAGCATCTCGGGCGTCAGCGTCGCGTAATCAATTCCCGACGGCTTGATCACCAGCCGGCCCGCGCGGCGGTCGATGCCGCTGGCGTTGCCGCTGTGCATCGTCACCAGGCCGGCGGCGGGAAGGCCGCGGTTGACGGCACAGACCGCCTCCCGCAGCGCGTGCAAATGACTCATGGCGTCTTCTCCTTCCGCCGTTTCGGCGTTCCAAACCGAATGTGCGGGTGAAACAGGGCCGCGCTGCGGATCACGTGCGCGGCCTGGATCGGGTTGTCGGCATTGATCACCGCCGACGCGGCGACGATGTAGCGGGCCGGAATATCGGCCACGTTGGTCGTTT
Source organism: Pirellulaceae bacterium (assembly GCA_035512595.1). Taxonomy (GTDB): domain Bacteria; phylum Planctomycetota; class Planctomycetia; order Pirellulales; family Pirellulaceae; genus DATKDU01. The sequence continues at coordinate 4,046 of DATKDU010000182.1, forward strand.
TCACGCCGCCGTCGAACATGACATCGTAGTTGTACCGCCCCCGCAGCGAGCCGACCGTGGCCACGACGTCGAGCGCCTCGGGGCACATGGTCTGCCCGCTGCGCCCCGGCTCGCGAATGCCGAGGATCATCACGAAATCGACGTGCGGCAAATAGGGTAGTAAGCCCGCCGGATCGAAACCGGGCCGCCAGACGACGCCGACCTTCTTCCCCCGCACGCGACACTCAAAGATCAGATCGAACAGGTCGTCCTCGGCTTCGACGTGGAGCAGGTACCAATCGACCTGGTCCCAGGTTGCTTCGATCCACTGCCGCGGGACGAGGGACATGATGTGCAAGGCGACGGGGCAGCCGGGCCACAGGTGGCGGGCGGTGCGGATGTGATCGAGGCAGACTGGGGCCGCGGAAGGCGACATCGTCTGATCGATCAGATCGACGTGGACGTGATCGCAGTTGCGGCCGACGGTCTCGAACAATTTCCACGGGTCTTCAGCTTCGCTGGCATAAACGGCCAGGCCAAAGTTCTTGGCCATGTCGAACGTGAAGCGGCGATGGAGCCGATAGCCGACCCAGAACAAGATGCCGGCCGACGCCAGCCGCAGGTTTTCGTACGACGCGCCGAAGATGCCGTGAAAGATCTGGACGCTGGCCATGTTCAGTGCGTACGAAAGCAGGGAGATGGCGGCGAACCAGGCGAACGACCGCTTGAGGTACTTCCACGGCACATGGAAGTTGAAGAAGGCGTTGAGCGAGAAGGAGAAGATCATTCCTGCGGCAAAGGCGGTGCCGCAAGCAGCAGCGCGGGACCAGCTCGCGGGGAGAACGAAGCGGAGGAGGGCCAGCTCCAGGAGGATGGAGAGCAGGCCGATGACGGTGAAGTAGGCCAGGTAGCGGTAGCGGAAGAGGAGATAGGAGAGGCCGCTGTGATGAAAGCGATGGACCAGCCGCGCGATGGGCCAGCGCAGCGGCGAGCAATTGGCCATGGCTGCATCCATGCGTGGCGTCACTGGGGCATCCTTGCCAGGTAGGATAGGGGTTTGAACCTGTCCAGCGCACTATGAGGGGACGATTCGTTCGTCAACGGATTGAAATCCGTTCTACGATTGGGAGCGATAAAGTACGCGCTTTAGGGGGGCGTGTCAACGCGAATCCCTGCTAGCAACCCAGGTCGCAGACACATTCCAGGTGTTGTTCTGCCGCATACTGCTCCCGCTAGCACGAGACCGCGCGCCTGCGCTCCGTCCAAGAACCCATCGGCTTCGATAGCCTGGCCGCATTCATCCAACGCGCATCACCGTCACGATGCGTTCGACCGGCGAGGTTTACAAACGCTGTTGCCACAGTCAGCCGCGCCGGCCCTGCCGGGACTTCCGATACCACTGCCGCCGCTAGGCAAAACTGATTTCCTTGATCTCCAAAATCGGCCGCACGTCCTCGCCGACGAGCCACAGCCGCTGGCCCAGTCCCTGCACCAGTCCGGGAGCCAGCTCCTTCCACTGCGTCTGCCGCCCCAGGCGCAGCGTGTCGTCGCTCTCGCGATGCGTGTTGGGGTAGAGCGCCGGAATCAGCACTTGCGTCTTCTGCTGATCGCGGGCGACCAGTTCCGCATGCCGCCACAAGAGATCGCGGGCGCGCTGGGGCGGCTCGAACTTGAGCGAGGCGACTTCGGACAGCGCCATCCAGGCACAGCGGCCGTCGGCCGTCACCAGCTCCAGGATCGGCCCGAACGCGTCGTCCACGTCGCGCAGGTCGTCAAAGGGGAGCCCGTCGCAAGTGCCGGCGGTCTTGGTCCGTACCGCTTCGGCCTGGGCCACATGCCTGGCCGCTTCGGCCACGTCGCCGGCCCGCAGCGAGACGAGCGCGTGCAGGCACTCCTGCACCGCTTCCCCCGGCTGAGATAAAAAGTCCGGCAAGCGCCCCTCGGCCATGACCTCGCGCCGCGCCTTTTCCGCCCGCAGGAGCTGGCGATAGAAGACGGCCGTCATCGACAGCTTGGGAAACTGCGTCAGCAGCGTGTCGAGGTGCTTGTCCGCCCGCTCCAAGTCCCCGGCAAACAGCAGGAACTCCACCAGCCGCCACCGCGGCCCCGGCTCCATCGGCTGCTTTTTCACTTCTTCCAGTGCCGCGGCGACCGCGTCCGTCAGCTTGCCAGCTTCAAAAAGTTCCGCGGCAGTCATGGGCAGCTCGTGAGTGGTGAGTGGTGAGTGGTGAGGTTCAGGGTTCAGTAGGCGGACTCGGGATCTGGCCGGCTCCTGGCTCCTGGCTCCTGGCTCCTGGCTCCTGACCCCTGAATGTAGGCCAGCGGCGGCCCGGCGACAAGCAAACTCCGCTTACCGGCGGCGTTTGACTCCCCTACAATCGAGGCCGCAGATCTGCTGGCCCCTCGTTCTTGGAAAAGTTCCCATGCTCTCCGTCAATCAACGCACGCTGGCTGGAAAACTCAACGGTCACTCGCGCCGGGCTCTGGAAGGGGCCGCAGGCCTGTGCCTCTCGCGCACGAATTACAACGTGGAGATCGAGCACTGGCTGATGAAGCTCTTGGAAACGACCGGCACCGACCTGGAAGCGATCCTCAAGCGGTTCGAGATCGACCCGTCGCACCTGACCCGCGACCTGACCCGCGTTCTCGACGGCCTGCCCACCGGCAATGCCCGCAGCCCCTCCCTGTCGCAGAAGCTGTTCGATCTGACGCAGCAAGCGTGGCTCGCTGCGTCGGTCGAGTTCCAGTCGGGAGCGATCCGCAGCGGACATTTGGTCTATGCCCTCCTCGCCGACAAGGCACTGGCCAACGACGTGCGGCAGATTTCGGGCGAGTGGGCCAAGATTTCCCCCGAAGCGCTCCTCAAGGAACTCCCCGGCATCGTCGCCAGCACGCTCGAAGGCTCGATGACCGAGCCGGTCGCTCCGCCCGGCGTACCACGAGTGGGAGACGGCCAACCCCAGCGTCCAGGCGGCCGCACGCCGGCACTCGACCAGTACACGATCAACCTCACGCAGCGCGCTAAAGAAGGGAAGATCGACCCGGTCATCGGCCGCGATCCGGAAATCCGCCAGGTGATCGACATCCTCATGCGCCGCCGGCAGAACAACCCGATCCTCACCGGCGAAGCGGGGGTTGGCAAAACGGCAGTTGCCGAGGGTTTCGCTCTCTTGATCGCCGCCAAGGATGTCCCGCCGCCGCTGCAAAACGTGGCGCTGCACACGCTCGATTTGGGGTTGCTCCAGGCCGGCGCCGGCGTCAAAGGGGAGTTCGAAGCCCGGCTCAAATCGGTCATCGACGAGGTCAAAGCCTCGCCCACCCCGATCATCGTATTCATCGACGAAGCGCACACCATGATCGGGGCCGGCGGCTCGGCCGGCCAGGGAGATGCCGCCAACCTGCTCAAGCCGGCGCTGGCCCGCGGCGAATTCCGCACGATTGCCGCCACCACCTGGGCGGAATACAAGAAGTACTTTGAGAAGGACGCCGCCCTGGCCCGCCGCTTCCAGGTGGTCAAGGTCGAGGAGCCGACCGAGCGGACAGCCGTCGAGATGATGCGGGGCTTGGTGGCGACGCTCGAAAAGCACCACGGCGTCGTCGTCGAGAACGAAGCGGTCGAAGAAGCGGTTCGCCTCAGCCACCGCTATATCAGCGGCCGGCAATTGCCCGACAAGTCGGTGAGCCTGCTCGATACGACCGCGGCGGCCATCGCCATCAGCCAGAATGCCGAGCCGCCGGCCGTGCAGGACACGCGGCGGCGGATCGACCAGGCAAAGATCGCCCTGGAAATCCTTGGCCGCGAGGAAGAACTGGGGTTTCAACATGCCGAGAAGCGCGAAGCCCTCGCCAAGGAACTGGCCGCGGCCGAAAAGAACCTCGCCGATCTGACCGTCCGCTGGGACAAGGAGAAGGAGCTCGTCGGCAAGATGCACGACGTGCGCAGGCAACTCACCGAGCCGGCGAAACCGGAGGCGGCTGCGCCTGCTGGCAAAGACGCCAAGGCTCCCGCTGCTCCTGCTCCCACACTTACTGATCAGCAGCGCGCCGACCTGAAAACGCAGTACGAAAAGCTCCGCGCCGATCTGGCCGCCCTGCAAGGGGACAGCCCCCTCGTCCATCCGGCCGTCACCGGCACCGCCATTGCCGGCACCGTCGCCTCCTGGACCGGCATTCCGCTGGGCCGCATGCTGGCCAACGAGCGGCGGACGGTTCTCAAGCTCAAGGAGCTGATGGAGGAGGCGATCGTCGGCCAGTCGCACGCCCTGGATGCCATCGCCCAGACGATCCGCACTTCGCGGGCGCACCTGGGCGACCCTGGCAAGCCGATCGGCGTGTTCATGCTGGCCGGCCCCAGCGGCGTCGGCAAGACGGAGACCGCCATCACGCTCGCCAACCTGCTCTACGGCGGCGAGCAGAACCTGACCGTGATCAACATGTCGGAGTTCAAGGAGGAGCACAAGGTTTCGCTGCTGATGGGCTCGCCGCCGGGATACGTCGGCTATGGCGAAGGGGGCGTGCTCACCGAGGCGGTCCGCCGCAAGCCGTACAGCGTGATCCTGCTCGATGAGATGGAAAAAGCCCACCCCGGCGTGCAGGACGTCTTCTACCAGGTGTTCGACAAGGGGCAGATGAAGGACGGCGAAGGGCGGGACATCAACTTCCGCAACAGCGTGATCCTGATGACGACAAACGCCGGCACGGAGATCGTCAAGAACCTGTGCAGCGATCCGGAGACGCGTCCGGCTGCCGACGCATTCACCCAGGCGGTCTTTCCCAAGCTGCTGGAGCACTTCAAGCCGGCCTTCCTCGGCCGCGTGCAGGTGATTCCGTATTACACGCTGGCCGACGACGTGCTGCGGAGCATCATCAAGCTCAAGCTGGGGAAGATCGCCCGGCGGATGGACGAGAATTACCGGGCGAAGCTCACCTGGTCGGACGACGTCGTGGAAAACATCGCCACCCGCTGCACCGAGGCCGACACCGGCGCCCGCAACATCGACAACATCCTCTCGCGGACGCTCCTGCCCGAACTGTCCGCCGAGTTCCTCGGCCGCCTGGCCGAAGGGGAAAAGGTGAAAGCGGCCAAAGTCACCATCGGCGACGGCGGGGCGTTCAAGTACGAGGTGACGTGATGTTGAGCCGCCGCGCCCAAGCGCGCTATGCGATGATCTCGCTCACCACCCGCCCATGTACGTCGGTCAGCCGGAAGTCACGGCCGGCGTAGCGGTAAGTAAGGCGCGTGTGATCAAAGCCGAGCAGGTGCAAGAGCGTCGCGTGCAGATCGTGGACGTGGACGCGGTTCTCGACGGCCCGGTAGCCAAACTCGTCCGTCGCGCCGTACGTCATGCCCCCCTTGATCCCGCCGCCGGCCAGGACGATCGAAAATCCCCAGTGATTGTGGTCGCGGCCCAGCTTCGCGTCCCCCGTCCCCGGCTGCGGCAGCTCGACGCTCGGCGTGCGGCCGAATTCGCCGCCGATTATGAGGATCGTCTCTTCGAAGAGTCCCCGCGCCTTCAGGTCGGCAATCAGCGCGCCGATCGCCTGGTCGCACTCGCCGGAAAGCTTTCGATGGTTGTCGCCGACGTTAGAGTGGGCGTCCCACGGCTGCACGTCGCCGTGGTAGCACTGCACGACGCGCACCCCCCGCTCGATCAGCCGCCGGGCGATGAGGATCTGCCGGGCCTGCGTCCCCGGGCCGTAAGCGTCGAGAACGTGCTGCGGCTCGCGGCTGACGTCGAAGGCCTCGGCCGCTTCGGATTGCATGCGGTAGGCCAACTCGAACGACTCGATGCGGGCGTCGAGTGCCGCGTCTTCGGGGCGCTGCTGTAGATGCTGGCGGTTGAGGTCGGCCAGCAGATCGAGCTGCCGCCGCTGCTGCACCGGGGTAACGAAGTCGCTCTTGATGTTCTCGATCAGCTCCTCGATCTTGGTTTTGTTCGTGTTGAGGTACGTCCCCTGGTAAATGCCGGGGAGGAATGCCGCCCGCCAGTTGGAGACGTCGGCCACGGGGAGGCCGGGGCACATGGCGACGTAGCCCGGCAGGTTCTGGTTTTCGCTCCCCATGCCGTAGGTGATCCACGCGCCGTAGCTGGGGCGGCTGAGGCGCTCGTCGCCGCAGTTCATCAGCCGCATCGACTGCTCGTGGTTGGGCGTGTTGGCGTACATCGAGCGGATGACGCACAGGTCGTCGGCGTGCTTGCCGAGGTTGGCGAAAATCTCGGCAATCTCCAGGCCGCTGTTGCCGTGCTTGTTAAACTTGAACGGCGAGGGGAGAGCGGCGCCAGTCGGCCGCTCGGTGGTGAGATTTCCCGTTGGCAGTTTCTGCCCTTCGTACTTCGATAGCAGCGGCTTGGGATCGAACGTATCGACCTGCGACGGGCCGCCGTTGAGATAGATGTGAATCAGGTGCTTCGCTTTGCCCTTAAAGTGCGCCGGCTTGGGCGCCAGCGGACTGGTTGGTTTCGATTCTCCCGCGGTGACAGTGCTGAGGAGCCCTTCCTGGCCCATGAGCGCCGCCAGACCGAGCACGCCCAAGCCGGTGCCAAAGCGGTGGAGAGCCTGGCGGCGGGAGCAGCAGATTGCGGATTGCGAATTGCGGATTGCGGATTGGTTCACGGTGCTGGAAAAACCTCGTCTACGAGAATGCTCAAGCCCGCCAATGCGGGCTCGGCACTGGCCCGCTCGCCGGCGCGAAAGACGGTCGGCGCATCGGGCTGATCGTGGCGGTAGGAGGAAATCGTGCGGGCCAGAGGATCGACGTCCCACACGACCTTGGTTCCGGCCTCGAAGTAATCCGCTCGCTTGGCCTGCATTTCCAATTCAGCGGCCGGGCCGTAGTCTTCTTCGCTGCGGACTTCGACGGCAAAGACGGGAGCACCCTCGATGAACCTCATGCGGTTGCCAGGATGGCTGCCAACGTAAAGGGAAGCATCGGGTGAGAACGACTGCCTCCCGCTCGAAAGCGGCGGCAGCAAGACGAAACCAATGCCGTCGGCATAGGCCGTTCCGCAGCCCGTTTGCTCAGCGTACTCGCGCAGCCGTATCGCAATCTCGAAAGCGACGAGGGAAGGGAGGTCTCCGCTGGCCATATAGTGCTTGATCCTCCCGCCGATCAATTCGGCCTTGCCTTCGACGCGGTAGAGATCGTCGAGCGTCGCCGGGGGTGAGCGTTGGATCACAATACGGTCCTCGACAGCAAGGGTATTCTGCCTGCCAAACGTATTCTCCCCTCTCATTCGCTGCAAGGCAAACCATCAATCCACAAACATCGCCTCGTTCGTGAGCAGCAGCACCTGTGCGAGCTGCGCCAGCGACGGGAGTTTTCCGTCCGCGGCGGGCTCGGCAGCGGCGGCTGCGAGAAACGACTCAAGCGCGCTCGACTCTTCGGCCGAAGGCTCGCGGAGCAGGATGATTTTGTAGAGCGTAGCAATGCGATCGCGGTCGCTGGCGCAGGCGGCCACATCCGGTCGGCTTGCCAGGTCGCGGGCCTGCTGCGCGACAAACGGCGAGTTGATGGCGAACAGCGCCTGCTGCGGCGTCGTCGTGTTCGGCCGCCGCTCGGCCGTCTGGTCGGGGCTGGCGAAGTCGAACGCCCGGTACATGCCGGGCACATCCTGCCGATCGACCAGGCCGTAAACCGTGCGGCGGGCGTTGGCCGGATCGCCGGCGGCATTGACCGGCCGGCCGTACATCGCGTGCGTCAGCCTTCCGCTGGCGGCGAGCATCCCGTCGCGCATCGCTTCCAGGTCAAGCCGCCGCCGGTGTGTCCGCCACAAGAGCCGGTTGTCGGGATCGACGGCTCGCGCCTCCGGCCGATCGGCGGACGACTGTTGCCACGTTGCGGACGAGACGATGCGGCGGTGAAGGCGCTTGAGACTCCATTGCGGATTGCGGATTGCGGATTGCGGATTTCCGGCATCCTGAACCCTGAACCCGGAACCCTGAACCCTCTCCCCGCGCAACTGAACAGCCAGCCAATCGAGCAGCTCCGGATTGGCCGGCGGCGTGCTCCGCGTGCCAAAGTCGCTGGGGGACGACACGAGCGGCTCTCCCCAGTGGTGCATCCAGATCCGGTTCGCCAGGACCCGCGGCGTCAGCGGGTTTTCGCGCGCCGTGATCGCCCGTGCCAGATCGAGCCGGCCACTGCCGGTGGTGAAGGGTTGCTCGCCACTGCCGGCAAACAGCGTCAAAAATCGCCGCGAGACGCTTTCGCCCGGCTGGTTGGGATTGCCGCGGACGAAGATCCGCGGGCTGTGAAGCTGTTGTTGATCGATGAGGGTCATTGCCCGCGGCGGCGCGCCGGGAGTGGTCACGGCCAGCTTGTCGAGCTCCCCCTGCAGCGAGTGGACCGTGCCGCGCTCGACGCGGGCCATGTAGAGGTAGGCGTGATTCCGCGGAAAGAAGATCGGGTTTCCCTCACCTGTGATGACCTCCAGCAGTTGCTTCTGCGCGTCGCTCAGCGCGCCGCTGGCAGTGCCGGTGGTTTTCGACGATTCGTAGACCAGCTTGAACAGATCGCCGTAAGCTCGCGCCACCTGCTCCTTGCTCGGCATCGTCGCCTTGCCGAGCATCTCCTTCACAACCGGATTGACCTGTCCCGGCTGAAGTCCGTCGGGTACGTTCCGCCACTTGCCGACGATCTCCGCCGCCTTAGCCGCAAAAGATGCTTCGCCGGCCGCGTCGATTCGCACCAGCTCGCTCCACGGCCCGAAGACCGGATCATCGCTGGTGCCGTGCTTCTCGACATACTTCCGCCAGCGGTGGACGATCTGCGGCCGCAGGTCGTCAGGGGAGAGCGACAGGTAGTAGATTGCCGACTCCAGCGGATCGGGCTTTTGCGTGGCGATCCGCACCAGGTAGTCGCCGACCCGCTGCCGGGCCGTCTCCAGCAGCGTCGCATACTGCGAGTCGATGTGGTCCGAGAGCTTCTTGCGGATCGGCCCCGCCTTGACCTCGAAGTCGGCATATCCGGGCGTTTCCTCCGGCCGGGCGGTCAGCGGCAATTCCAGCGGCTCCTCGCTGCTGGCAAAAACGCCGTACAGCGCGTAATAGTCCGCCTGCGAGATGGCGTCGTACTTGTGGTCGTGGCAGCGGGCGCAGGCCACGGTCAGCCCCATCATGCCGCGGGTCACGGTGTCGATCCGGTCGTCGTACACGTCGTGCAGATTGCTGTCGAACATCCGGCCGAGCGTGAGATAGCCCATTGCCGCCAATCGCCAAGGCTGGTCGTTGGGCGCGCTACTGTCGGCCGCGATTTGGTCGGCAATGAATTCATCCAGCGGCAAATCCTCATTGAACGCGCGGATGACATAGTCGCGGTAGGTGTACGCATACGGCCGGATGCGGTCGTCGCCGTACATCAGGACTCCGTCCTTCGTGTCGGCATAGCGGGCCACGTCGAGCCA
>DATKDU010000183.1:0-15899 GCA_035512595.1 Pirellulaceae bacterium
CTGCTCCTCGGGGTCGCTGTCGGTCTCGGTGGTCCCGCTGTCCACAAAGCCGACGCGGTGTTTGGCCCCCGACAAAAACAACATCCTCTCCGTCACCGTCGTCTTGCCGGCGTCGATGTGGGCAATGATGCCGATGTTGCGGATTTTGTCGATCTGGCGGGACATGTCTGAGTCCAAAGTCCAAAGTCCAAGGTCGGAGTCGGCAAGCTTCGTCACATTGACTTTGGACTTTGGACTCGGGACTTTGGACTGGCCGTCAGGCGCATGAAAAAGCCGCGGCCCTTGCACGCCGCGGCTGAATTGTACGCAAATTCACCAGGCGAAGTGAGCGAAGGCCTTGTTGGCATCGGCCATACGGTGGACGTTTTCGCGCTTGGTGACGGCCGCCCCTTCGCGGTTGAACGCGGCCACCAGCTCGTCGGCCAGCTTGACGGCCATCGGCCGCCCTTTCTTCTCGCGGCACGCTTCCAGCAGCCAGCGGATGGCCAGCGACTGCTGCCGATTGCGGTTGACCTGCATCGGCACCTGGTACGCAGCGCCGCCGACGCGGCGGGAGCGAACCTCGATGTGCGGCTTGACGTTTTCCACCGCCTGGTGGAAGACCTCGATCGGCTCCTTGTCCGGAATCCGCTCCTTGATCTGGTCGAGGGCGGTGTAGAACAGGTTCATCGCCACGCTTTTCTTGCCGTCGTGCATCAGGCAGTTGATGAACTTGCTGGCCAGAATCGACTTGTATTTGCCGTCCGGCTTGAGGGTGGCGGCACTGGCGGTAATTTTTCCCATTGCGGATTGCGGATTTCAGATTGCGGATTCGTTTAACCGCCGCGCCTACGCGGCGTTCCAATTCCCCGGCGTGGACGCCGGGGTTAACCCTTCTTGGCGCCGTACCGGCTGCGGGCCTGCTTGCGGCCGTTGACGCCGAGCGTATCGCGGACGCCGCGGACCACCTGGTAACGCACGCCCGGCAGGTCGCGGATGCGGCCGCCGCGGACCAGCACGATCGAGTGTTCCTGGAGGTTGTGCCCCTCGCCCGGGATATAGACCGTCACCTCGCGGCCGTTGGACAGCCGCACGCGAGTGATCTTCCGCAGGGCGGAGTTGGGCTTCTTGGGGGTCATCGTGCGGACGATGAGGCAGACCCCTTGCTTGAACGGGTTCCGCTCCAGCACCGGGGACTTGCTGAACTTGCGTTTCTTCCGCCGCCCCTTGGCGACGAGCTGGTTGATGGTTGGCATGCGAAAATCAAACTTCCAAATTGGCCCAAATGGGGAATCCGTTAGCCTACCGCTTTGGCGGGGGCTGTCAAGGCGACGCGGATCCCCGATCTCGTTAGCCGGCGGCTAACTGCCGCCGGGTTTCGGGTCACCGGTTCCCCAGGTCCTTGTCCTCCGGCTGCGGGCAGATCACTCCTGTCCCGCCGCGCCACCCATCAGCGATTCCATGGTCTGCGACTTCTGGGCAGCGGGGGCGGCATTGCCGTTGCCGCTTTCCGACAGGAGCGGGAACGCCTCTTCGAGCTCCTTGCCCTTGGCGGCTGCCAGGGCCTGGAGCGCTTCGGGGCGATAGCGAACCTCGCCGTCGTGGAACTGGCGGAAGCCCGTTCCGGCCGGGATCAGGTGGCCCAGGATCACGTTCTCCTTGAGACCGACCAGGTGATCGATCTTGCCGGCCAATGCCGCCTCGGTGAGAACCTTGGTCGTCTCCTGGAAGCTGGCGGCAGAGATGAAGCTGGAGCTTTGCACGGCCGCCTTGGTGATCCCCAGAAGCTGCGTGCTGGCGGTGGCGCTCTTGGGGCGGGTCCCCTTGCACGGCTTGCCGCCGAGGGCCTCAACCTGGGCGTTGGCCTGCTCGACCGCTTCCTTGGGGACGATCGACCCCTCGGCAAACTCGGTGTCCCCCTTGTCGCTGATCTTCAGGCACTTGGAAAGGTTGGTGTTGACCGCGCGGAAGTCGAAGCGGTCCATCACCAGCCCCGGCAGGAGGTTGGTGTCTCCCTGGCTCTCGATCCGCACCTTGCGGAGCATGCGGGCGATGATGATCTCGATGTGCTTGTCGTTGATATCGACGCGCTGGCTGCGGTAGACGCTCTGAATTTCGTGGACGAGGTACTGCTGCAGCGCCTCCTCGCCCGAGATTCGCAGGATGTCGTGCGGCACCAGCGGGCCATCGACGAGCGCCTGACCCGCCTTGACGTGGTCGCCGGAGTGGACGAGGAACCGCTTGCCGTGCGGCACCAGGTGCTCGCGCTCGATCCCCGATTCGCTGCGGATGATGATCGTCCGCTTGCCGCGGCGCTTCTCCTGGAGGATTTCCACCACGCCGTCGATTTCGGCCATCACCGCCGGATCCTTCGGCTTGCGGGCTTCGAAGATCTCCGTCACCCGCGGCAGACCGCCCGTGATGTCGGTAATGCCGGCGGCTTCGCGGGGCGTCTTGCCGAGCACGGTGCCGGCGGAGATGATCTTGCCTTCATCGACCACGATGTGGGCCCGCTCGGGGAGATAGTAGACGTCGAGCGGCTTGCCCTCGGCATCTTCCAGCACGAGCTGCGGGTGCAGCTCGCCCTTATGATCCATGATCAGGCGGCGGAGGTTGCCGCTGGCGTCTTTTTCGATGCGAAGCGTTTCTCCCTCGACGACGTCCTCGTAACGGACCTTGCCGGAGACTTCCGAGAGAATCGGAATGCTGTGCGGATCCCACTGGCAGAGGACGGTTCCGGCCTTGACCTCCTGGTTTTCATTGACCAGCAGAATCGCGCCGTTGGGAACGTCGTACTTCTCAATCTCGCGTCCCTTGTTGTCCAAAAGCGAGATCTCGCCATTGCGGGTCAGGACGACGTCCTTGCCTTCTTCGTTGGGAACGAACCGCATCCGGGTGAACTTGACGATGCCTTCTTTCTTGGCCTTCGTCTCGCTCTCTTCGACCGTCGTGCTCACGGTGCCGCCGATGTGGAACGTCCGCATCGTGAGCTGCGTCCCCGGCTCGCCGATGCTCTGGGCGCCAATGATGCCGACCGCCATGCCATCCTCGACGAGGGCACCGGTGGAGAGATCCATGCCGTAGCAGCAGCGGCAGACACCGAGGGGCGCCTCGCACGTCATGCCGCTGCGGACCTGGATCCGCTCCAGGCCGAGCTCCTCGATCTTGCGGGCGACCTCGGGGGTGATCAGCTCGCTTTCCTTGACGATCACTTCGTCGGTGATCGGATTGACGATGCTCTGGCGGCTGACGCGGCCGGTGATGGCCGCCGACAGCTTGACTTCCACTTTTTCGCCGCGGTAGATGACCCCCTTGGTGATCCCCTGGGTCGTGCCGCAGTCCTGCATCGTGACGACGACGTTTTGGGCGACGTCGGCCAGCTTGCGGGTCAGGTAGCCGGAGTCGGCCGTCTTGAGGGCCGTATCGGCCAGGCCCTTGCGAGCGCCGTGCGTGGAGCTGAAGTACTCGAGCACGGTCAGCCCTTCGCGAAAGTTCGACTTGATGGGCGTCTCGATGATCTCGCCGGTCGGCTTGGCCATCAAGCCGCGCATGCCGGCGAGCTGGCGAATCTGTTCGATGCCGCCGCGAGCGCCGGAGTCGGCCATCAGGTACACCGGGTTGACGTAGCCGGTGTCGCCGCGGACGTCGTTCTTCATCGCCTCGCGCATTTCGTTGGTGATCGCTTCGCGGGCGTGCGTCCAAGTGTCGAGCACCTGGTTGTAGCGTTCCTTTTCGGTGATGATGCCGCGCTCGTAGAACTTCTTGAGCCGCATCACTTCCTTCTCGGCCTTGGTGATGTGGTTCACTTTGGTGGCCGGCGTGATCAGGTCGTCGGTGGCGAACGACAGGCCGGAGCGGGTCGCCTCGCGGAAGCCGAGCTGGTTGACGTCGTCCAAGAGGTTGATCGTCGCCCGACGGCCGAGGAGCTGATAGCAGTCGGAAATGACTGCCGCCAGGTCGCCCGACTTCATCGGCTTGTTGTAATAGTCCATCCCTTTGGGAAGGATCTGGTTGAAGACGATCCGGCCGAAGGTGGTGGTAATCAGATCGCCCGGCTTGGTCCGTTCGTCGGTGTCGCTCTTGACCTTCATGTGCTTGGGGAGCCGGACCTTGATCCGGGCGTGGACCTCGATCTTGCCGTGCGAGAAGGCCAGCTCGGCCTCGCCAAAGGAGGAGAACTTCATGTCCTCCCCCGTGCGGCCGGGGAGCTCCAGCGTCACGTAGTTGCAGCCCATGACCGTGTCCTGCGACGGGCTCATGATCGGCTTGCCGTTGGACGGCGCGAAGATGTTGTTCGTCGAAAGGAGCAGCGTGTGCGCTTCGACCTGGGCTTCGATCGACAGCGGCAGGTGGACCGCCATCTGGTCGCCGTCGAAGTCGGCGTTGAACCCTTTGCACACCAGCGGGTGCAGGTGAATGGCGTTCCCTTCCACCAGGACCGGCTCGAAGGCCATGATCCCCATGCGGTGGAGCGTGGGGGCGCGATTGAGCATGACGGGATGGTTCTGGATCACCGACTCCAGGATGTCCCACACCTCCTCGTCCTTCCGCTCGAGCATTTTCTTGGCGCTCTTGATCGTGTCGGCGTGGCCGAGCTCCTTGAGCTTGCGGATGATGAACGGCTGATACAGCTCCAGGGCGATCTTCTTGGGCAGGCCGCACTGGTGCAGCCGCAGCTTCGGTCCGACGACGATCACGCTGCGGGCCGAGTAATCGACGCGCTTGCCGAGCAGGTTCTCGCGAAAGCGCCCCTGCTTGCCCTTGATCATGTCGGTCAAGGATTTCAGCGGGCGGTTGCTCGAGCCGAGCACGGGCCGCTTGCAGCGGTTGTTGTCGAACAGCGCATCGACCGACTGCTGGAGCATCCGCTTCTCGTTGCGGATGATCACTTCCGGCGCGTTGAGATCGACGAGCTTCCGCAGCCGGTTGTTGCGGTTGATGATCCGGCGGTAGAGATCGTTCAGGTCGCTGGTGGCGAAATTGCCGCTGTCGAGCAGGACCAGCGGCCGCAGGTCCGGCGGAATGACCGGAATCACGTCGAGGACCATCCACTCCGGCCGGTTGTCGCTGTCGCGGATGCTCTCCACGATCTTCAGCCGGTTGATGAGGTCCTTTTTCTTCTGCTTGCTGTTCGTATCGATGAGGTTCTGGCGCAACTGTTCCGAGAGCTTCACCAGATCCAGGGCCGTGAGCAGCTTGCGAACCGCTTCGGCTCCCATTTCGGCCTCGAACGCTCCCTCGCCATACTGCTCGCGGGCGGCGCGGAACTCCTCCTCGGTCAAAAGCTGCTGCTTCTCCAGGTCGGTGCTGCCCGGGTTGGTGACGACGTAGTCCTGGAAGTAGATCACCTTTTCCAGGCTGGAGGTCTTCATGTCCAGCAGGTTCCCCAAGCGCGACGGCATCGCCTTGAAGAACCAGATGTGGACGACCGGGGCCGCCAGCTCGATGTGCCCCATCCGCTTGCGGCGGACGCGGCTGTGGGTGACCTTGACGCCGCAGCGGTCGCAGATCATCCCCTTGTATTTCATGCCGCGGTACTTGCCGCAGGCGCATTCCCAGTCCTTCTCAGGGCCAAAGATCCGCTCGCAGAACAGACCGTCCTTCTCCGGACGGTAGGTGCGGTAGTTGATCGTCTCCGGCTTCTTGACCTCGCCGAACGACCAGCTCCGAATGTCGTGCGGCCTGGCCAGGCTGATCTTGACGGCCGAGTAGTCGTTAATCCGATCGTAGGATGTGTCGCCGATTGTCATAAGCCCATGCTCCCGGGGTGAGGGACGGGGTTTTCAAGCCAATGTCGAATGTCGAAAGTCAAATGACGAAGAAATGACCAATGACCAAGTCCCAATGACCAATGCCGGCAATGTTTCCATTGGTCATTGGTGCTTGGTCATTGGTCATTGGATTTCGCCTTCGTCCTGCCAATGTCACAGGTCAAATGCGGCGCTTCTCGAGCTGAATGTTCAGCCCCAGGCCGCGGATTTCATTGCACAAAACTTCGAAGCTGGCCGGCGTGCCCGCCTCCAGCGTGTTCTCGCCTTTGACCATCGATTCGTAAATCTTGGTCCGCCCCTCCACGTCGTCGCTCTTGACGGTGAGCAGCTCCTGGAGGATGTACGCCGCGCCGTAGGCTTCCAGCGCCCAGACTTCCATCTCGCCGAAGCGCTGACCGCCGAACCGCGCCTTGCCGCCCAAGGGCTGCTGCGTGATCAGCGAGTACGGGCCCGTGCTGCGGGCATGGACCTTGTCATCCACCAGGTGGTGCAGCTTGAGCATGTAGATGAAGCCCACGGT
Organism: Pirellulaceae bacterium; assembly: GCA_035512595.1. Lineage (GTDB taxonomy): Bacteria > Planctomycetota > Planctomycetia > Pirellulales > Pirellulaceae > DATKDU01. The sequence goes on from DATKDU010000183.1 coordinate 6,271, forward strand.
CGTTTCCTGCTGGAGCGGCTCGCCGGTGCGGCCGTCCTGAAGCCGCTGCTTGCCGTGCCGCGGCAGCCCCGCTTTGGCCAGATAGTCGTTGATGTCCTTCTCGCTGGCGCCGTCGAAGACGGGCGTCACCGCCTGAAAGCCCATCAACGCGCCCGCCCAGCCCAGGTGCGTCTCCAGAATCTGGCCGACGTTCATACGGCTGGGAACGCCCAGCGGGTTGAGCATGATCTGGATCGGAGTGCCATCGGGCAAAAAGGGCATGTCCTCGACCGGCAGGATCTTGGCGATCACGCCCTTGTTGCCGTGACGGCCGGCCATTTTGTCGCCGACGCTGATCACGCGCTTGGTGGCGATGTAGACCTTGACCATCTGAAGCACGCCGCTGCGCAGCTCGTCGCCGCGCTTCATGCTGTTGAGCACGCGATCGCGGCTATCGATGACTGCCTCGACGTCGGGCCAGCGGTTCTTGTAAATCTTCTCGCACTCCTCGATCTTGTCCTCGCTGCGGAGCTTGCCGGTGTGCGTTTGCAGCCGGAAGACGACCGCCTTTTCCGCCACGAACTTGGGATCCTGGTCCTTGGCGATGGGAGTGCCGTCCTCGTCGGCCAGCGTCTTGCCGATCACCTTTTCGAGCTCGGCGACCATTTCGCCAAACACGGCGGCAATCTGCTTGGCCCCTTCGGTCTCGGCGTCCTTGAGCTCCTTCTCGAACTTCTTCCGCTCGTCCTCCGAGAGGCTCATCCGGCGGGAGAATTTTTGCGTTTCGATGACGATCCCCTCGATGCCGGAAGGAACTTCCAGCGAGTCGTTCTTCACGTCTTCGCCCGCCCGGCCGAAGATTGCGTGCAGGAGCTTCTCTTCGGGGGTGAGCTCGGTCTTGCTCTTGGGCGAAACCTTGCCGACGAGGATGTCCCCCGGCTTGACGAACGTGCCGACGCGGACGATGCCGGTTTCGTCGAGATTGCGGAGCGCCTTCTCGCTGACGTTGGGGATGTCGCGGGTGAACTCCTCGCGGCCCAGCTTCGTCTCGCGGATTTCGACGTCGAACTCTTCGATGTGAATCGAGGTGTAGGTGTCGTTCTGCACCAGCTCCTGGCTGATGATGATCGCGTCCTCGAAGTTGTACCCTTCGTACGACATGAAGCCGACCAGCACGTTGCGCCCCAAGGCTAGCTCGCCGTTCTGGGTCGCCGGCCCGTCGGCCAGCACCTGCCCCTTCTCGACCTTGTCGCCGAGACGGATGATCGGCTTCTGGTTGAGGCAGGTGCGTTCGTTGAGCCCCTGGAACTTGCGGAGGGGATAAACGTCGGCACCGACTTCGATGCGGTCGGCATCGACGTACGAGACCTTGCCGGCTCGTTTGGCGCGCACGACCATGCTCGAATTGCGGGCGACGTCTTTCTCCATCCCGGTCGCCACGATGGGCGGCTCGGTGACCAGGAGCGGCACCGCTTGCCGCTGCATATTGGAACCCATCAAGGCGCGGTTGGCGTCGTCGTGCTCCAGGAACGGAATCAGCCCGGCCGACACGCCGACCATCTGGCTCGGGGCGACGTCGATGAACTGAACCTGCTCCGGCGTCACGATCTCGAAGTCGCTGCGGTGCCGGGCGATCAAGCTGGCGCTCGACACGATTTTGTTGTCATGGACCTGGGTGTCTGCCGGGGCGACGTAGGCATCGGCCTCTTCGTCCGCCCGCAGCCAGACGATATCGTCGGTCAGCTTGCCCTTGTGAACCTTGCGGTACGGCGCCACCAGAAAGCCGTACTCATCCACGCCGGCATAAATCGCCAGGCTGGAAATGAGGCCGATGTTGGTCCCTTCCGGCGTCTCGATCGGGCAGATGCGGCCGTAGTGCGAGATGTGTACGTCGCGGACTTCAAAACCAGCCCGCTTGCGGTTGAGACCGCCGGGGCCGAGTGCCGACAGGCGCCGCTCGTGCGTGAGCTGCGACAGGGGATTGGTTTGATCGACGACCTGCGACAGCTCGCCGCGGCCGAAGAAGTACTCGATGGCGGCGGAGATGCTCTTGGGATTCACCAGGCTCCGCGGCGTCATGTCCTCCAGATCCTTGAGGCTCATCCGCTCCTGGACCGTGCGCCGCAGCTTGAGGAAGCCCTTGCGCAGCTCGTCGCTGGCCAGCTCGTCGATCGTCCGCAGGCGGCGATTGCCGAGGTGATCGATGTCATCGACGTAGGCCGTTTCCCGCCCCTCCATCAAATCGATGAGATAGGAGACCGAGGCGATCAGATCTTCGGGGCGGAGGGTCATCTCCTTGTCCGAGACATCCAGCCGCAGCTTGCGGTTGATGCGGAAGCGGCCGACGCGCCCCAACCGATACCGATTGACATCGAAGAACTTTTCATTGAACAGAGTTTTCGCCTTTTCGAGCTGCGGCGGATTGCCGGGACGCAGCCGCTGGTAAATCCGCAGCAGGGCCTCCTCGTGGCTGCTGGTGGTGTCCTCCGCCAGGCTGTTGAAGATCAGGGGCACCTTGGGGGAGGCGACGACTTCCACCTTGGTCACGCCGGCCGTCACAATCGTTTCGGCGACGTTCTTGCTGATTCTGTGCCCGGCCTCGACGATGATCTCGCCGGCCCGGTCGCTCCCCGTCGGGTAGCAGACGTCGTCCACCGAGATCTTTCCCTCGATCTTGGCGACGCTGCGGCCGTCGTGAATCTTCTCGGCCGAGGTCGGATAGAACGCGCGGATCAGATCGGAGTCGGTCCCGTACTTGGGGCTCATCGCCCGCAGCAGCGTGATCGCCGAGAACTTGCCGCTCTGGTCGATGCGGACGCTGAGCGTGTCGCGCTTGGTGACGTTGACTTCGATCCAGCTTCCCCGCTCGGGAATGATGCGGCAACTGGGCAGCTTGCGATCGGTCGTCCCCTCCTCTTCCATCACGAAATCGACGCCCGGGCTGCGGTGCAGTTGGCTCACCACGACCCGCTCCGCGCCGTTGATGATGAACTCGCCGCCGCCGAGCATGATCGGAATGTCCCCCAGATAGACCTCTTCCTCGATCGGCTGCTCCTTGTTGAGCCGCAGCCAGATGCGGAACGGCCGGCCGTAGGTCAACCTGAGCTGCCGGCATTCCTCGGGCGTGTACCGCGGCTTGCCCAGCTCGTAACGCAAGTAGTCGAGCTTGATCGACTTGTCGTAGCTTTCGATCGGGAAGATTTCGCGCAGCACCGCTTCCAGCCCCTGGTCCTTGCGCTTGTCGGGCCCGGCATCGTCCTGCAAGAACGCGTGGTACCCGTCGGTTTGGATGGTGGTCAGCTCGGGGATCGGCTGAACTTCGCGACCGCTGCCAAAACGCCGAACCTCTTTCGGGGCAAGACGCCGTTGTGCGGGGATGGCCATGCTGCTATAGCTCCAGAAAAAAGAACCGCCGAAAGCCGAGTCTTCCTTGACCGCCAGTTGGAACGAAGGGAACGCGAAGTGCGGAGGGGGCTAAGGCGCCGAGCCGCGATCGGCGCGCAGTTTCACCCCGGGCCAGTCCAGAAGCAATTGACCGCTGGATCGGAACGGGGTGTAGATCAATTCGTGCCTGCCTGCATCGCCGCCGCGGGGCGGTGACGGCGATACGTAGGAACCAACGAAACAGGGAAGCGACGCGCGTGGGGCCGGGCCTATTTGAGCTCGACCGCAGCTCCGACAGCTTCCAGCTCGCCTTTGACCTTGGCGGCCTCTTCCTTCGAGACCTTCTCCTTAATCTTGGCGGGGACGCCTTCCACCAACTTCTTGGCGTCCATGAGCGAAAGGCCCGTGATATTCTTGGCCACTTTCACCACGTCCAGCTTCTTGTCGCCAAACGAAGTGAGCACCACATCGAACTCGGTCTGCTCGGCGACAGGGGCTGGTCCGCCGGGACCGGGACCTGCCACCATCGCCACTCCCGGCGAGGCCGGCTCAATGCCGTAGGCTTCCTTGATGTAGTCCGAAAGTTCCTTCGCCTGTTTGAGAGTCAGCCCGGCGATCTCGTCGCCAAGTTTTTTCAGCTCAGGCGCCACTTCAACATCAGACATAAGATCTCGATCCTTTCTTCACCGCGGCCCTCAACCCCTTTCCAGGGTGGGGATAGGGGACCGCAAACAGAACAGATTAAGGTATTTGGGTCAAGAACGCCAGCCCCGTAGCCGAATTCGCGGAAATTCGGGGTGCGGGCCGGGGATTCCCCCGGTATCTGGCGACTTCGCTAGGTCGCGGGCTGTTCCTCGCCTTCCGATTTCTTCTTCACCTGGCTCAATAGCAGGCCGCCAGGAGCCTTGATTTGCGACAGCAAATTGGCTCCCGGGGCCAGAATTTGACCAACCAGGATGCCGATCTGCTGGGTCCGGTTCGGCCATTTGCTGACTTCGGCCACTTTCTCCGCCGTCAGCTTCTCGCCGTCCATGACGCCGCCCCGCGTCTGGAGCTTGTCAAATTCCGGCCGCCTGCCCAGCTCGACGATCTCTTTGGCCAGGGAGACGAAGTCCTCCCCGCCCCAGACGACCGCCATGCTCCCTTCCCCCTCGTCGAATGCCGCTGACAGTTTTGTCCCCTCGGCGGCTCGCTGGGCCAGGCTGGTTTTCACGACGAGCAGGTTCAGGTTCTTGCTGCGGAGTTCTTTCCGCAACAAGTAGGTATTCAGCGAGTTGATGCCGATCACGTTGACCAGCAGGGCGTCGCTGACTCCGGCCAGCCGGCGGTTGTACTCGGCGACGGTCAGACTTTTCAGGTGCTTGCTCATGACTGTTTCTTTTTCGCCGCGTGGACGCGGCGGTTAACCCCGGCGACCACGCCGGGAAATGGCCGCGTGGACGCGGCGGGTTAAACGGCAATTCTTACGGACGGACTCATCGTGGCGCACAGCGCCACGCTCTTGACGTACTGCCCCTTGATCGACGCCGGCTTGAGGCCCAGCACGAAGTGGACGAAGCTTTCGATGTTTTCCTGAAGCTGCTTGGGCTCGAAGCTCGTCTTCCCGACCACCGCGTGGACGATCCCGTCCTTGTCGTTGCGGAACTCGACCTTGCCCGCCTTGTACTCCTTGACCACCCGGCTGATGTCGGCCGTCACCGTGCCGGCGCGGGGGGAGGGCATCAAGCCGCGCGGGCCGAGCACCTTACCCAGCGGACCGACCAGCCCCATCATGTCGGGGGCGGCAATGCACACGTCGAAGTCGGTCCAGCCATCCTTGATCTTCTGAGCCAGGTCTTCCTGACCCACGACGTCGGCCCCAGCGGCCTGGGCCTGGTCCGCCAGGTCCCCCTTGGCGAAGACGGCGACCCGTTGCGTCCGGCCGATCCCGTTGGGGAGCACGACGCTGCCGCGGACGATCTGGTCGGCTTGCTTGGGATCGATCCCCAGCCGCATGTGAATTTCCACGGTCTGATCAAATTTCGTGGTGCCGAATTTCTTCAGCTTCTCGACCGCCGCCGGCAAGGGAACGGTCTCCATGGAAGGACGACCGGTGCCCGCCAGCGCTCGATATCGTTTGGAACGTTGTGCCATGATCTTGTCTCTCGCCGCGTGGACGCGACGGTTAAACGCCTAACCTTCCACCGTAATGCCCATGCTGCGAGCCGTTCCCTCGACCATCCGTGCCGCGTGCGGCAAATCTCGGGCGTTCAGGTCGGCGAGCTTCTTCTTGCAAATCTCTTCGACCTGGGCTTTCGTGACCTTGCCCACCTTCTCCTTGTTCGGCACTCCCGAGCCCTTGGCGATACCGGCCGCGATCTTGAGCAGCGCGGAAGCGGGTGGGCTCTTGGTGATGAAGTCGAACGAACGGTCGCTGTAGACGGAGACCACGACGGGGATGGGAATGCCGTTGTAATCGCGGGTCCGCTCGTTGAACTGGGAGACGAATTGCCCCAGGTTGATGCCGAACTTGCCGAGCGAGGTGCCGACGGGAGGGGCGGGCGTGGCCTGCCCTCCTGGAACCTGGAACTTTGCTTCGCCCGTTTTTTGTTTTGCTTTTGCCATGATGGGTTCGTTTTGCTGATATCAGGGGGCTGACGCCCCCCGCTCGCCGCTACACCTTTTCAATTTGCCAATGCTCCAGTTCCACCGGTGTGGACCGGCCGAAGATGTTGATCATCACCGTCACGCGGCCGTTGGCCTCGTCGATGGCGTCCACATCCCCTTCGAAATTCTGAAAATAGCCTTCCTTGACCCGCACCCGGTCTCCCGACTTGAACGGGATGGCGGTCCGCACCAGGCTGGCCTCGTCCTCGATCACCTTGCTCGTCCTCAGGATGCGATCGACGTCCTGCTGGAGCATGGGCGTCGGCTTTCCGGCGGAACCAGTGAAGTCGCCGATGCCCGGCGTCTCGCGGACGAGAAACCAGGTCTCGTCGTTGATCGACATGTTCACCAGGATGTATCCCGGGTAGATCTTCTTCTTGACGATCTTGCGTTTGCCCGTCTTGGTGAACTCGGCCATGTCCTCCGTGGGAACGATGATCTCGCGGAAGTACTTTTCTTTGCCTTCCATCTTCACGCGGCGGAGCAGGGCGTCTTTGATCGAATCCTCGCGGTTGACCTGCACCTTGAGAATGTACCAGTCGAACTTCAGGTCCTCTTCCGCCTGCGACTCGTCGATGAACTCCAGGGGCTCGGCCGGCACAAACGGCTCTTCCACCTCCGGCTCGTCCACCTCCGGCTCTTCTACCTCGGGCTCTTCCACGTCAGGCATGCCTGGCTCCGGCGCAGACGCATCCGGCTCGGCCGCTGGCGCGTCCCCTAGCGGCGCTGGAAAGGGATGCGTGTCGGAATCCGATCCACCGGTGGGCGGACTGCCGTTGGCGGGTGGCACGGGACCGGACGAAACAGGCGCAGGACCAGCGCTGACAGGGGGTTCCCCCGTCTGCTCGGGAACACTGCCTTCCCGCGGTTCCGCGCTGCTTGGCTCGCTGCTCACACCCATTTCTCCCAAATCGCCGTTGCGGCCGGCTCGCCGCCTGGCCGACGATTCTACTAAAACGGCCAATCCACAATGTTCAGCAAGGCCAACAGCACTCGCAAAACGTTGTCGTACGCGAAAAGCACGATCGCCAGACCGAACATGATCGCAATCACCACGATCGCGCTGCGAATCATCTCCGTCCGCGACGGCCACGTGACCTTGTTCAACTCCGCTTCGACGGCAATCAAAAAATCGGCAAACGGAGCGTAATTCACCAGGCGATAGCCCAGCCAAACGCCCGCCGCCAGCACGACCATCGGCACCAGGTACGACAGCACCATAGTGGTCGATGCGGCCATCTGCGGCAGCCAGTCGCCGACCACGTAGTACATCCGCCAGGCCGCGAGCGCAAAGGCGATCCAAACGGCCAGGCAGGTGAACTGCCGCGTGAGCCGGCCCTGGGTCCGCTTGTAAATGCCGAACTGGCCGAGTTCCTGGAGAAACAATCCCAGGGCGCTCGGCGCGATCGCTTTGTCCTTCGCCATCGAAACCCTCCGCAATCCCTGCGGCCTTTCTCATGAATGCTGGCGGGCAGCACTCACCCCAAAAAAGCACGGGCGGTAGGAATCGAACCCACAACCCCTGGTTTTGGAAACCAGTGCTCTGCCAATTGAGCTACGCCCGTAGGCACCTCAAACACCTGGTGTTTTTCTATGCCTTCAATCTACAAATGACCAATGACCAAGCCCCAATGACCAATGCCGTTGGTCCCATTGGTCATTGGGATTTGGTCATTGGTTTTTTTTGCGGGAGCAGCCGGTGCGACCCGCCCAGTGCTCCTATTCAATGACCTTCGTCACCACGCCCGAGCCGACCGTGCGGCCCCCTTCGCGGATGGCGAAGCGGACGCCGTCATCCATGGCGATCGGCTTGTGCAGTTCGACCGAGATCTTGACGTTGTCCCCCGGCATGCACATCTCGGCGCCGACCAGGTTGGAGGTCCCCGTGACGTCGGTCGTACGGAAGTAGAACTGCGGGCGATAGCCGCTGAAGAACGGCGTGTGCCGTCCCCCCTCTTCCTTCGACAGGCAGTACACTTCCGCCTCGAACTTGGTGTGCGGGGTGATCGAGCCGGGCTTGGCCAACACCTGGCCGCGCTCGATGTCTTCCCGCTTGACGCCGCGGAGGAGGCAGCCGACGTTGTCGCCCGCCCGCCCTTCGGTCAACTCCTTCTTGAACATTTCCACGCCGGTGACGATCGTCTTCGTGGGCTCCTTGTTCAGCCCGACGATCTGCACTTCCTCGCCGACCTTCACCATGCCGCGCTCGATACGCCCGGTGGCTACCGTACCGCGGCCTTCGATCGAAAACACGTCTTCGACCGCCATCAGGAACGGCTTGTCCTCTTCCCGCTTGGGCTGCGGGATGTAGGCGTCCACCGCATCCATCAGCTCGCCGATGCACTTGTTGGCCGCCGCATCCTTGGGATTCTGGTAGGCCGGCAGCGCCGAGCCGCGGACGATGGGAATCTCGTCCCCCGGGAAGCCGTACTTGGAGAGCAATTCGCGAATCTCGATCTCCACCAGGTCCAGCAGCTCCGGATCGTCCACCAGGTCGATCTTGTTCAAAAACACGCAGATCGCCGGCACCGCCACCTGGCGGGCCAGCAGCACGTGCTCGCGGGTCTGCGGCATGGGGCCGTCCGCAGCCGAAACGACCAGGATCGCGCCGTCCATCTGGGCGGCGCCGGTGATCATGTTCTTGATGAAGTCGGCGTGGCCGGGGCAGTCGATGTGGGCGTAGTGGCGCTTGTCGGTGGAATACTCGACGTGCGCCACGGCGATGGTCACCGTCTTGCTGGCGTCGCGGACGGTGCCCCCTTTGGCGATGTCCGCATAGGACTTGAACTGGGCCAGCCCCTTGCCCGCCTGCACCGCCAGGATGGCGCCGGTCAGGGTCGTCTTCCCATGGTCGATGTGGCCGATCGTGCCGACGTTGCAGTGCGGCTTGGTCCGCACAAATTGTTCCTTGGCCATTGCTTGCTACACCTGAAAATGTTGAGTGAATCGAATGTCGTACGTACCGTGCTGTTCAATGCCGGCCCCGCCGAATCCAGGAGCTGCTGGTGGGACTTGAACCCACGACCTCGTCCTTACCAAGGACGTGCTCTACCAACTGAGCTACAGCAGCCCAAAAAATGCCGCCCGTCGCCCGGTGCTGGTGGCTGGAAGTACACGCTATTTTAACAGTTCTCCCGATCGGCTGGCGGCGACCAACTCCAGAGCGGGTGAGGGGAATCGAACCCTCGTGTCCTGCTTGGAAGGCAGGTGCTCTACCATTGAGCTACACCCGCAGCTCTCGGATCTACGCTCCCGGACCAAAACCAACCCAGCATACCAAGGCGCCTGTGGGGCAACCCAGGGGTGCTCAAGTGGGGAGTGTAGGATTCGAACCTACGAAGGCGTAAGCCAACAGATTTACAGTCTGTCCCCTTTGACCGCTCGGGAAACTCCCCAATTCCTTGTTTTTGGTCCGCGGGCGCCGTGAGTTCCCGGCGACCTAAGCCGCCCCTCTGACAGAGCCAGCGAAGGGACTCGAACCCTTAACCTGCTGATTACAAATCAGCTGCTCTGCCAGTTGAGCTACGCTGGCATCCCAGCACGACCTCTGCGCCGCGGTGAAAACCAGTTAATATAGTGATCCCCTGCCATCACGCAAGGCGACCGCCCAAGATTTCGGC
>DATKDU010000184.1:0-6809 GCA_035512595.1 Pirellulaceae bacterium
CCAGCGGTGATCCGGCACGTCGGTTTACTTTCTAGCGAGCCCCCCGGGCAGATGCCGGGGTGCCATTCATCCAGTCTTCCGACGAACCCAATCCATTTTGGCCGAGCCATCGCCAAGTAAGCGTGACTCGACCAACACTGATGATACCGATTGTCCGGTGAGATGCAATGGGGTTGGCTGTGAATCTCGGGCACTCAAGCAAGTGCGGACGCAGTTGATCGAAACGGCGCGACCGGTTCTGGAGGCCATGATCGAAAGCGTAGCCGAGGCCAAGGTCGTCAGCCTGCACCACGACATCAGCACCGTCACCGGCGAAGAGTTGCTGATTTTTACGCTGGCAGGGCCCCCACCCTACCGAGAAAGTAGGAAGAGATAAGGCTACGTGAATTGGCCAATGGCAATTGTGGATGGTCTCAGGTCTCCATCTCGCCGCGGGCGCAGTGCAGTTCTTTGGCCGGAAAGCGAATCCCCGTATCGTACGGTCGCCCACCTGCTGCTCCCGCGGCAGGAGATCGCTTCGCTGCGGCAGCAGGACGCATTCCAGCATCTCTCGTTCAACGTTTGGCATGCACTTGCCGCACATCGTCCCCTGGGAGGCATCAACCGCGTCCGCCGCCGGGCTTACCCCCTCTCGTCCGCCTGGCGTCGTCAGCAGGCCAAGGCTGAAGTGCCAAGCACCGGCGAAGTCTGCTGATTAAGGGTTGCGGTCACATTAACCGTCCCAGCGCCTCCACCGCCCGCGGCTTGACCAAGGGAGCGAAGTGCCGCTGACAACGCAACGCGGAGCTCTCAAGCCAGAATCCCTTTCACCACCTTTCCCTCGACGTCCGTGAGCCGGTAGTCGCGGCCTTGAAAACGGAAGGTGAGCCGCGTGTGATCGAGGCCGAGCTGGTTCAGCAGCGTGGCGTTCAGATCGTGAACGTGGATGCCGTTACTGACCACGCTGTAGCAGAAGTCGTCGGTCTGGCCGTATTGGCTGCCCGATCGAATGCCGCCGCCGGCCAGCCACATGGTGAAGCAGCGGCCGTGGTGATCGCGGCCGTAGTTGGTCGGCTCGAGCCGTCCCTGGGAGTACGTTGTGCGGCCGAACTCGCCTCCCCACACGACTAGCGTCTCGTCGAGGAGCCCGCGCTGTTTGAGATCGCAAATCAGTGCGGCGGCCGGCTGGTCGACGTCGCCGCACTGGAGGCGCAGGTCACTGGGAAGGTTGTAGTGCTGGTCCCAGCCGCGATGGTAAAGCTGAATGAACCGCACGCCGCGCTCCGCCATCCGCCGCGCCAGCAAACAGTTGGCCGCAAACGTGCCCCGCTGACGCGATTGCGGGCCGTAGGCCTCGAAAGTGGCCTCGCTTTCATCGCTCAGGTCGGTCAGGTCGGGCACGGAAGTCTGCATGCGGAAGGCCATTTCGTACTGGGCGATCCGCGTCGCGATCTCGGGGTCGTTTTGCTCGGCCAGTTGCTTGCGATTCAGTGCCGCAATCACGTCGAGTTGATCGCGGCGCGTCGCCGCGTCAATTCCGGCGCTATTCGACAGGTAGAGCACCGGATCGCCGCTACTGGCCAGCGCCACCCCCTGATGGTTCGACGGCAGAAATCCGGAACCCCACAGCCGCGCGTAGAGCGGGTCCGCTGGGCGCGCCGCACTGCCGCGGGAGACCATCACGACGAATGCCGGCAGGTCGCTACTTTCGGAGCCAAGGCCGTAGCTGATCCACGCGCCGAAGCTCGGCCGCCCCGGCTGCTGGTGGCCGGTCTGCAGGTAGGTCACCGCCGGATCGTGGTTGATCGCCTCCGTGTGCATCGAGCGGATGATGCACAACTCGTCCACGATGCACGCCGTATGCGGCAACAGCTCGCTGATCCACGCGCCGCTTTCGCCGCGGCGAGCGAAGCGGAAAATGGACGACGTAACAGGCAGCGACTCCTGTCCGCTGGTCATGCCGGTGAGCCGCTGGTCCCCCCGCACGGACGCCGGCAGCTCCTGGCCATGCAGTTTTTTGAGGCCCGGTTTGTGGTCGAAAAGATCCAGTTGCGACGGGCCGCCGTGCATGAAGAGGTAGATGACCCGCTTCGCCTGGGGGGCGAAATGCGTCGCGGCATCTGTCTCGCTGCAGAGGGACGCCAGAGCGATGCCGCCGAGCCCCAGTCCGGAGGCTTTCAAGAACTGGCGGCGATTTTGGGTCGTGCTCATCGTTTCGTGACCGCCTCGTCGAGGTTGAGCAGGGCCTGCGCGACCACGGTCCAGGCGGCCAGTTCGCACGGGTCGAGCCTGGCATCGTGCTTTGCCGCTCCGACGGACAAAAGCTGCTGGGCCGCCTGGGGCGCCTTGGCGAACCGCTCGCGCTGGCGCGCAAGAAGTCCGTGCAGCATTGCTACCTCATCCTCCTGGGCATCGCGGACGAGAACGCGCCGCCAAAGCTGTTTCAGCTTCGCCGCATCGTCGCCGGGAGTTGCCAGCGAGCGTGCGGCCAGCATGCGGGCCGCCTCGACGAAGACCGGGTCGTTGAGCAGCAACAGCGCCTGCAGCGGCGTGTTGGTGCGCGGCCGGCGAAGCGTGCACTTTTCGCGCGTCGGGCCGTCGAAGATCAAGAGCAGCGGGGGCGGCGCCTGGCGCTTCACGTAGGTGTAAAGGCCGCGTCGCCAGAGGCCGTCGCCAGTGTCCGCGACATAAGTCTCCTCGCCGTTGTAGGAGACCGCTTCCCACAGACCCGGCGGCTGGTACGGCCTGGCGCTTGGCCCGCCGATCGTGGGGACGAGCAGACCGGAAACCGCCAGCGCCTGGTCGCGCAGCATCTCGGCGCTCAGCCGGCCGCTCGGCCCGCGGGCCAGCAGGCGGTTTTCAGGATCGGACTTGGATCGCATGGCCGACTGCTGGCGATAGGTTCGCGACAAGACGATACGCCTGAGCGTAGCCTTCACGTCCCAGCCGCTATCGCGAAACGAGACGGCCAGCCCATCGAGCAGCTCGGGGTGAGTCGGCGGCTCCCCTTGAGTGCCGAAGTCCTCCACCGTGCGCACCAGACCGTCGCCAAAGCAATGTTGCCACAGGCGGTTCACCGCGACGCGGGCCGTTAACGGGTTCTCCTTCGCGACCAGCCATTGCGCCAAACCGAGCCGGTTGCGGGGCGCACGTGTGGGCCAGGGTGCGATGGCCGCCGGCACGTCCGCAGTCACGGCCTCTCCCGGCTTATCGTACTCGCCGCGCGACAGCACGTGCGCGATCCGCGGCATTTCCATTTCTTCCATCACCAGCACGGTGGGGACGGCCTCGCGCAACGACTTCTCCGCCTCGATGGCCTCCTTCACACGCTGCCGCGCCTGCTGTGCCCGATCGTCGGCGAAATGGTCGATGTAGAAATCCAAGAGCGAGTCGGCATCGGCGGCAGCGCGTTTTTCTGGGGGCGTTTCGATGACCCCCCGGATGCGCTCCCTCCAGAACCAGTCGCGGACTTCATTTTCACCAAGCGCCCGCTGCACCATCCGCACTTCGTCGATCAAACCGTAAAACCCCAGCCCCGAATCGCGCCGCCCGATGCGCAGCGGCTGGCGATTGACTAATGTGCCGCCGAGCGTATCGCGCTTCACCTCCAGCGTCGTCGGGCTGCCGTCGAAGTAGACGCGCAGCCCGGCTGCTTTCCGCGAGCTGTCGTAGCTGACCACGATCTGATGCCAGCTTTTGGCGCTGATGGCCTCGACCGTGAAAATCTCGATGGCGCTAGCGCCCCAGCGGTGGACCAGATTCGCTTGCACCCGCCCCTTCTGCCAGATGAGCTCAATGCCGCGGCGGTCTCCGTCCGGCTCGATGAGCGACAGCGGGCAGCTCAGCGAGCCGTCGGCCTTCACCCACAAGCCGATGGTCCAGGGTCGATCGGGGTCGAAGCCGGGGACGTCGGCCTCGACGTGCTGCGTGGCGTCGAACTTGGCGGCCTGGCCGCGGGCTCCCTTTTCGAAGGCCAGCGAAGTGCCGACGGACTTTGCATCCGGCCGGACGGCGTCGTCGAATGGCTCGTGAAAAAGCACTTCGCCGGGCGGCAGCGGCAGCGTGGGGGCCGCTTCCTTTTCCCACTCGCTGATCTGGGCGGAGATTTGCTTCCGCAGCGGCTCAAAGGCGTTCGTCGCGCTGCGCGTGGCGGCAGATGCTGCTTCGATGGCCCGCTCCAGCTTGGGGGACGGCACCGACATCCGCGGCGGCGGATTGTCGTCGACGATCAGCCCTTTTTCCGGCACGTTGTTGAAGAAGGCAAAGAGCTGGTAGAACTCGCGCTGCGTGATCGGGTCGTATTTGTGATCGTGGCACTGGGCGCAGCCGGCCGTCAGCCCCAGCCAGGTCGTCATCGTCGTGTTCACGCGGTCCACGACGTACTCCACGCGGAACTCTTCGTCGATGCTGCCGCTTTCGTTGTTGGCCATGTGGTTGCGGTTGAATCCGGTGGCGATCCGCTGCTTTATGCTCGGATCGGGCAACAAATCGCCGGCGAGCTGCTCGATCGTGAACTGGTCGTAGCGCATGTTCGCGTTGAACGCGTCGATCACCCAATCGCGCCACAGCCATATTTGCCGCGGCTTGTCGCCGAAGTAGCCGTTCGTGTCGGCATACCGCGCCGCATCGAGCCAACTGGCGGCCATGTGCTCGCCGAAGTGCCTCGACGCCAGCAGCCGGTCCACCGCCTCCTCGTACGGCAGGGAGAGCAGTTCCTCGGACGGCGGCAATCCGGTCAGATCGAGCGCCACGCGGCGGATGAGCGTGGCCTGATCGGCCTGGGGGGAGAAGGTCAGGCCATGCTCATTCAGTTTCGCCTCGACAAACGCATCGATCGAATCCCTGGAATCTTCGTTCGCCCTGAGCGGCTCAAACGCCCAGTGCCGCTCGTACGTTGCCCCTTGCTCGATCCACGCTTTCAGGATCGCCCGCTTGTCCGCACTCAGCGGCTGCTTGTTCGATGGCGGCGGCGGCATGACCACGTCCGGGTCGGTGCTACAGACGCGCTGCCAGAGTGCCGACTGGCTAAGGTCGCCGGGCACGATGGCGCACGACCCGTCGCGATCGGCCGTGGCGCCCTCGAAGGTGTCCAGGCGCAAGCCCGCTTCGCGATGATTCGCATCCAGGCCGTGGCATGAAAAGCAATTCTCCGCCAGGATCGGACGCACGTCACGATTGAACGTCACCTTCGCTGGCACTTCCGCGCCGCGAGACGCGGCTTGCGCGACCAGCAAAAGCAAAACGACCTGGAAGGCGATCCGCTGCATCACTTCGCTGGCCTGGCGCTAGGATTTTTGACGCACTCGTAAAGCACTTTTCCCAAGTCGTCGTAAAAGCGAAACGCCAGGCTCGCGCGGCCTTCGTTTGCCGCGGGAGCGACCTCCATGAGCAAAAAGCCCCCCGATGGTCGATCCTGCGTATACGGCTGCCGGATCTTGGCGTCGGGATCGGTCGATTGTTTGTCCCCCGGCTTGCGTCCGAGGCGTGAGTTTTGGTCAACCAGCGCCCCGCAGGAGAATTTTTCGATCCCCGCGGGCGAGATCGAGTGATACTGCCAGTGCCGATCGCCGCAAACGACGTAGAAGCTGGCTGCCACGCCGTTTTCCTTGAGCCAGGCAAAAAACTCGTCGCGCTCGTGCTGGAACCCGCCGACGTTCGAATGATTGTCGGTCTTGCGAAGGTCGTCGGGCCCGACCATCGGCGTCGGCGAGATGAGAATCTTGAACGTAGCATTGCTCTCCTCGATGGTCCGCTTGAGCCACACCTTCTGCTCGCGTCCCCAGATCGACTTCTCTGGTCCATCGGGCATCTTGTTGGGGCTGCGGTGGAGGCGGTTTTCCACCAGCCAGATCTGTAGGTCGCGGCTGACCCGGTGCGTGCGGAACGTTTGCGGGTTGCCGGCGTCCGCCGCCGCGTAAGGCAACTGTTCCAGCATCAGCTTCCGCCCCATCTCGGGCGTCGGCATGTAGTCCCCCGTGTTGTCGCAATCATCGACCCGATAGTCGTGATCGTCGATCTCCCAATAGGTGGGCACGGCGGCAAACAGGTCGCGGTACCGCGGTTGCACGAATTGCTCATGCCATTTTCGCCGCATCTGGGCGACCGTTTCCGCCCGCGGTTTCGTCGGCGTGTCGTAATAGACGTTGTCTCCCGTCCCCACGAAGAAATCGGGCTTGAGCGACACAATGGTCTTCAGCGCGGGATACCCAAGCTCTTTGTCGGAGCCGCGGTACGCGGACGGCAGATCCGTATTGTTCTGGGCCTTGTGCTGCTTTCGATCGATCCGGTCGTCGCCGTGAAACTTGGCGTAGTTCATGCCGGTCACGACGATGAAACGCACCGGCCTAGCAGCATCTGCGCCCGGCAGCGTTCCAAAGCGCGCCGACGGACCTGCCTTGAGATTCTGCCGGTCCGTGCCGATGCGCGTCGCGCACTCGTAGCGAGTGCCCGGCAAAAGACCGGTAAACGAGGCCCGGGCGATGAAGTCTCGCTCGGCCGTCGCCGTCACGAAATGCGTGGCGGCATTGCCGGCCGGCGCGGACGCATCGCCATCCGGCAGCGGACGCAGGACGAACTCCACAACTCCCGCGGCTCCCGGAACATCCCCCTCCACGAGATGATCGGACGCGGTCAATCGGACCTGCGCGAGAGCACTCGATGTGGTCACCTCCCCCACCATGATCCCCATCCCGGCGTGCGGCTCGACTGCCGCAGCGGGCGCCTCCTCGGCCAAGGTTGCAGGCTCACCGTAGTAGCCGACTCCGAGCCCCAAGGCTGCACCCACCAGACCCACCAGCGACAGCATCGCGAGCACGTTTTTCATGGGAAAG
>DATKDU010000185.1:0-7775 GCA_035512595.1 Pirellulaceae bacterium
CGGTCGTGTAGAAATGGCTCGGACCGCTCTCCACGCCGGTCGCAGGGGCATCGTCACTGACCGGCAGCCGCCGCGACACCGTCTCGCGGAGCGCCTCGTTCTCTCGTTCCAGCGCCTCGATCCGCCGCTCCAGGTTGATGAGCGGATCGACGTCTTCCTGAGCCAGGGAGATTTGTCCGACGGCCAGCAAGCCCGCAGCCATCAGCCATCGCCGTATGATCCACAAGCGCATGACAAGCCTCATCGTCGCTAGCAAAGACAGGTTAGGCACAGGCGATACGCGCCGCATTACCCGCATCGGCGAAACGACCGGCACCAGGCGACCGCTGGGGTTTCTTAACCGACCACCGGAACAATCGTTACAATCGGGCTGCCTGCGAGGCCTACTACCATCGCCGAATCTCCAATTGTGGAGGCACTCGTGAACCGGCTCGTACGTCGCGGAATGTGGTTTTTTCTGGCGCTAGCCACGCTTGTCGTTCTGGACCGAGGTTCAGCAATCATCCTGTCTCTGCAGGCAGCGACCCAACGGTTCGACTTGTGGCGGTCGGTCGTATCCCCGCTTTTCGCCATCATCGCCATGGTTTCGCTTTGGCAGGGCCAACGGTGGCTTCGCTGGCTGATGGCAGGGTGGTCGTTCATCCACGCAGCGACGATTGCGGCCGTCATTGCCCTGCTCGTCTATCACCTGTCGCTGGAGACGCCGCCGGAAAAGGCGGGGGCTTTTTTGAAAGTCTTGTCCGCCCTATTTGCCTGGCCGCTGATCGAGACGGCTTTGTACCTGTTTGTTGGGCTGTCGCTGCTATTGTCGCCCAGCCTTCGCGCGTTTTGCGAATATCAATCGAGGACTGCCAACAGCCCGTGGTTAGAACTGCTCGATCGGATACTGCGACTATTCCAAAGGAACGAAGCGATGCCGGAGGAGGATTCCTTCTGGACCCGATACAAGAACCGCCCGCGGTTCCCAATCCTGACGCGCGACATCCTCCGCTCGCTCGACGACTGGGATTTAACCGATGCGGTCGTTGACTACGTCCGCATCAAGATTGAATGCAGCGACAAGGATGACGTCGAAATTGTTTCAGCGCTACCCCGCGGCTTTCAGGCGGTATACAGCACGTGGTGGGTTCGCGCAGAAGTAGATAATGGGGGATTTCACCAGTACTTCTACAATCAGGGAATCAACTGGGCCTTTATGGCTTTGGAAGGATACAAGCTGATTGGGGCTACGGAACTGGCCGGCTTGATGGCCCGCGCGATTGAGCTCTTCCTCGAGGAAGAGAGCGAACAATTGAGTTACCGCACGCCTGACCTCTCGCGCATGCTCGAGCAGTACGTCGAGGCACGCAACGCTTCGGCGTTGCCTGAGCTGGACAATCTGTTCTATCGCATCGAGGGAGACGACGGGGTTACGGAGTACATTCGCACGCATCTCGATGAATTCATCGCCAATTGATTCCGTGTACCAGCGGAACGGAGAACACTGCGCCGCCGCTGCGCACTACTCCGCGGCGCGAAACAGCATGTAGATCCCCAGCGCCAGGATCAGCACGCCCACGATGCGGCGATAGATGGGCTCAGGCAATCGCCGCAATATTCGATCGCCGATCAGCGTGCCGACGACCGCGCCAACAGTCGCCGAGGCAAGCTCCGGCCACAGGCCGGCAATCTCCTTCCCCTGCGTGACCAGGTAGACCGGCATTCGCGCGGCGTCCACGATCACGCCCACGGCCGTCGCCGTCGCGACAAATGCCCGCGGCGACACATCGAAGCCCAGCATGGCAGCGGAGCGAATGCCCCCCTGATTGCCGACCAATCCGCCCAGCAGCCCGGAAATGCCGCCGGCCGCCCAGGCCATCGGGCCGTGAAACCGCAGCCGCTGGGAAATTCCCGTCGATTGCATCAGGCCGGTGGAAGTCAGCAGCAAGCCAAAGATCACGGTCAAGAGCGGACTCTCGGCGTAGGACTGCAGCAGCGCCCCGACCAGGCCGCCGGCCGCACTCATCAGGCCGAAGCTCCACAGCAGCTTCCGATCGACCTCCTTGCGCATGATCCAGAAGCGCAAGGCAGTCGCCACGACATGGGGAATCGACACGGCCGCCACGGCCAGCTTGGTCCCCACGCGCAGGGCCAGGAGCGGAGTCAGCAAGCTACCGATCCCAAAGCCGCTCACGGAAGCGACGGCGCCGGCCAGCACGCCGACCGCGGCCATCAAAAGGAGGAAGGGAACGTCCATAGGTGACGATGGGGCGGTACAATGCGACGAACGGAATGCCCGAGCTGACGATCACTTCCGCGGCCGCGAATTGTAACAGAGCGCCGGCAGATGCGTCCCATAAGAATCGCAGGACTTTGTCTCTTTCTTCATGCCCTCCTCGCGGCGGTCGTGATCGTGACCGCGTGGACGGCGGGAGTCACGGCCGAGGACCGGGAGAACAAAAAGCCGCTCGTCCCACTCCCGAAAGCGGTGACGAGCCCCGCCGACAATCCGGCGACGCCGGAGAAGATCGCCCTGGGGAAGCAGTTGTTCTTCGACCCGCGTTTATCGGGGGACAACACGATGAGCTGCGCGTCGTGTCATCTTCCGGACAAGGCCATGGGGGACGGCCTGCCGCAGGCCAAGGGGCACGGCGGCAAAATCCTGGCCCGCAATACGCCGACCCTGCTGAACGTGGGGTTCTACGAGCGGTACGTCTGGGACGGCCGGGCCAAGAGCCTGGAGGAACAATCGCTCGGCCCGATTCAATCGGCGGACGAGATGAACCAGGACTTGGGCGAACTGGAAAGAGAGCTGAGCGCCGTGCCGGGCTATGTCAAGCAATTCGACAAAGTGTTCGGCACCAAGGTCACCCGCGAGGGAATCGCCAAGGCGCTGGCGGCATTCGAGCGGACGCTCGTGACCGGGCCGTCGCCGCTCGACCGCTATCTGGCCGGAGAGAAGTCCGCTCTGTCAGCGGAGGCGAAGCAGGGGATGGACCTGTTTCTCGGCGATGCCGGCTGCGTCCGCTGCCATCAGGGGCCGCTCTTGAGCGACGGGAAGCTCTATCGCCTCGGCATCGGCGTCGGCGACGAAGGGCTGGCCGCCGTGACGGGGAAGAAAGAAGACCGCGGCAAGTTCCGCACGCCGTCGCTGCGGAACATCGCTCAGACCGGCCCGTATATGCACGACGGCTCCAAGAAGTCGCTCCAGGAGGTCGTCGAGTTCTACTACCGCGGCGTGCCCGCGGGCGCCAGGGAATTGCCGCTGGATGTGGAGCCGCTACTGGGACAGAGTTATTCGGAGATTCCGGCGCTGGTCGCGTTCCTGGAGTCATTGACCGGGGAGGCGCCGCAAGTCGCGAAGCCGGAGTTGCCGTAACGCAGCCTCATCGCTTGGGCTTCCCTCGTTTGCCCGCCCCTTTGGCGCGACCGCCGGTGCCGCGGCTGCCGCCAGCGCGGGGAGAATCCTGACGGCTAACTCGCTGGCGTGACTCGGAACGCTGGCCGGTGCGCTGGTCACGGCGCGGTCGGCGGTCGGGCTTTTCTCCGGTCGTGGACGACCGGGCTAAGCGGGTCTTGGACGACCGGGCCAGGCGTCCTGCCAGGCGGAAATCGAGCTGGCGGCGATCGACATCGACGTGCCCGACCGTGACGCGGATCACGTCGCCCAGGCGGTAGCGATTCCCCTCGCGATAACCGGCCAGGCTGTGCGACGCCGAGTCGTAGCGATATTGATCATCGTCGAGCGTCTCCACGTGGATCAGCCCCTCCGCGGGCAATTCAATCCCCTGGGCGAAGATGCCGAACTCTTCCACGCCGGTGATGACGGCATCCATCTCCATGCCGATCTTCGTGGCCAGGAAGGTCAGCAGCTTGACCTTGGTCAGCTCGCGCTCGGCAATCTGGGCCCGCAACTCGCGCTCGGAGCAGTGCTCGCCGAGAACGACCAGTTCGTCGAAGTTCGACTTGGGCTTCTTGTGCTGGGCGAGTGCCGTCAGCAACCGGTGGACGGTCAAATCGGGATAGCGGCGAATCGGCGAGGTGAAGTGACAGTACTGATCGCTGTTGAGGGCGTAGTGCCCCTCTTCGAGCGGGCTGTACACGGCCTTCTGCATCGACCGCAGGATGGCGTAATTCACGGCATGCTCTTCCGGCTGGCCGGAAACGAGCTTGACGACCCGCTTGATCTCGAAGCGGCTCTCCAAACTTTCGCACTCGATCCCCAGCTCGCGAATGAAGCCGGTCAAGAGGTGCAGCTTCCGCGGATCGGGAAGCTCGTGAATCCGCCGCAGGAAGTGGATCTCCCGCTCGTGGAGATGGCGGGCGACCGCTTCATTGGCCGCCAGCATGAACTCCTCGATGATCTGGTGGCTCTCGGTATTCTTCACCAGGTGTGCGCCGCTGACTTGCCCCTGCTTGTCGAGGTCGACCTTGACTTCGGGAAGCGTCAGCTCGATCGCCCCATTTTTCATGCGCCGCTGCCGCAGAATCATCGCCAGCTCGTGCATGTTCGACAAAAGCTCGTGAACCTGCGGCGTCAGCTTTTGCTTCCAGGCCTTGCGATCGGCCAGAAACTCGTCCACTTCTTCGTAAGCAAACCGCCGGCAGCTTTTGATCGCCGACAGGTGAAAGTCGCCAGCGACCGGCGCTCCGTCCGCGGTGAACTCGATGAATGCCGTCTGCGTGTAGCGGACCTTGTTCGGCTGCAGGCTGGCGAGGTTGTTGGAGATCACCTCCGGCAGCATCGGCAGAACGCGGTCGGGGAGGTAGACGCTCGTGCCCCGCTCGCGGGCTTCGCGATCCAGCGGCGTTCGGGCCTTCACGAAATGCGACACGTCGGCAATGTGGACCCCGAGCTTCCAGTGGCCGTTCTTCAGCCGCGTCAGCGAGATCGCGTCGTCGAAGTCCCGCGCATCGACCGGATCGATCGTGATGATCGTTTCGCCGGTCAGATCGAGCCGATTGCCGATCGACTCGTCAAACGCTTCCGCTTCCGTTCGGGCGGCTTCCAGCACGTCGTCGGGAAACTCCTCCGGCAGGCCAAATTCCTTGATGATCGACAGGGTATCGACGCCCGGTTGTCCTTTGGCGCCGAGCACCTCGGTGATCACCGCCTCGCCGGGATGCATGGGCGAGGGGAAGCGAACCATCTCGATGACGACCTTGTCGCCGGGGACCGCGCCCTTGGCCCCCGGATCGCCGACGGAAATCGGCGTGGCGAACGTGCGGCCGTCGATTTCGACCACTGCTTCGCCGCCGCGCTCCTTGTAAGTGCCGACGAACTGGTTCGTTTCCCGCTCGACGACTTCCAGGATTTCACCGGCCTGGCGCATTTCGCCGCGGCGGCTGCGCCCCTGGCCGCTGCCGATGCGAACGCGGACGATGTCTCCATCAGCAGCATCTTTGGAGCGCGTGGCGGGAATGAAAATGTCCTGGCTCTTGTCGCTACCCCGTTTGACCCCCGTCGGCCGCACGAAGCCATAGCCGCCGCTGGCCCGGCGAAAGGTGCCGACGAGCTCGTTTTTGCGTCGCGGCTGCGAACCGTCGCCCACAGCCCGATCTTCGGCGAGCGGGGGGCGGTCACCGGCGAGCGGGGGGCGTAAGCCCCCTGATGATTCCCGCTGTCGTAGGGCGCTATCAGGGGGCTGACGCCCCCCGCTCGCCTGAGCAGATCGGGGCGTCACGTTCGGCCGCCGCACCTGATGCCCTTTGCCGTATGCGAGCTTGCCGTCCTTCACGAGCCGGCGGATCGCCAGCTTGAGGGCCCGATGCTGCTCGCTGGGAAGATCCAGTTGCCTGGCGATCACCCGCGGCTTGACCGGCTGATACTTCGGTCCCAGCACGTGGGCGAGCACGATCGGTTCCAGCTTGCGGGCCGTCTGCGACGCCCGCTCATGACCGGCGGCAGTTTCCTCGCCGGCATTGTCCGTGTCCTGCGCCTCGGCATCCAGGGCGCTGTCATCCATCTCGTTCATTTCATCCATTCTTGTACTCTAGGGGCGCATATTCCGAGCGCCTACTCCATGAAAGGTGGCTGCCGGGAAGAATGGGACCACACGGTCCCGCGCCTGAAAGCGCCACTATCGGCATACCGGGAGAGAAAACTTGTTTCGGGGCGACCCCAATGGCCGCGATCTTACTTTTGTTTTGTATACAGACAGTCTAGATCAGATTTGGTTCGCAGGGAAGGGGGAATGTAGTGCACTCGCTCCGCGAGTGCACAGAAGGCCGCCCGATTCCCACATCTTCCCCCGATCAGGCATCCGCGCCGCCGTCGAATCCAATTGGGCACTCGCGGAGCGAGTGCCCTACTTTGTCCCCTTGAAAAACTTCCTTCCCATGGCGGCATTGAAACTCGTCCAAGGGCTGTCGGAATTCACGTCTTCCTTGAGAATCTGCCCGGCGGAGTAGATCTTGGCGTCGAGGTTGTCCAGATAGTGCAGGGCGATTGCCTCCAGCGTCATCGGCAGCTTGGGGCTGCCGAACTCGTACTCGCCGTGATGGCTGACGATCATGTGCTTCAGTCGCAGCAGTAATTCGGTGGGGAATTCTTCGCCCGAGAGCTTGGCGGCTTCCTTGGCCTTTCCCTCAACCATGCTCACCGCCATGACGACGTGGCCGATGAGCTGCCCCTCGTCGCTGTAGCCCAAGTCCCGCTCGTAGGTCAGCTCGTCGATCTTCCCCATGTCGTGCAAAAAGGCCCCCAGCAGCAGCAGTTCCGGGTCGATCTCAGGATACCGCGGCGCAACGACGCTGCACAACTCCATCAGGCTGACCACGTGCTCCAAGAGGCCGCCCCGATAAGCATGATGGTTCTTCACGCCGGCCGGCGCGGTCGTGAATTTGCCCATGAAGGATTCATCGACCAGAAAGCACTCCGCCAGGTTCCGCAGGTGAAAATTGTTGACGCCGCGGAGCATTTGCGCCAGCCGGGCCGCCAGCTTGTCGATCTGGGCCGAGTTGATCGTTTGAAAATCCGTTTCATCCACGCCGGCCGGATCGGCGGGGTCGATCCGGGTGACGATCATCTGCAAAATGCCGTTGTGGATCTGCGTCGAGCCTTGCACGCGGAGGTAATTGCCATTCTCGAAGCTGCCGTAGATCTTTTCGTTGGCGTTCCACAGCATGCCGGTGATCGAGCCGGTCTTATCGGCCAGCCGGAGCTGGAGGTAGTAATTCCCCTGGCGGTTGGCGCGGAGCTGCTTGTCGGCGACCAGGAACACATCGTCGATCTGCTCGCGTTCGACAAGCTCGGAAATGAATCGTCGCATCTTGTAAAGCCGCGACCATTGGTCGCGGAGGAGGGGCAGGGGAGGGGACAAGGCGAGTATCGACGACGATGCCGTTTGTCGCAAGGACGCCAGCAGCGGCTGGCTTGCGGCAAGGGACTGACAGGAAGATCGCCGACAGGAAAACGGTTTCTCCGTAGGACGGCCCTTCCGGGCCGTCCAGTGTCGATCGTCGTGCTTGAGCGCCCCGTGCCAAGCTGGGCGAGGAGACGGCCCAGAAGGGCCGTCTTACAAACGAAAGGCTGCCTCCATTTTCCTGTCGATGATGTTCCTGTCACATTGCCCCTGCCGGTCGGCTAAAATGCCGCCATGCAACTGCCCCAAATTGTCGAAAAACCCGTTCTGACCGTCATCGGCCTGGAGACCCCGTTCATCCACGCCCTTTCCCCGGACACCAACAATCACATCATCGGCCCGCTGTGGGACCAGTTTTGCCATCGGGCGAAAGAAGTCCCCCATCGCGCCGGCGACGCCATGTACGGCATTATCTACAGCCGCCCCGAGAGC
>DATKDU010000186.1:0-26175 GCA_035512595.1 Pirellulaceae bacterium
AACGCCTGCTTCACCTTCTGCTGAAACGCGTCGAGGTCCGAGAAGACCAGGCTGCTGTCCAGTTCCACTTCGACGTGGCAGGAAGCGCCCAGGCTCCCATAGTCCGGGAGTCCGACCTTCTTGGAGAGCCCGACGTTGACGGTAAGCGGCATGACGCTTTCCTCCGGGGTTTTTCTTGGGGAAACGGGAAAGTTGCGAGGGAGTGGGCCAGGAGCGGCCTGCGCGGCGCGTGCCGTGCAAGCCGCTCCCGCCAGACGTTTTCTTAGGCGACAGCCACGCGGCTGCCGTCGAGACGAAAGCAACTGGAGGATCAGGCCGCTCGGCCGTAGCGATCGGCCTCGACCTGATCCCAGTCGAGGAACTGCGGCTCGGAAAGTTCTCCCGCCTCCGGATCGACAGCCAACATTTGCGGGGACACGATCGAAAAGCCCCGCCGCCGGACCTCGCGGCGCGATTCACCCGTAAGCCGACTGACTTGACGTTCAAGTTCTGCTTGGGACATGGAACAATTCCTTGGGTCAGGGGGGAACAGAAACAAACGCAGCCGGCCCCAGCGCGCGCCGGGACTGGCATGCACAAAGGGGACTTACTTCGGGGGCGGGCTGAAGCCTGCCTACCTGGCTGACGGAACAAGCCAGTTGGACTCAAGCCAATCATGCTCGGCGGCCAGCGCCTGACTGCGGAGCGGGAAGGGGCCCAGACAGGGGCCACCGACCGGGCTCAGATCCGCCAGCCACTGGCCCTGCTCGTCGGGCTCGACATGGGAGGCCCGTGAGATCGTGGATCGGCCCAGAGCCGAGAGATCCACGGCTTCGTCGTAGACATAGCGGACTTGGCCGCTGGCGGTGATGACCAATTGCATGGCGGTCACCTAGCGGGGCCGGCGCAGGATGGCGCGCCGCGGCCGGTCGACGAGCATGCCCTCGATCTGGCTCTGGACGCCGGCCAGCTGCGAGGCGATCTGCTGCCGCAGCTGCGTGTCGTCGCGGAGCGCCTGGGGCTGCACGCCGCGGACAATCCGCGACGCCTGCTCGACCAGCTGATCGAGCTGCTCGCTGGAGCGGACGTTGAGATGTCGAAATCGCTGAAAGAACTCCGACAGGTTCTGCACGGCCGAGTCACGAAAGATCTTCTCGCGGCCGTCTTCGCTGCCGCTGAGCCGTTCGCTGAGGTGGGATACCAGCTTGCCAAACTCCTCCGTGAAAGCTTCCTCGGCCAGCCGGATGCACTCCTCGAAGCGGGCCGCGATCCTACGGGATTCTTCTTCGTACAGAGCTGGCGAGAGCTGCTGGAGATACGCCGGAGGCTCGCAATTGGGATATTCCCACGTCACGCCAAATAGGCCGACCAGCGACTCGGGGTAGTCGGCCGGATTATACAGCCGGCCTAACCGGCGACGGGCTGCGGCCTTGAGCTCAGAAAAATGGCGGTCAAGGTTGGCCACCGCTTCGTCGAGCTCCTGCCGCAAGCTGGTGAGCTTGGTGTCGAACAGGCCAATCTCATCGCGGCGGATCAACCTTATACCAGGCTCCGGGTACGGCACCGACATACTCCTCAAGAACTGGACGATTTGCGACTTCAGGGCCGTCACCGCTTTGAAGGCCGGATGGGAAGTATCGATCAGCTTCTTGCCGGCGCTCAGATACGCGCCTTCGGCACCGAAGGCGTCGGCGGCTTGGGCTTTCTGCTCGGTGTTCAGCGACTTTCGGACGCCGAACCAGGTAAAGTGCAGGGCCACGGCCGCCATCGTCCCCCGCAGCCGCTGGGCCGGGGAAAGCGAGCTGTCGGCCCGTGGCTCATCAACCAATGTGGTCATGCGTAGTGGTTCCTGTGGATGTTGTGGTGACGGGGAAGAACGGAATTACAATCGCCGGCCCTGGCGGCTTTCGCAGCGTGCTGTAGCGAGCCAGCGGCGACCGGTCGTCGTTTGGGCAGAAGACGTACAGCTGCTCGGAAGCGGAAATGCCAGGGCTCAGCCGGAGAGAGCGGACTATTTGCGAGCCGGTTGAAATTCGCCGCTTCGTCGCAGCTCGGCGTCCTGCCGGCTCGGTTAAGCAATCCGGCTCGATTGCTCCGCGAGATTCGTGTGTCCGCTCGAAGCTTGAAGCTAAGTCGGTCGATGTGACCGACGCGAGTTGAAGCACGCTATCGCAAATTGGTTACGGCGGCAGTATTGAGGGTATCCTCGCCAAGAGTTACCTTTTGTTCCCGGGAACTAGTTCGCTTTTGGCGAAGAACGAAGCTTTATCAGTTCCGCTGCGAAAGCCTGGCCCATGAGGGCGAATGTCTTCGCGCAGCCGAGATAGTGGTAGCCCTGGTTCGACGCGCCCCGCTGCCACACAGCGGCTTCAGCCGGGGAGATGATTTTGGCCTCAAAGTGCTTCACATATTCGCGCTGCTGCGCTTCGGTCATCGAGCCGTCCTTGTTCGCGTGGTCCTTGTGTTTGCTGCGCAGAAAATAGGCCATTTGCGATACCTGTTCCCGTTTGTCGGCAATTGCGCCAAGTTCCTCGGACCAGAACGGCGCGGTCGGCACGGCGACAACATTGCCTTGGAATTCCGGCAGCGCCGCCGGTGCCGCCATCGCCTTGCGGAACTCGAGGGTCTGCGGGTTCGCCTTTTCGCCGCCAACTCCCAACACCCCAATCGCGAACGGCAACTGGGGGGCGTTCAACTCCTTGCGGACATCGCGGATGAAATGAGCCAAGACGTCGCTGTAGGCATCGTAGCCGCCGGGGTGGGCTCGATCGGGGTACGTGCCGGAATCGACCAGATCGTTCCAGCCTTGAAACCAGACAAAGCCCGCGAGTTCGTAACCTTGCTTGGGGTCGTATTCGGGACAGACCCGCTTGATGTCGGCCAGCACCGCTTTCACGTGCTGGAGCATGAGGTGGTAATAACGACCTGTTTCTTGGGCTTTGGCCGCTTTGACCTCATCGAGGTTCTTGCCCTGCTTCTGAAAGTTGGCAAGCTGCTCTGCGCTGAAAACGTAAGGGCCGGCGCTGGGCGGCCGGAAATCGGTATGCAGGCTCTTGCCGCCCCAAGCCGTTTTGATGATCAAGACGGGCTCGTCGTAAGCCTCGTCCAGGGTGATGCCGAACGTGAACTCGGGACCGATCTTGCCGCCGTCCTCTTGCGGATTGCGCCGCGAGCCGTAACCGGCCGTGAGTTTGCCAAACCCCTCGCCGTTGTCGTCCCCGCTGCCGGTGAAGTAGCTGATATAGACGTCATCGCAGGTGCGCGGCTTTCCGTCGGCGCCGCGCATCTTCTTGAGCAGCGGCGCGGTTGCCGGATCGTCACCGATGTAGTCGAAGGTTTCGATCCTGGCATGCCCCTCCATGTTCGACTGCCCCGCCAGGATGTACACCCGAAGCGGCTTGCCGTAGGCACTTGCGGTCAGGACGGCCGCCAGCAGCAGTCCGAGGAGCGAATTTGTCAGCAGCCGTTTCATCGTGTCGGTCCTTTCCAGAGCTTTTCCAGCAGGTTGAACATTCCCGAGTCGTACGCCTGCAATTGCGGGCGTGTATAAGGGAAGAAATCGTTTTCGGCGAAGAACGCCTCGGTATTCTCGGCAAAGTACTCTTGCGGATTGGTCAGGGCATAGGCGCGATCCATCCGCTTGCGGCCCTCGGAATCCTGTCGCTCGACGCGGTCGTATTTGCCCGACGCTTTGGCAGCTTCATAAGCCGCCTTGATGCCCGCGTGGTCGTTGCCGAGCACGCGGTCGTGGTAGGCGTGCGCGAGTTCGTGCAGCACGAAGGCCGGCATCCGCCGACATTCGGCCTCGAAGTCACGCGTGTTGGTAAACTCGACGGCCTGCGCCATTGCCGGGTCGCGTTGGTTCGCCAGCAGCCAACCCTGGTCGGGATGATACTCGGCCCGGGCCGGCGTGCCATCGTAGGGAGGGGAGACATACAGCGGCACTTTTTTCAGTTCATCCACGGCCTTCGCCGGGACAACTTGCGTGATTCGCTCCAACTGGGCTTGCATCAGATTCAGCGCTTGCTCGGTCGTCGCCTTTTCGGATTCGCTGAGCAACTTGCGGCTGATGTGAACCTGCCAGCCCGCGATGTCGCGCGTTTCGCGGCCGTCGGGATTATTGGCGGCGCGATCGCGGGACTGTGCGGCGGCGCGAATCTGCCGTTTGGCCTCCTGCAAACGCATTGGCCACACAAACTCCGGCGCCTTTGCCGGATCGTAGCCGGCCAGATGGCCGGTAAGGCGCGTGGCCGGCTTGGTGCACTTTAGCTTCGTGTCGCCGAAGACCTCGCGGCACAGCGCGGCCAGGCCCGGGTCGTATTCCAGCAATTCCGTGCGCGTGTTGACGTGGTTGTGGTCATGGTCGTCCTCGCGGTTATTGTCGAACCACGACTGCACGCCCTCGGCAAAGTATTCGTGATGGTTCACCGCCGCGTATTTGCCTTTCCATAATCCCGCCAGCATCGCGGCGTCGTAAGCGGCCTTCACGCGGGCATCGAATTCGGGATCTACATTCGCCATCCCGCGCAGGTGAATGTTGTGGGCAAACTCATGGATGAGGATGCATTCGGCCGCATAGGGATCGCCCCGATAGCGGAGCAAGTTTTCTTCCCCGCACGAGCAAAACGGATCGGTCTCGCTGCCGCCCATGCCGCGCGCGCGGGCGTCGCGATAATCGCGCGCGGAGATGCCCGTAAAGCCCGGCACCGGCTGCTCCGCGAGCCACTTCCACTCGGGCTGGTCGGTGGTGAATTCGTTCCACGCAAGGATGCTGAGTCTCGCGCCGCTCTTGATCATCGCCGAGCGGACATCCGGCCGCTGGGCCAGCATCAGGTCCACGAGATAAGCCGCCTCCTTGAGCGCATAAGGATTCACCGCCGCTAAAGCCACGATGGGAAACCCGCCGGCAGTCACACGCTGCGTGTAGAACGCCGGGATGCCATGTGCATCGGGCGGATCAAACCGCATCGCCTGCACCGGAACTTCGCTGGTGACAATGCGCTCGGCTTTGTCCCCCTGGCTCACGACGGCAAAGCGATGGCCGAGCGTGGTGGTGATGAGCGTGTGTTCGCCCGGCGCCACTGATCCGTTTGATACGCGCTCGGTGTCGGACTTGAGCCAGAAGACATCCACGGCTTGCCCGCTGCCGTTGATGATTTGCAGCGTTGGCCGCCGCGCCTCGGCAGGTATCGCCGGGCTGAAACCGGCGAGGAATGCGAGAAAAATGATGCCCGCCAGGGAGCGCAGCGTGGCGGTGAACTGGAATGGGGAACTGAATGGCACGTGCGCGGTCCGCATCTGCTTTACGTCTCTCATTGTATTCGGCTCCACGAAAGTTCAGCGCTGGTCATAACCGGATATCCGGAAGTTACAGAGACACCGTTCGCACGATGGTGCTGCCGATCTGCGCCGCAACCGAGGAACAGGAGCCAGGCTAAAGTTAACAATGGTCGGTACGTCGTCGTGGGTTACAGTGGTTTAGGGCTGCTCAACACGCGATCCATCAGCACCGCCATGTCGCCGCGGGTGGCCCCGACAGCCGCCGCCAACGCGGCCTCCTAATTCCCCGCCCGGTTGTCCCAGATGATGTTCACGTCGTTCATTTGCTTGGGGCCAGGTGTGCTTCGACCGTCGGTGACATAGCGTTCCATCAGGGTCGCCAGTTGCTGCACCTGCGCGGTCTCGGCGTCGTAGCGGTTATTTTTCTGCATGGGATCAGTCGAGAGGTTGTACAGCTCGCCAGCAGCGGAGTGCGGCTCGTACCCGCGATCCTCCTGAAACCAGGCTGGTTCGCCTTGTTTGCGGTTGTCGTCGCCCGTCGGCGCGAAGATGAGCACCCAGTCGCCGCGGCGGATCGCGAACTTGCCTTGAGCGGAGTGATGCACCGTCGCTTCCCGCAGCGGAGCCTCTCGTTGGTCGCCGAACATGGCGGGCAAAATGTTGACGCTGTCCACGCCCGCGTCGGCCGGAAGTCTTACATCGAGCAAGGCAGCCAGCGTCGCCAAGAGATCGACATGGCAAACGGTTTCGTCACAGGTGCTCGCCGCTTGGATTTTTTCCGGCCACCGGACAATGAACGGGACTCGATGGCCCCCCTCCCAGGCGTCCCGCTTCACGCCCCGGAGCGAACCCATGCTCGCGTGACCAAACTTCTTCAGCCGTGCATAGGCGCCGGGGTTTACTTCGCCGGCCACTTCCGCGCCGTTGTCGCTGGTGAAGAACACAAGTGTATTCTTGGCGACGCCGCTGCTCTGCAGGGCGCTGAGCACTTGGCCCACCACATGGTCGGTCTGCATGACGAAATCACCATACTCGCCTGCCTGGCTCTGACCCTGGAACGCCGGCGAAGGGACGACCGGATAATGGGGCGATGTCAGCGGCAGAAAAAGAAAGAACGGCTTGCCCCCTTGCGCGGCGGCCTCGATGTACTGGACCGCGCGTCGTTCCAATTCCGGCAGCACATCCACTAACCTCCAACCGGGCAGCATTGGGCCGGCAATGTTAAATGCGTCGCGACCAACGGGTGCGGCGGCCGAGGGAATGCCGAGCGTGCGGTCGTTCTTCAGAAAGCAGTACGGTGGATAGTTCGGAACATCCGTCCCGAAATAGAGGTCAAAGCCGCGCGTCGTCGGCCCGTCGGGAATCGGACTCGAAAAATCCCGCTGGCCGCCGTCACCCGGCTGGGGCCAGCCCCAGCCGAGATGCCACTTGCCGATACACGCCGTGATGTACCCCTGCTCGCGCAGCAGCTCCGCAACCGTGAGCTGCGAATCGGCGATGAGCGGCTGCGAAAATGGCCCGAGCACATTCCGCTGCAATCGCGTCCGCCAGGCGTAGCGCCCGGTGAGCAACCCATAGCGCGTCGGCGTGCAAACCGCTGACGGCGAATGCGCGTCGGTGAAACGCCTGCCTTCCGCCGCCAGCCGATCAATGTTCGGCGTGGCGATCTTCGACGCGGGGTTGTAACAGCCGACATCACCATAACCCAGATCGTCCGCCAGGATGTAAACGATGCTCGGTTTCGACAATTCGGCGGCTCGCACCGAGGCAACGAGCGACCCGGCCGCCACAAGTGTCAGCAGCACGGCCCGGGCAACGTAGCGAGCAAGTGATTTCATCGTGTTCATCATCACGGAACGTTGAATTGTCTGGGTCGAGTGCCCTCAGCCGCAATTGGTGAGCGCGTGCTGAATGAGGGGCCTGTGGTGCATGTTCCCTGCTTTTCGAGCAACTCCGCCATGGCGCGGCCGAGGCGCTCGCCCGTTTCGTAGTAGGTTTCGGCGTTGTGGTTGTAGTGATGGCCTTGATTGACTGGGGAAACGTCCGCTTCGCGCCACAGGTCGCGGGTATCGACGGCCTTCACGTTGCCTTTGAATTCAGGGTATTTCCCGTTGTCGCCATCGACGGCGAGTTGCGCGGTGGCGATCTGCAAGCCAAAGCCCTCGCGGCCGGGATTGCCGCAGCCGGTGGCCAGCACGAACTTCGCGCTGGGTGAATCGAAGTCCTTCCTGAGCGTCTGAATGAGGCGCACGAGATTCTGCTCATAGCGGCCGGCCAGCGCGGCGCTTTGATCCTTGTGTCCCTGCCACCACACGAAGCCTGCGACCTCGTAGCCCTGACCCTTGTAACCGGGATAGTACTTCTCCAGGTTCTTCAGCACGGCTTTGGCGTGGGCTGTATCGGCGTCGTATTGCCGGCCGGCGTACCACCGAACGGGCTTCGGTTCGCTCCCCTTGTCCCAGAAGTTGGCGACGTCCTGGTAGCCCGCGTAAATCTTGCCCTCGTGCTCGAACCGTTCGCTGCCGGGCGGGAGCAGATCCCAACCGAGACTCCGATTGCCGATGCACGCCTTGAGCAAGAGCACGGGCTCGTCGTGAAAGTGCCCCATGACGTGCCCGAAGCCCAGTTCGGGGCCGAACGACTTATTCGGAGTCAGCCACTCGTTGCGCATATCGCCGAACTTCTCCAAGTTCTTGTAGTCAACGCCGCGCTGATCCATCACATGCACGTAGCGAGCATCCTGCCGCGTCGTCCATTGGCCCGAGTCATCGACGAGGTGCGGGTACTTGCCTTGCTCCTTGACCAGGAACTCGAGCGAGCCCTTCGACTCCCGCGGTCCGACACGCCCAAAACCAAGCATGTTCGACTGCCCCAGCATGATGTAAACCTGGATCGGCTGCGACAAATCGGCCGGCTTGCCGTCAGGATCGGGCAGTTGAGCTGGGATCTCCGCGGCTGCCGGCAGAGCGAGCAGCGGCGTGAGGAGAAACATTGTGAGAGCGGCCAACAAGCATCGCGACGTCATGCGTGGTCTTTCCCTTATAGGACTGGATTGTCACCTTGCGCCTGGCCATTCGCTCCACCAGCGCTTGAACTGCCGCCACTGCGCGTGCAAGAACTCGCGTTGGCTCGCACTCAGCCGGTCCGACTCGTTGAAATGAAGTTCGTATTCGGAAAGGCCTTCGAGAACCATGAGCGCCTTATAATACAAGACGAGGTCGGGGCCTTCATCGAACGTGGAAAGCACTTGCAGCGCGCCCCCCAGTTCCTGCGCCAGGCGCCTGGACTCGACGTCGCCCGCCGCGGCCTGCTCGCAGAGCTGGATTAGCCGCAGGACCTCTTTGGGTAGCGCGTTGCCGACGCCGGTGATGGCCCCGACCGCGCCGCAGTTCAGATAGCCATGCACGACTTGCGTATCGACGCCGACCAGCAGCGTCAAACTGGGGTCGCCGCTGGTAATGTACTCGGCGGCGTAGCTCAGCGACCGCGGGCCGCCGAATTCCTTGAAGCCGACGAGGTTGGGGTGCTCCTTCCGCAGCTCGAAGAACAGGTCCGCCTTCGTTTCGAATCCGTAATAGGGACTGTTGTAGATCACTGCCGGCAGCGGGTTTCCTGCGGCCAGTACGCCGGAAAAGTGGGCCTTCTGGGCTGCCGTGGATGTTCCCCGCGACAGCAACCGGGGAATCACCATCAGCCCGCGGGCTCCCGCCTCTTTCGCGTGGGCCGCATGATTGGCGGCAGCACGCGGATTCTGAGCGCCCGTGCCCACGACGACGGGCACTCCGGCAGCGACCAATTGCCGCACGCCTTCCTGCCGCTGCGCGTCGGTCAGCAGCGGCCAGTCCCCCATCGAACCGCAATAGACGACGCCGCGCATCCCCGCCTCGACGAGCCGCCGCGCGGTGCGGACGAGCGCGTCGTAGTCGGGCGTGCGATCGGCGCGACAGGGCGTCATCAAGGCGGGCAGGCAGCCGTGAAAGATGTTCTCCGTGTCAGGCATAACGATCTCCTGGTTCTGATCGGCGAATCAAGTCACTTCGAGCACGCGCGGCCCCAGCACGTCCAATCGTGGCTGGACGCCCAGTCCCGGCGTCTGGCTGGCGGCCATATAGCCTTGCTCGCGCTGCGGCGCTCCCGCCGCGGTGCTGACGGTCACATAACTGTTGAAGTCGGTGCTCGTGAAGCGAAACTCTTCGGGAGTGCTGTGGGCCAGGTGCGCGATTGCGGCTGTCGTAATATCGCCGCCCCAACTGTCTTCGAGGGTCATGGCGATCCCCATCGAAACACACAGATCCCGAGCCTGCTTCGTCTTGGTGAGTCCGCCCAGCTTACTGATCTTCAGGTTCACCACATCCATCGCCAGGTCGGCCTTCGCTCGCAACAGGATATCCAGCCCGTCGATGTTTTCGTCCAGCACGAAAGGATGGTCGGTGTGCCGGCGGACGGCCAGGCATTCTTCATAGGTGAGGCACGGCTGCTCGATGTACACGTCCACGTCACGAACGGCGCGGACGACTCGCAGTGCTTCGTGTTGCGTCCAGCCGGTGTTGGCATCCGCGACGAGGCGATCGGTGGGCTCGAGGATGACTCGCACTTGTCGGATCCGCTCGATGTCTTGATCCGGGTCGCCCCCCACCTTCAACTGGAACCGCGTGTACCCCTCGGCCCGATAGCCGGCGACGTTGCGGGCCATCTCCTCGGGCGGCCGCTGCGAGATCGCCCGGTACAGCCGCACGCTTTCACCAAACCGGCCACCCATTAGCACACAGACCGGCAGCCCTGTCGCCTGGCCCAGCAGGTCCCAGCAAGCGATGTCGATGCCGGACTTCACGTACGGATGCCCCTTCAGCGCGGCATCCATGCGCTGATTGAGCTTGGCGAGCTCGCGCGGATCAAACCCGATCAAGTGCGGACCCAGCTCCTTGATTCCCGACCGCACCCCCTCGGCATAAGCCGGCAGGTAGAACGGCCCCAGCGGACAGACCTCGCCATAGCCGACCATTCCGCACTCGGTCTCCACGCCCACGATCGTGCTGTCGAAGACCGAGACTGATTTTCCGCCGGACCACTTGTAAGAGCCTTCGACGAGCGGCAACAGGGCGCGATGAGCAAAGATGCGGGCGATTTTCATTTCTCAGTTCCCAGCGCGTGGATCGTATTGTGGATTCTTCCGGTTATCAGGCGTCCGTCATCTCCCTGGAGGCGATACTTGATCTCCATGCACGAAGTTGGTGCCAGGTCGGGAAGCTCCAAGGTCACCGTTCGTCTGTCGCCGTCGAGAGCCGCGCCGGCGACGGTCAGCGATTTTTCGCCGATGTGCTTCGAGCCGTAGTTCTGGCTGCGCTTCAGTCCCCAGACTTTCACTTCAAAGTTCTGCGGTGCAATCGACTTCGCATCGAGTGGGTCGGTGAAAGCGAGTTGCACTCCGCCACTTCGGGCTTTCAAGCCAACGGGAAGATCGACCGGCTTGCCCGTAGGCCGCACGCGATAGAAGCCGCCTGGCACGACCTGATTGCCGGCCCAGGCGAACATTCCGCAGACATACAAATGGCCATCCGTCAGGTGAAACCGCGGGCGCATGATCCCCGCTGGAAACTTGGGGAGCGGCAGAGCGCACATGCCGCCTTGGGCCTGTCCGCTTACGTTTTCGTGCGGTACCACGAAGATCTGCCCCATCCCATAGGATGTGTTGAGCAGCGCGCCGCTCAGCGGACCCCAGGTGTTTTCCGGCACCCAGATCAGTTCTGCCGGCGATCGATCGAACTCGTTGGTGATCCAGCACAAGGGCTGTTGCATGGCCGAATCGGAGGTGTCCGTAATGTCTGTGTAGCCCCACAAATTGCCGTAGAATCCGCCTTTCTCGACCAGGTTGATGCGATTCTTGGGCGTCCAGAACCCTTCCTGATCGGTCACGAAGAACGTGCCATCCGGATTCAAGCAGACACCGTTCGCCGCCCGAAATCCCGTTGCGAGGATTTCGGTGCTCGCGCCGTCGCGGCTGACTTTCAGCAGTGTGCCGTGGTGGGGCACGAGCGCCTTGAGGGCGTGTCGCCCGCTCTTGGCGTAATAGAAGTTGCCCTCGGCGTCCGCTTGCAGCCCCATCGCGAACTCGTGAAAGTGCTCCGTCACTTGATGATCGTTATTGAAGCAATCGTAGAAGTCGGTCTCGCCGTCGGCGTTCAAGTCATGGAGCCTCACGATCTGGTCGCGGCAACACACAAAGATTTCCCCGTCGCGGAATTTTAGTCCGAGGGGCTGGAACAGGCCGGTGGCAATCCGCTGCCAGGTCAATCCCCCCTCGGGTTTGTCGATGCCACTTACTGCCCACACGTCGCCATCCCAGGTGCAGACTGCCATTCGACGGCCGTCTGGAAAGAAGTCGAAGCCGGTGAGCCGAAGCTGAGCGTTCCAAGGATTTCGCTCGGGGAGGCCGAACGTGTCCACCGCGAACGGCCCAGCGTCTTTACCCAGCGTAACCGCGGTCTTGAGCACCTCCGGCCAGCGTCTTGGCCCGCCTACGGTAAGCGGCTGTAGCGGCCTGGGCGCCGGTGAAGTCTTCGCGAAGGCAGCCAGGTCGACCGCCGAAATCTTCGCCATCAGTACTTTGACGCGCGTCGGCGTGGCTGCGGCGGGAATCTTCAAGACATGGAACCCGTCGTGCGTGACCAAAGACACTCGCGCATCGCCAACAACCGCCGCTGATACCTCTGCCGGGGCAATGCGAGCGAGCAGATCGTGCGACGACCGGCCGATTTCCAGCGTCCGGGTGTACGCGTTGATCTTTCCGGCAGATTCGATTTCTAGACCCTCCAGTTCCAGGATGTTCGCATCACCCACGGAATAGGAGATGACGGTCTGGTCGCCATAGCTGTACGTGCCCAGAAACCTAGCCCATTTCCGCGGCAGCGGTCCATAGGGACGGTCATCGCGGCCACGCAGGCGGAGATCCCTGAAGCTGCCGGTTTCCGGGTCGGCCCAGCCTGGGCCAACGGGGTTGGTCACCTGCAACTCGCCCACGAGCTTCGGATGTACCTGGTGCTGGCCGTCGAAGTGAATTCCCCGCCAGTCGATGAACCCACTACCCGACCAGCCGGCGACATAACGCAGAGTATCGTGGTCAAACAGCGCCCAGTGGGAACCTCGGGAAACGCCGCCGCCCGGATCCAGACGGACCGCGAGCCCCTTATAGGCGATATTCGGTCCCGGCCCACCGACTTCGTAGGTGTTCATCAGGCTGGGACCATAATCCATTGCTATCCACGACTCGACGCTGGCGGGGGCCGGGCCGATCGATTTACCCTTGGGTAATTGAGCGAGATAGCTGTCGTCGATCTTCGTGTACTGTGACGGATTCTGCCCCTTTAAGTATGACTCGCGCAGGTAATGGATGACGTCATACTTCTGCTGCGGCACCATCCAGGTCTGCGGGGCCATCAGGTTGTATCCGCGCGTCAGCGTCTGATAGAGGCTATACGGGTCGCTCCCGTTCTTGAACGTGTAGTTGGCGAACCGGGGAGAGTTGGGAAGCGAGCCCGGCAGAGTCTTCGTACCGTGGCAATTCGCGCAGACGCGCGCATAGATAGCTTCCCCGCGCTTCAGCGCCCCGTCATCCGCTCCGCGAATCAGCTTCGCATGGTCGATGTCCTGTTCGTACTCTGGAAGGGCGAACGCCGCCAATGCCGGTCGCAGTTCCCGGGCGCGATTGGGGCCCCCTTCCGCCACTTCAATCAAATACTTGGCCAGATCCAAAAACTGCTGCCGATCCGACAGCAGATTGACCAGACCTTCCGGCATCAGCGACTTACCTCCGACCTTCCTTTGATCAATGTCGCCGACGGGAACGAGCACCCGCTTGCCCCCCGCCGGATCGATCAGTTCCAGCGACTGGTCCGTTTCTTTCACGAGCAGTCCGGTGATGGTGCGCCCGTCGGTAGTCGATACGGTGACCGGCTCGTACCCCTTCTTGATTTGCCTGGAAGGCAGTAGCACCGATTCGATCAAGTGCTCGGCGGTTGCCTGGTCGCCGGCTTTCGCGATGTCGGGACCAAGTTGGCTCTCGACCTCGGCGTCGTGGCACTTGGCACACGTCAGAAACGGTTGAAAGAACAAGACCGCCCCGCGCCCGGCGTCTCCCTGCTTGCGAGCAGCCCGCGCCAGGTCGCTCAAGGGCTCCTTTGCCAGACGGCTATGCAGCGCATCCGCAGGGGGCTGGGCCGCAGCGGTACTGACCAGCGATATCAGGCAGACGACGAAGCAGCCCCGCAGCGGTGACAAAACCATACCCCCCCTTTATTTCTTTGCCCAAAAGCTCGTGGCATTATAATGCTGACAAATCGCTCGCTCTTGATCGTGAGAATCGTCCCCACGTGAAACCGCGCACAAACCGAGAGCAGAAGGACCGCACCGGCGAGCCGGCCTCCGTGGACCTCGCGCTGTTGGCATCGCTGTTTGACCTCGCACCCGATACGGCTTATTTCGTCAAAGATGCGCAGGGGCGCTATGTGCTGGTCAACGAATCGCTGCTGCTGCGGCACGGTTTGTCGCGCAAGGAAGACGCCATTGGCAAGCGGCCCTGCGACATCTGCGCCGGTGACTTTGGACGCATTCCCACCGAGCAGGACGAGCGGGTCTTGCGAACGGGTCGTCCGCTGATCTGCCACTTGGAGTTGCAATGGCAGCGTCCGCACGAGCCCGTCTGGTGCCTCACCAGCAAGTTGCCCATCCGCGATGCCTCCGGCGCCGTGAGCGGACTGATCGGTTTTTCCCAAGATGTGCGGACGCCCCTCGATTCGAACGAAATCCCGCTCGCATTTGCCGCCGCCATCGGCGAGCATGAGCAGGATCCCGCAGCACCGATGACGCCGCTTCTGCTGGCCAGGAAATCAGGAATGTCGCGGCAGCGATTGGCCCGTCTCACCAAGCGCCTGTTTGGACTAACGCCCTCGCAGTTCATCACGAAAACGCGCCTGACAGCCGCATCGCGCCTGTTGCGGGAAACGAAACGATCGGTGGCGAACATTGCCCTGGCGTGCGGCTATTCCGACCAAAGCGCCTTCACCCGTGCCTTCCGCGCCGCCACCGGCCAAACTCCGCTGGAACATCGCCGACTACGTGCAGCGAGCAGACCCTAGGCCGCATTTTATCGCATCGCCCCTGTGAGACGCATCGACTACTAACTGTGCGGATTTGCGCGATTGTCGCGTATTGCGACACCGCAAGATCCACTATCCCTAATCAGATCAATCGCCTTTGGTCCTGCTTGCCCGTTGCTTCCTGAGCTTCTCATTCATTTGAGAAAGGACCTAGCGGGACGCTGCGCGAAAGCTCCGCTAAGATTTCCGCGAGCTTCGTCTTGCGGAAAGCGGCTTCAACGCTGGCGACGGCGCGGTCTAATCGGCTGCGCAGCAGACAAAGTCGTACGCCATGGACCCAGCGGGCAGACGTGAATGCGCCGTAATGGATCGACGCGTTCACAACTTCCAAAATGGTCAGTTCTTCCGCGATTTAGCCAGCGTCATCGCAGTCTGACTTTGCTGGCAATGCTCGGCGATGTCCTGTTCCGATTGAGGAGGAGTTTGAGATGCATCGTTGCGCGCATCGGTCTGACAAATGCAGCCGGACGATGGGACCGACGCGCAGAACGGCCCATCACCGTCGGTAGAATATGAGGCAGGTAGTGGTGATCGATTTCTGAGAAGCTGCCGCACATGGCCCCCTTTTGCCCCGAGACCTGACCGGGACGCCTACGCGACGATCCGCGGCTTCGTATATCAGGCGGACCTGACGATCCTCCGCTGGCTGGAACTGCGGCCCGGGCAGGCCCTCGACCTCGAATCCGGCGAGGACATCGACCTCATCGCCGACGCGCTTAACACCAATCCGTTCTCGATCGAACGGCTCCTGGAAAAGGTCAAGCACCGCGAGAGCAACGTGACGCTGCGGTCGGACTCAGCGCTGGAGGCCATCACGGTCGTCATCGACAAGCCGTATTACGCCGAGGTCCAGGCGGTCACCAAGCAGCTCGTCGTGCGGGCCAAGAAGCCGTTCAAGATCACCAGCATCCGCGGGGGCAATGAGTCGCTCGCTTTCAAGACGCCGGAAGAAAGCAAGCCGGTCCATCTGGTGCCGGTCATCTTCACCGCCGGCAAGGAAGCCGGGGAGTTCGAGTACTCGATCGAGATCGAGACCGACCTGGCCAGCGGCGGCAAAACCTCATGCGTTGTCCGTGGGTCCGTGGAAACGGGGGAGTCAACCGCCGCCCGTTGACGAACCGGACGGAATCTCGGACCGTCCCGGACCCGGCATTAGAAACTCGTCCCGCCAATCTGGCGGGGGGCGCAGCCAGAGCGACGCAAAGAATGCCGCGGTCGCCAGCGCCCACAGGCCGTGACAGGCGGCGGACGCGATGGCTCCCCGTTTGAGCCAGGCATCCATGAATTTGTCGAGGTCATCTTCGTCGAGTTGGGGGTTGACGGCGACCGCGGAGAGCACGAGGGCGATCAGCGCGACGACCATTCCCACATGCGCCAGAACAATCGAGATCTCCGTGATGCCCAGCGCGGCTGCCGGCCAGCCGAGCTTGCCGCGGTGTTGAATCTTCGCCGCCGCAAACCAGCCGGCATACGCCAGTCCGATGACCATGAGCACGAGCATTTCCAGCACCGCCCAATCGCCGATGCCAAAGCCCAGATTGGGCAGGAAGTTGTTCGCGTTGCGCAGCAGCCGCTTCCCGAGCACCAGCGCCAGCAAGATCGCGAGGTGAATCCAGCAGCCGGCTCCGCTCCCCTCTTGCGTGTGCGGCGGCGCGGCGGTTTCGCTGGCGGCCGTCTCCTGGGAAGTGGCGAACTTCGGCCACGAGCTGAACGTGAAGACCACCAGGCCGATAATTCCTACGCCGGCGGCGATCATGATCGCTGAGTTCCATCCGCCCCGGAGCACCTCCAAGACCGCCAGTGACAACAGGCTGAGCAGCAGGTAACTGGCAAACAGGCCGGCCATGCTCTTGTACAATCCGCGAGCGCTGGCATCCCGGGCCAGGACGAGATACGCCGCCACAATCAGCGTCTGCGGCACGATGGCGGCAAAGCCGACCACGACGTCTGGAGTCAATCCATCCTTTCCCCAGTGCGCAAGCTCCAACGCTGTCGCCGCAATTCCCAGAGACAAGTCGGCCAGCAGCGCCACGATGCCGATCGGCAGCCAGAAGCGCGTCGTCTGACTCGGGCTCCACGGATTGTTTTCGCTCGGCCGTGGACGGCCGGCTTCCCAAAGTTCATTCGACATGGCGGCTTGCAAGCGGCAGGTGCGCTGTCGATGGGGCGAAGACGTTCCGCCGCCAGCACGGCATCAACGATACTTCCCAGACTGCGCATCCGCCAGCCGGTTGAGATCCACTTGCACCAGCGCCGAGGCCAGGATGCCCAGCGCCATAGCGAGCGGTATGCCCACGAGCGGAATGAGCGCCGTCATCGCGGCCGCACAGTTGGCGACGATCACCCACATGCCCAATTGCTCCATCCGGCCGGCAATGCCGCGACTGCGCGCCGCCTCCGCGACGTCGAAGGCGAACAGGCACTCAAACACCAGCCCTGCCAGGCCGCAGGTCAGAATGTTGACCAGGAGCACGACGACCGGCGGGTATTTCACGCGGCCGGCCAGGCCATTGATCTCCTTGGACCACTGGTAAACCACGTAGAACAAGTAGAGTCCAAGCGTGATGACGTTCAGCAGCACGAAGATGGCGATGTCGCGGCGCTTCACGTCGGCAGCGTCCGCGGCAGTGAGTTTTGGTTCGGCCAGCGGCGGCTGGTAGGGATTGATGGCTGGGTGGGACATTGCCGTACCTTTCGTGTGGAAGAGCACCCCCATCACACCAAACAATTAGCCCAGGTCGTCATTCGCTAGAGGAGCGTCAGTCTTGCGCCCCGCCGGCCAGCCGTTTCCGCCCCGCCTCGACCGGCAGCACCACGCGAAGGCCGGCCCAGTCGGTGCGGAGCGTCGGCGAGTGGCTGCTGTAGCGGTCGGCCGAGCGGGCAAATCCGGCCCAGTTGTCAAACGCCCCGCCGCGAAACACGTGAACCTCGCCGCCGGCCGGGCCAGCCGGATCGTCGGCCGGCGACTGGGCGTAATAATCGGCATCGTACCAGTCGCCGCACCATTCGGCCGCATTGCCGTGCATGTCAAACAGGCCGAAGGCGTTGGGCTGAAAGCTCCCCACCGGCGCGGTAAAGGGATGCTCGTCGTTCCAGTCGGCGGTCCAGGCAACGCCAGGAGCACCTTCGGCCAGCGACCGGTCCGCCAGATTGGCTGCCCCCGCCAGCGAACTGACCTCGCCGCCGCTGGAGAATAGCGTTGTCGTCCCAGCCCGGCAGGCATACTCCCATTCCGCTTCCGTCGGCAATCGGCATTCAGCCTGCTCCTGCTCGGACAGCCAGCGGCAATAAGCAGCCGCATCGTTCCAATCCAGGTTGCAGACCGGGTGATTGTCGTCTTGCGTGAAGCCGGGGTTCATCCAGTTGAACATCTTGCCTTGCTGCCAATCACCTGCGACGTAACCCGAGCCGCCAAGGGATGATGTTTCCGCC
Organism: Pirellulaceae bacterium; assembly: GCA_035512595.1. Taxonomy (GTDB): domain Bacteria; phylum Planctomycetota; class Planctomycetia; order Pirellulales; family Pirellulaceae; genus DATKDU01. The sequence goes on from DATKDU010000186.1 coordinate 17,844, forward strand.
GCGGTTCGATAGCCGCTCAGTTTTACAAACTCTCGGAACTGTCCGACCGTGATTTCATGGGCGGCCAGATAAAACGGCCTCGTGATCCGCACGCGATGCCTTGGCATCTCGCCGCGGCGGCGGTCGCTGGTCCATTTCGAGAAGAACCAATCGTCCCGCGGCTGAAGCTGCGCGAGGACTTCGTCGGAGCTGCCCATCTCGAACTCGCCCGGCGGGATCAGGCGGAATTTCATGCCGAGAGAATTGGTGTGCTCGACGGGCACCCCAAGATGCTTGCTCCAAGCGTCCTGAAGCTGCGCCGCTTGGACGGCAGCGAAAGGCGCAACGGCCGCTGGCGGAGAATCGGCCCCGCCTTGCAGCTCCGACTGCGTCCTAATGGCCTGCGGCGGCCGCAAATCGGCCGTGAGACAAAGGACGCCGAAGGTCAATTGCCCGAGGTTCTCGTAATCGAACGTGTGCGGATCGATCCGCACCAGGTAGCTGACCTTGTCCTTGTTGGTCGCGGGATGCGTAACGCCGTACAACATGCCGTCGGCAGCCAGCGTCAGCCCTTCGATGTCGCGATCGGTCGTCACCGGGGGAGTGGGCGCGAGGGGCTCAGGGGGCGCAGGGGGCACGTCGCGCCGCGGATCGAGCTCGTAGAACTGATCGAGCCGCTTCATCCCGTCAGTGGTGATCAGCCGCCCGCTGGGGCCGAACGTCAGCGAGTCGAGGTCGTCGAGCGGCAGGTCGCCGCCAATGCGCTGCGTTTTGGCCGTCTGGGGGTCGATGGCCAAAAGCCGGCCCGCGTCAGCCCCGTCGAGGCTCTTGCCGTCGAAGCGAGAAGTCACGCCAAACAGCTCGCCGCCCAACCAGGCCAGCCCATCGACTTGCCGCACCCCCAGCGAGCCGCGCAGCGCCGCTTCGCCCGTATCGGCATCGATGGCGTACAGCCGGCTGTCGCCGCTGGCCTGGTTCACGGCGGCATAGAGCACGCCGTCGGCCATCGCCAGCCCCTCGGCGGAATGGAGCTCGACCCCCATCTTTTTGACAACGGCTGAAGTGAACGACGAACCGGCCACGTCGATCCGCACCAGCTCGCCAGCGGGGGAGATTGTGAACAGCCGCACAGACGGCGGAGCCAGCGCGACGCTCTCCGGCAGCCGCCACAGGCGAATGTCGTAGTCGCCGTCTTTCACGGGCTGCCACTGGCCGTCTACTTTTTGGACCCGCTTGCCGCCGCCGCTGGCCAGGGTGCGGCCGTCGGGCGCGATCGCCAGGTGCGACACGCAGAGGGTGGCGGATTTGACGTGCGCGATTTCCTTCCCCCGGGCCAAATCGAACAGCCGCATCGTCTTGTCGTAGCTGCCCGAGACGAAGAACCGGCCGCCGGGAAGGAAAACCAAGGACGTAACGTAGCTCGTGTGCGCGTCGAAGTGATGAATTTCCTTGCCGGTTTTCACGTCCCAGACCTGAATCAGCCCGTAGCCGTCGCCGGTGACCAGGACCGTTCCATCGGGAGAAAACGCCGCCGCGCTCACGGCCGCGCCGCCGCGACCGATCTCGTGCAAGGACTCCCCCGTCTCGAGATGCCAGATGCGGAAGCCGCTGCCCGTCGCCCCGTGAGCCGCCAGCCGGCCGTCGCTGGTCATGGCCACGGCGTCGCAGTAGCTCTCCTGGAAACTGCGGATCGGCTCTCCCGTCTCGACGTCCCACAACCGCACCAGGCCATCTTGTCCGCCGGAGAGCAGTCGCTTGCCGTCCGGCGAGATCGCCAGTGCCATCACGGCCCTGGTGTGTCCCGCGAACTGCCGCATGGCGCGGCCGCTTTCCAGGCTCCATAGCGTGATACTGCCGCCGTATTGCGACGAAATCACGTGCCGCCCGTCGGGATGCACGGCGATGGCCCACGGAAAGTCGCCCACGGGAATCTTGCGGACGATGCGGCCGGCCGCCACGTCCCATTGATAAAGCAACTTGTCGCCGCTCCCGGCAAACAGGTACTTGCCGTCGCGCGAGTAGGCCAGGGCGTCGATGTTGTTCTTGTGCCCGACCAGGCGGCGGATTTCGGTGAACGCCTTCTGCCCGCTTGAAGTCGTGGCCGTGGGCCGCTGGACGAGCCTGACGACCACCTTCTCCCCGCGGCGGAGGACGAACTGCTCCTTGGTCAGCCAGAATTCGTTCCCCCGTTCGCCCAACATCAGGCGATAGTGCCCCGACGGCAGCCGGACGACTTGCGAACCGGTGACCCGATCGACGATCCGCACCGTGAGTCCCTTGTCGGTGTCGCTCCGCGGCCGGGTAATCTCAATCTCGACGCTGTCGTCCACGGATTCGATGACCAGCGTCCCCTGGTCGGTGACCACGAACACGACCACGCCCAGGGCAATCAATGCACCCAACAGCGTGGAGGCTACGAATGCGGGCAGGCGTCCCGCTGCAGGCCTGGCATCTGTCGCGTCCGATACGCTCGCGTTTGTGTGCGCCCGAGGCGGCCACGCCCACTGAACTACCAGCAAGAGCACCGAATTGACGACTGCCGCCACCAGCCACAACCCGATCATCGGACCCAAGGTATCGTTGTGGAAGGCGCCATACATCGGGAAGTATGCCAGCCCGCACGCCAGCCCTGCCGCGGCCAATTCTAATTGCATCCCCCACCAGGCGCGAGGCAGCGCAATGCGCAGGTACGACACTCCGATCATCAAATAAAGGAAGCTCATAAGCACCGTGCCCGACAAGTCGTCCCAATCGTGGTGTAGATTCGTCAGGCGTCGCACGAGAACAATGCCCGCTCCCACGGCCGTTCCCGCCAGCCAGACGACGATAAGGCGGACCAGATGGACGTAAAGGGACGGCATTGGCATTGCCCTCTGGCTGCCTGGCGACGGCTCGGCCGCCGGCTTGGCTTCGCGCGGCGGAAAGCTCTGCGGCGTGGCGGGCAGCACGTGGTCGATCACGCGGCAGGAGTATTTCCGCTGAAGGAGGGCCACCAGTTGTTCGCGGATCTGCGGCTGGTTCGTGTCGATGGTCACGACCACGTCGTAATTGCCGCCGAACTCGGCCGCCAAGGGATTGAGCGGGAACCCGCCGCGTACCAGCCGGCGGGCGCACACCACGCGGAAGCCGTTGCCGACGATCGCCAGATCGAGCGCCGCGGAAGTGCTGCTGGTAGGCATGATCGTGTCGATGCGGCATTGGGGATCGAGCGCCCGGCAGTGCTCGATCAAGTCAGTGATTACGTCCGGCAGCGTCACCGTAAAAAAGAAGTAAGCCAGTCGGCTGGCATCGATCAATTCGCCGCGATTCAGGGCGAACCAGCTCACCACGCGGCCCGTGCGGGTCGCCCGAACATGCAGCGTGACGGGGCGAAAATCCGCAAGGAGCTCGCGCTGATCGCTCCGATGCCGCTCAACGAACGGGGCCAGGGCGTCGGCCACTTCCGCCGGCGTCTGGAAGCGCTCGGCCGGGCTCTTGGCCAGCAGGCGGCGGAGGACTTCCGCCAGCTCCGGGGGGACATCGACGCGGACGTTTTCGATCGGCTCCGGGAACTCTCGGCGGTGGGCGGCGAGCTTGTGCATGACGTCACCTTGCGGAAATGGCGGATTGCCGGCGAGCAGGAAGTAAAGCGTGCAGCCGAGGCTGTAGAGGTCGGCCCGGATGTCGGCCGCGTGCGCATCGTCCGCCTGCTCGGGGGCGATAAAATCCGGCGTCCCCATCATCGTCCCCAGCGTGGTGAGCTGGCTGACCGCGGCATCGGCTTCTTCGTGCACGACGGCGGAAGGCGATTCGGCGGCTGCTGACGAAGTGGCGAAATTCGCCAGGCCGAAGTCGAGGATCTTGATCTTGCCGTCCGCCGTCAGCATCAGGTTGTGCGGCTTGATGTCGCGGTGGACCATCCCCTGCTCGTGGGCGTGCTGGAGTCCCGCTGCCGCCTGGCGGACGTAGTCGCACGCCTGCTCGACCGAAAGGGGCCCGCGCTGCTTGACCACTTCCGCCAGATCGGTCCCCTCCACGTATTCCATCACCAGGAAGTGGACGTCCCCCGCCTGCTCGGCATCATGCGCGGTGACGATGTTGGGATGGGACAGCTTCGCGGCTGCCTGGACCTCACGATGGAACCGCTCGACGGCCGCCGCATTGGCGACGAGCCGCCGGCTGATCACCTTGATCGCCACCGGCCGATGCATCAGCCGATGCTCGGCCTGATAGACATCCCCCATGCCGCCCCGCCCCACCAGCCGCACGATGCGGTAGCGGGGGTGGTCCGCCAGTGCCGGCGGCAATTCGGCTGCGCGGCCGCTGGACGGCGCCAGCGAGTCGATCGTCTCGCCGGGCCGCGGTTCCGGGCCGCTCTGCCGCACGAGCGCCACGAACGTGTCTTCGCCGAGCGACAGGAGGGTCTGGCAGCACTCGGGACACTCGACCACGTGCTGCTCCACCTCGGTCGATTCCGGCGGATCGAGCATCCCCAGCCCGAATGCCCTGAGCGTATCAACTTCCGGATGCTGACGATTCTGGTCGCTCATGGTGGAACGCCTCGGGCGTCAAGGTTCGCGGCAGCGGCTGCCTACTGCTTTAGAAGTGCAAGGCAGCCGCACTTCTTACAGGCGGGCCGGAAATAAATTCAATCCAAGTCCAGCAGGCCGGCCGCCTCGCGTCGCAAGGCGTTGAGGACTCTGGACTTGGCGACGTAAACGCTCCCTAGTGCCATCCCCAGTTCCGTCGCCACCCCTTCGGCCGACAGCCCGTCGATCACCTGCCGTCGAAACGCCTGCCACGTCTGCGGGGCGAAGCGGCCGCGGACTGCCTCCAGCAGCCGCTGCATCACCAGCTCATCGTGCTCGCGATTCCAGACCTGGCTGATGCGGCTGGCGTCGTCGGCCAAATCCGCGAGCTGCGCCTGGAAGTCCGTGTTGCCGGTGGCCAGCGGCCGGTAGCTGCGCGAGCGCCAAAAATCGCGGAGGCGGTGCACCAGGATCGTCCGCAGCCACGCCCGCAGCGAACCGGCCCGCTGCGCGTGACGAAACCGCGGCAGTTCCCGCACCACGACCATGAGCGTCTCCTGCGTCAGGTCGTCGGCGTCTTCCCCTTGCACGCCGTAGCGCGTCAGCCACCTTGTCAGTAGCGGCCGGTACAGCTCGACAAATTGATCCCATGCGGCCGCTTGCGGCTCGTGCGTCAACCGGTCCAGCAAGCTGAGGGATGTTTCGGACATGGCTGGCGAGGAAGCGAACGTGCGGCGCGAGGGCGCCCTACGATACGATACCCGACTTGCGAGCAAGCGCCATGCTCCTTCGGGAAGCCGGCGTGCAGAAGAACGGGCCGGAGTCAGCTAGCCTCTGGCGTGCCTCGGTTCTATATTGAATCCCCGTCGCGCCCCGCCGGGAAAGGGCGCCGGGATTCTTACTACGGGCTGCGGCTGCACTGTGTTTTCGTACCTGCTCATGACCAGCGGCGCTCGGGCTGGAGCGCACTTCATCCTGCGGGCCGGGGAGCCGACGCGGATCGGCCGCGGCCTGGACTGCGACGTAGTCCTGTCCGATCCCCTCTCCTCGCGCGTCCACGCCACGGTCGTTTATCAGGACGAAGGGTGGTTCGTACGCGACGCCGGCAGCCGCAACGGCACGTTCGTCAACGGCCAGAAGATCGACTAGTGCTGCGTCAACACTAGAGTTTCGAGTGCTAGTCTTCGTAACTGTTTTCCTTGGGCAACCTTGCAAAAGCTAGCACCCGAATTTTCAGTCGTGACAAAGCACTAGGCACAGCTTGGCGAAGGGAACGTCCTGCCAGCATGCGGTGAGGGCATGTCGGCCGGAGGCACTCGACCCGAACCACTTGCGAGCCTGGGAGGTTAGGGACCGCGATGCGCACTCCGGTCGAACACTCTCGGTCGATGTGACCGATGCGTCGAAGTGTCTGGTTCAATTGCGATCGGTCGGTATCACCGAAGCGCGCAAGCGATTCAGCCAAATTGCCGTCGGCGTGTCGGTCGACGCGCGCTAGGCCGGTTGATTTCATTGAAAAATGGGTCGTTTTCTGATCTTGGTCGGAACTCTCAGTCAGCGAGGGTCGCGTCGGGAAAGCAGGCAGTCGGGATCGTGCGTCGCCGTCTGGAACGTGGCGGGTGTTGACATGACGATTGGGGGCGAAAACGATAAAGCGACTTCGACCTTTCCCTCCGATCCACGCCGACTCCTGTCGTGCTGTGAATTAGATTCAGTTCACGCGGCCCTCACGCCTACTAATGTGTCTCGCCATGAAGCCCTACATCCAAGCTGCGTTGTTGTTCATTGCCCCGCTCGCCGGCGCCCTTGCGCAGTCCCCGGATTTCCCTCTCAAGCCGATCTATCCCGACGCGGTGCCCGTCTGCTCGCCTGAGGAATTGAAAAAGGTCGTCATCCCCAACACCACCATCGAATCCGTCACAGTCGATGAACGCGACGGCGCCGTACGCGTTACGGCGATCGTCACGCATCCGCCAGCCAGCGATCGCGTCAAGGTCTGGGTCGCGCTGCCCGTGAAAAACTGGAACGGCCGGTTCCGTGGTGTTGGCGGCGGCGGCTTCTTGACCGGCCACGCCGAACTCCTGCGTGTCGGCGTCGCGCAAGGTTTTGCGGCGGCCGCAACCGACGGCGGACACGAAGGCGAGAGCGGCAGCTTTGCGCTGCACGCCAGCGGCCGACTCAACTGGCAGGAAATTCGCGACTTCGCCTACCTCAGCATTCATGAGATGACGGATATCGGCAAGGCGCTTACGCAGGCGTTTTATGGCAAGGCCCCGCGCTATTCATACTTTGTCGGCTTCTCGACCGGCGGGAGGCAGGGCCTCACGGAAGCGCAGCGCTACCCGGCGGACTACGACGGCATCTTCTCCGGCTGCCCTGCGATCAATTGGACCAACATGGCGGCCTCGGCGCTGTGGCCGCAGGTCGTGATGCACGATGCAAAGCACCTGGTATCCAAGGAAAAGCTGGAGGCGGTAACAGCCGCGGCCATCGCCGCCTGCGACGCTCACGATGGCGTGTCCGACGGGGTGATCGACGATCCGGACAAGTGCACGTGGGATCCAAAAGCAATCGTGGGCGCAAAGGTTGGCGACAGCACATTCAGCGAGGAGGATGCAAACGTTGTACGAAAAATCTGGGCCGGTCCGATCGGGCATGGAGGACGCTTCCTCTGGCATGGTCCATCGCACGGCGCAGATCTGTTCGTGACTGCGGGAACCGAAGGCATGCCGCTGAAGCCCAAACCGTTTGACATCGGGCTGGACTGGTACCGTTATTTTCTCACCCGCTCGCCCGGCTTCGACGGCACGGAGATGACCGCCGCCGAATTCGAGCTCTTGGTGAATCAGTCCGTCGAGCTGTTTGGACCGGTGTTCAACTCCAATGACCCGGACCTCTCGGCTTTCCGCGATCACGGCGGCAAAGTCATCATCTTGCATGGCCTCACGGACCAGGTGATTCCGCACGAGGGCTCGGTCGATTACTACGAGCGCGTGCAAAAACAGATGGGCGGGGCAGCAGAGACAGCAAAATTTGCGCGGCTGTTCCTCGTCCCCGGAGTCGATCACGGCTTCCGCGGGCCGGGCGCAGCCCCGAACATAAACCGCGTAATCCTCTCGCTCATCGGGTGGGTGGAGGAAGGTAAGGCTCCGGATCAACTTCTTGGCGAAGCCCGTGACGCAGCCGGCAAAGTCATTCGCACGCGTCCGGTTTTTCCGTACCCACAGATCGCGCGATACACGGGCACCGGCGACCCCAACGACGCAAAGAACTACGTCGCGCACACGCCCGCTCGGTGAGGATGGTCGCGCCATGATCCGCCGCCGTAGATATCCAAGAGCTACCAGTGGGTGACTCCCTCTCTGAGAACTGAACCAAGTACGCCTCGTGTATGAGCGCCGTCACCCGCAACGCCTGTGCCTGTTTTTCTGCGCCAATTTCCCGCGGCCGCTGGCAACGGTAAGTCGCTTCGGTCACATCGTTCGAGGCCAGTGAAGGCCTTCGTGCAACCTGCGTCGGTCTCATCCGCCGACGCAACATTTTGATTCTGCACAACCTGCGTCGGACCGACACACGACCGACACACCGACGCGCGATAGGGCACCAACGTGCGTGAGCGCCACGTTGACAGGCCCGGCTCGCGACAGTGATCGATTCGGTCACTCTGCGGGCTAGCCGTCATCAGTGGATTCATCTTCGTCGGTAGTGGGAATGCCAATCGGCAGCCGGACGACGATGACGTCATGGAGCAGGTCCGCGTCATCGGCGGCGTCTTGGTATGAGCCGTAGGCGTTGGTCGTCGCTAACCGGTCGGCATCGAAGTCGTAGAGCACCCAGCGGCGCTC
>DATKDU010000187.1:0-7514 GCA_035512595.1 Pirellulaceae bacterium
CACCTCTTCGCGGATGGTGCGCCCCAGCCACCAGCCCCAAACCATATAGTGGAACAGCGCCACCAGACCGCCAAGCCCGAAGACCAGCACGGCCGCCACCGCCAGCGGGCCGCCAAATTGAAGCATCAGCAGAAATAGCCCCGCGAAAATCACCAGGCCCCCCATACCGGCCAGCACGATCGACGTGCATCCGCCAGATCTTGGCGCGCCATCCGCAGCGCGCGCCGCGAACGAGTCGCGTTCGATAGAGGGCCGGCCGTTTTCCACAAGCGCGATGCGTGTTGCGAGGTGAGCGAAGCAGCTCAGGCATCATACGCGGTCAGGCGCGATTGCAATAGTCGGCCGGTCGCTGGAGACATTCTTGTCTGGCGCGTCATCGGCGGACTTACGTTCCCCGCTCGCTGCCGGCGTTAAACGAACTCCGGCTCGACCAGCTTGGGAATCACGCCGGCGGCGTGCCCTTCGGCCAACAAGCGACGGACCGCCTCGCGCCCCCGCTCGCCAAAGTCGAGCGTCCAGTCGTTGACGTACATGCCGACGAACGTGTCGGCCTTGGCGTCGTCGAGGCCGCGGCCGAACGCCTGGGCATAGTCGAGTGCCGGTTTGCGGTGCTCGAGGCCATAGCGGATGCTTTCCTGGAGCAAGCGATTGACGTCCGCAATCGCTCGCGGCCCCAGATCGCGGCGAATGCCGTTGGCGCCCAGTGGCAGCGGCAGTCCGCCGGTCTGGCCATGCCACCATTTGCCCAGATCGACGACCAGCTTCAGCCCCTGGTCGGCAAACGTGAGCTGCCCTTCGTGGATGATCAGGCCGGCGTCGATCTTCTGCCCCTGGTATTCGCCAGCTTCAACCACATCGAGAATCTGATCGAACGGGACGACGACGTGGCGGAACTGGTCTTTCCCCAGGCACATGCTCAGCGCCAGAAATGCCGTCGTCAGCGTGCCTGGCACGGCAATCGTCTTGCCGCGGAGACTCAAATGCGGAGTGCGGAGTGCGGAGTGCGGAGTTTCCGACCATTCCGCATTCCGCATTCCGAATTCCGCATTGGTCACGACCATGGGTCCGTAGTTGTCCCCCATGCTCGCGCCGCACGTGCAGAGGAGGTACTTGTCGGCCAGGTAGGCATAGGCGTGCAGGCTCAGCGCGGTCAGCTCCAGCTCGCCCGAGAAGGCGCGGCGGTTGAGGGTCTCGATATCGACCAGCTCGTGGGTGAACTGATACGGCCCGGTGTCGATCAGGTCCTTCGCCAGCGCGTAGAACATGAACGCATCGTCCGGATCGGGGCTATGGCCGACGCGGATCAGGGTTTTTGGCATCAAGTTGGTGAGTGATGAGTGAGTGGTGAGAGCGTGTGAATCAATCGGCGGAAATGCAAAATGATCAATGCAAAGTGCAAAATGCAAAAGTCAGCAAGTCAGTTTCCTCGACACATTTTGAGTTTTACATTTTGCATTGGTCATTTTGCATTGTTTGGAAGTCCCTGCTGCCGTTTGTTTCACACGCTCTTGAGTGGTGCTCCTGACTCCTGGCCCCTGGCTTTCGACACGGCGGGGACGGCTCAGAATGCCACAATCGGCATTTTTCCGCAACCGCCCCGCCGCCGGCCTGGGTGGCCAAGAAATGAACCGCAACCGCGTTGCGCTGATAACCGAGCCGCGGTCAGTTAACGGAAATCCCGCGTCGCGTCTGGAAGGCACATGGCAACAAAGAGGATGATGACATAGGGCAACTCGGCAACTAGTGCCACCGCCCAAAAAATGCCGCCAACACGGGCGAGCATCCCGAAGCAGGCCATAACGAATACCGACCCCAATCCGGCAAATACGAAGGTTGCCACCTTGGCGGACCTCTGGCGGCGAAACAGGCCGATCGATGCCCAAATCTGCGCGATACCGTAGACCAGGAAGCCAATCGCCACAAGGAAGGCAATAATCGACCCGATGATCCCGAATGCGGCAAGTCCACCTGCCATACCTTGGGCGTTCGCTTCGTCTAAATTGGTTCCAATTGCTGCCGCCGTTCCGCCAGCCAAGATCAACATCAGGGCGACGAACAAAGTGGCGAGGAAGAGTACTACGTTACTCGCGCCCATCAAAATGTGAAAAATCCCCGCCACAATCACCATCGGGTGCGGGCCGGTCCGCTGGGGATATGCGCCATAACTCCCGCCAAGCGTCGGCGCGCTGTACGGATTGGGCGAACTGCTTGATGACGGGGCGTAGGCCCCCAGCGACTGGTTGCTCGTATAACTCGGCAGCGTCGCTGTGGAGGACGGCGCACTTCCCAGCGGAGACAAAGCAGGAGTCCCCAGCGGCATGGAGCCGAGCGGATCGGAGAACGGTCCGGCGGAAGAGAGGGGGGTGAGCGGGCTGGTCGAGACCGCAGCGTTACTCAGCGGCGAGCTGGTAAGCGGCGCGGCGCTGGAATTGGAAAAACTGCCCGGCAACTTCGCGAGTTCCGGATAAAGGTCCGCCGCCCACTGCCACTGAGTCGAGCCTTCCTTGAGCAACTGGCACTCCACCGAAACCCGCCCTTCCGTGAACCATTGATCGAGCTCGTCGCGGACTACCGGGCCGTACTGACTGCCATCGGGTGTTTGCAAAAACCACTGCTCGGGCTTGTTCTTTTTGACGGCCCCCGCCACTGCCGAGCTTTTGCTGGCGGCCGTATTAACCGCACCGCCGGCCGGAACGCTGACAATCGTCTGGCACTTGGGACACTTGGTTTTCTTACCGGCGGCCGTATCGGGCGCTTTGAGCTTGGCCTGGCAGCCGGTGCAGATGACTTGGATGGGCATGAACGTGATCTCAAAAGCGCGTGGGTTGCTCGCTGGCGTGAAGTTACAGGATAATCAGTTTCACGGATCGTAGCTGAATTCGCCAGAATTCAGTCAGTCGAAGGACGGATAAATCCAGCGTGCCGGAAGTCTGGCGACTTCCGCTACTAATCAAAATCGTCAACGACCCACGGAATGCTGACGGCGATGCTCGCCAGGACGCCGTACACCAGCCCGCCAATCGCGAAAACTAACAGGGGCGGATACGCCAGCCAAACCGGAATGAAAATAATAATGATCGAGACGGTCATGCTGATCGCCGCCTGCATATAGGTCGCCATGATCGTCCATGCCTGGTAGTTCAGCAGCCCGACTGCCGTTTGCAGGATGAACGCCCCGTACCCCGCCAGCGCCAGCGGCAGCATCGGCGCCCAGAAGCTCCAGTCTCCCTCCATGAGCGCTTTGGGCCCCGTCGAGTTGTAGACGGCCACGATGAACGACAGCAGGCCGAAGATCACGGCATACGTGCCGAAGATGAAGTTCAGCACGGCGGTCGCCACGACGAGCGGGTGTTGGCCGCCGCGGCGGTGCTCGATCTTGTCCAGCGTGTCTAAATACAGCGAGCTGCCGGTCAAGTTCGGATCGACCGAGTCGCTCAGGCGGCGCGTCATCCGCGGCACTTCGGCCGCCGGAGCTCCCCCGATGGACCCCGCGCCCATCGTGGGCATTGGAGCCGGCGCACCGGGCTGCCCGTACATCCCCGGCGGCGCCACCGGCCCGGCGACGACCGGCGGCAAGAGATCGGAGATGTCGTACCGATTGACCGGCACTCCTTGGGCGATCTCCCCTTGTCCCATGTCGAGCTCGGGGAACAGATCGTTGGCCCAGTGCCACTGCTCATCGCCGACGTGCAGGATCTGGCAATCGGCCGAGACCCGACCTTCGGCGAACCACTGGTCGAGCGTCTGCTTGTTGACCGGCCCGTAGTCGCTGCCGTCTTCCGCTTTAAAGAACCACAAGTCGGCGGGGGCGGGTCGCTTGGGTTCGGCCGGTTTGGGCTTGGGGACCGCCTCCGCGTGTGCGGCAGAGATCGTGATCGGCGCCCGGCAGTTGGGGCAATTGATCTTCAGCCCGGCCTCGGTGTACGGCAAGACCAGCGACTGGAAGCAATTCGGGCAAAGGATCTGTAGCGGCATGCGGGGCCCCCTCGCCAATCCGCGTCTCGTTCGCCGCCGGAGACCGGCCGCCGTTTTAGAGCAGTCAGATTCCAGTGGCCTGGTTAATGCCGTCTTCCGCCCGTTCCGCTCGATCAACCTGGTTCCGCCAATGCCGCCTCGTTCTGCTATCGTAATGACGTATCGGCTCAGCTCCAAGTTTTCCCGTCTTTATTCGTCCCGCACAGGAAAACCTTGAGCCCCAGAGCCTGGGCAAATGCCCCTTTTGCCAGCATGGCCCGGTCGGCCTCCGCGGGGCTATGGGCATAAGCCACCTGAATGTGGTTGCTCTTGTGCCGGGCCATCATTTGGTCGCGGGAAACGCCGTAGGTGACCGCGTGCATGATCGGCCACTGGGGGGTCGTGGCCTGCCAGCGGCGGTTGGTTTCCTCCGCAGGAAGCGCGGCGACGCCGGCCCGGCCGAGGTCCATGCACAGCCGCTGCTTTTCGATGTAAATCCGCGACCAGACGATCTCGCCGGGCTTGGAAATCCCTTTGAGGGTTCCGCCGCCATTGGGGAAATACATGGCGGGCTGTCGCTCGCTCGACGCCCCTTGCCAGCCGCCGATGAAATGGGCTGGGGGAGCGGAGCCGCTGATGAGAAACACCCACACGTAATCATCGACGGTCCCCGATGCGTCCCAATCTCCCCACCGCAGGTCGTGGAGCGTGTTTTCCACGGGCTGCCCCATCGCCCGGTGGAGGCGGAACGTCATCAGGCCGTCGAGGCCGGCACATTCATCCACTTCGTTGAAGTGCGGCAGCGGCTGGCCGTCGTACAGGATCCGCTGGCCGTCGCGGCTGGTGACCGGCGGCCGCTCCGTGTTGTTGAGCGTCCCTTCGACCAGGTCGCTGGCCGGCATCAGGTCCTTGAGCCCCTGCTGGTACTGAATGCCGATGCAATCGCAGCCAAAGTCGTCGGCTAGTCTCAGCGCGGCGACATACATCTGGCACTGCTTGTGGATCTGCGTGTCGGTGAGATGCTCGTCGTGATTCGGGCCGGTGTGGAATTGCATCCCGCGGTCTTCCATCCACGTTCGTACCGCCCGGGCTTCCTCGTCGGGCACTTGTGTGGATTCGTAATAGAGCGCCGACTGGCTGAGCCGCTCCTTGAAGACGCCGCAGGCGTGCAGAAGATCGTCGGGGATGATCGCGTTGAACATCCCCATGCACCCTTCGTCGAAAACGCCCATGATCGCCTTCTCGCGCAAAAGCTGCTCGGCGAGCGATTCCCCCAGCTTTCGTTCCTGGCCGGGGATTTTGACTTTCTTCAGCGGCACGACATGGTCGGTGTCGTGCTTCAGCTTCCCTTTCTTGAGCCAGCGGGCGAGCTGCCTTTGAAAGTCCGGTGCTGAGAAGTCTTCGCTCCACAGCGTGGAGTATTTCACGCCGGCCTTGGTCAACGAGCCGTTAAGGTTCAGCATGCCGACGAGGCCGGGCCAGGTGCCGGACCAGTTGGCCAGCGTGAGGATCGGTCCGCGATGCGTGACCAGGCCGTGCAGCACATGGTGGGAATATTGCCACACCGCTTCGGCGACGATCAGCGGCGCGTCGCGATCGATGCCCGCGAAGACCCGCATTCCTTCCCGCTGCGAGCCGAGGAAGCCGTGCTTCTGATCCGGCTTGTAAGGATGGGCGCGGTGCAGGACGTAACCGCAGTCGGTAATCGCCTGGTCGAGTGCTGCCTCCATCTCGGCCTGGGCAGGCCAGCACTTTTGATTGGCCGAGAGTCGTAAATCGCCGCTGGCGATCAGCAGGACTTCTTTCCTGGCGGCTGTGGGAGCTTTGGCGATGGTTGGCAGTCGATAGTCGGACATGGTGGAACTCAAGTTGAAAAGTAGAGTGGGACCAGCTCGCTTTGCGAGCGCCGGCCCACCGGAATGGATGACGTGTCGTGGTGGGCCGGCAGCCTCCGAGGCGGCTTGGTCCCACCCTACGAATGCCGCGGCAAGGGTTAAGATGACGGTCGCGACAGGCCTATCTTCTAACACACGATTCGATTGCCGTCATGCCAAACGCCAACTTCGACGCCCGCGCCAAGGACCTGCTCAAGTCGCTGGTCGATACGCGGCAGTTCAAGAATTTTTATCATCTCACCGGCAAGCTCGGCCCGACGGTGACTATCGAGGGGGTCGGCGAGGTCATCGTCCTCTGCTCGAACAACTACCTCGGCCTGGCCGATCACCCCGAGGTGATGGCCGCCGGCAAGGAAGGGATCGACCACTTCGGGGCCGGCACCGCCTCGGTCCGTTTCATCTGCGGCACCCTTGTCTGCCATCGCGACCTCGAAAAGACCATCGCCCGCTTCGTCGGCGCGCCAGCGGCGCTCTCGTACGTGAGCTGCTGGAATGCCAACGAAGCTCTCTTTCCCACGCTCGCCGGCCCAGACGACGTCATCCTCTCCGACGAGCTCAACCACGCCAGCATCATCGACAGCATTCGCCTGGTCCCCAAGTCGATCGACCGCGCCGTCTACAAGCACAGCGACCTGGACGACCTGGAAGCGAAGCTCAAGCAGCATTCGGGCAAAGCGACTCGCTGGGTCGTCACCGACGGCGTCTTCAGCATGGAAGGGGACGTCTGTCTGTTGCCGCAGCTTGTGGGCCTCTGCCGCCGGTACGAGGCGCTGCTGGTCGTCGATGACTCCCACGGCATCGGCGTCCTCGGCAAGACCGGCCGCGGAACTCCCGAGCACTATGGCCTCTTCGGCCAGATCGACATGCTCACTGGCACGCTCGGCAAAGCGCTCGGCGGGGCTGCCGGCGGCTACGTCGCCGCCTCGGAGCACGCGATCGAAATCCTCAAACAGCGCAGCCGCCCGAGCCTGTTTTCCAATGCCGTGCCCGCAACGGTGGCCTTCAGTGCCAAGAAGGCGATCGAAATCGTCGATCGCGAGCCGGAGCGCGTATCGAAACTGCACGCCAACGTCCACACGATGCGCGCCGGCCTGACGCATCACGGCTTCGACCTGCACGACTCCCCTACAGCCATCATCCCGATCATGATCGGCGACGAGGCGGAAGCGATCGCCAAGAGCGAGCGGCTCCTTCAGCTCGGCGTGATGGTCATCGGCTTCGGCTACCCGGTCGTCCCCAAAGGCCAAGCCCGCCTCCGCGTGCAAGTCTCCGCGGCACTCGAGCCCTCGCACATTCAACAAGCGCTCGACGCGTTCGCCCGTCTCTAAACGGCGCAAAACGTACAGTCGGCACATTCCGACGGCGATTCGGCCCGTGACCTAGACTTGTGCGCCCCCCGACCATTCGTCACTGGCCCGCCTCCCGCGTACATCGCCCTTCGCATGGAGACCGACCCATGGAACTGACAAGGCAAAGGAGTCTGGCTGGTCCCGCTGCCACCGGCGCCGGGCATCGTTCCCCAGCGGCCGCTGGCCGCGGCGCGGATCTGGTCGTCGAACTGGGGCGTCTTTGGGATCGAGCTGCTGCTGCTGGCCGGGGTCGCCGCGGGTACGGTCTGGTCCGCTGCATCACGGCCTTACAGCGAAAGCCGCGGCACCTGGCTTA
>DATKDU010000188.1:0-3229 GCA_035512595.1 Pirellulaceae bacterium
GTGTGATCGCTTCATCTGGTCCGTTGCCGGACCGGACGTGTCGGCAGCTTCTCGGCCCGCAACGGAAGGTAATTCCGCCCACCCACCGTGACCTCGAAGGTCCCTGGCATCGACCTCGTTCCCGCCGGGGTCCACCCTTCCTTCAGCAGAGTGCACACCCCGCAGCCGGACCGGCCGTCGATGAAATCTAACGCCCACAGACGCCGCCGCTCCTACTCGAAGAACGAGGCCGCCATGTCCTGGTGCCACGGTCGCTGGCGGCCGAAATATGCTGAATCTGGGCCATTTTCGCGTCATAATCCAGTGTGAGAAGTGCCTTCGCTATTGGAGCCTCGTCTTACCGCGTTTTTTGAGCGCACTGCACGCGTAAGCGGCGGCGCTGGGACGTGATCGCGAAAAAAAAGCCCGATCGATCGTTTCGATGCCGCTGGTCGAAATTACGTGCGCCTGGCGCCGGCAGAAAACAGGGGCACGAATCAGTGTGCCTGCCGCGGCTGATCGATTGGCTCGACGGTCCCGCAGACAACTGCAGCATTGGTCCAATCGCTGGTCCATTGAGGCGCATTTCAAAGTTGCCTCAGCCCGTCAGTTTGCCGAATTTGAGCCATTTTCGCGTCATAATCCAGTGATGCTGAACAGGTAGCCATCAGGACCCAGGTTTTTCGGACATTTTGGACCCAGGCCAGCTTCCGAACGGTCGCCCGGCGCCGGTCTTCGTGTCCGGAGCGCAAGCGGCCTTCTGGCTGCTCTTGGTTCCGCTTGGGCAGGTGCCACTGACGGAGCGCTACCTGCGCATGCCAAGGCTGCAATGCGAGATGGCGGCATTGCTCGTCTGGTCGACTTTTCGACATAGCCGGATGCTTGATTGAGGCCCCTCAGCGCTGTCCTTCGGCACGATGGGGCGCTCTTGGATCGCCCTGGCCTGACGCGCGGCAATCCTAACACTTTGTCGGCATCGGTTGCTTCAGCTCCGCGCGGTGCGGGGCGGTTGTGACTCGCTCACACGACCGCCCCCCGAAGGGCGGTCCCAGTTTTGAAGGCCATTCCCTATGCTCGCGCTCACTCAGTCAGTCCGTCGCCACAGAAATGAGCTGTGGCACGAGACATTTCTCGCAATGCTGCCCGTGATCCGCCGCCAGGCCCGGTTCGCCTTTCGACACGCCAACAAAGATGCCCGGGAGGATGCCGTCGCCGAAGTCGTAGCCAATGCGTTGGTGGCATTCGTCCGGCTCATCGAGCGGGGCAAAGGCAGTTTGGCTTATCCCACCGTCCTGGCGCGCTACGCCGTGGCCCAGATCCGCGCCGGCCGGCGCGTCGGCTCCGCGCAGAAGAAGAACGACGTGCTTGCCGGCGCATGGCGCGACACTTCTGTGCAGCGCCTGGATCGGTTTGATACGAAGTCCCGAAGGTGGGCCGAGGTCGTCATCGAGGACAAACGCACTCCGGTGCCTGAACAGGCCGCCTTTCGGTGCGATTTTCCCGCTTGGCTCGCGACTCACAATCCGCGCAATCGGCGGATTGCCGAGTCGCTTTGCATGGGGAACTCGCCCAGCGAAGTCGCGGAGCGGTTCCGCATGTCTCGCGCTAGGATCAGCCAGCTCCGCCGGGAGTTCTATGATTCCTGGCGGGCGTTTCACGGCGACGGAGAGTCGCAGCACTCCTTCCCTCGCCTCTAGTGCATGCTGCACCGCCTCCGTGTCGTCGGTGAGTCCATCCCCCGTCGCCCCAAAAACCAAGACGTTCGCCATGCCGAGGTTCTCCGCAAACAGGTGGGCTGAACTGCGTGACCGTGTTCAGGCCGGCCTGAAACCGTAGACTATAGGCCCTTCACACCCGGAACTCATCACCCGAGTACGAGACCGCTAAATGCGAATCACCCAGGTGGAAGTGACGGTCGTGGAAGTGCCGCAAACTGCGCCGTTGGCTCCTTACCGCTCGCACCTGCGCAGCAGTTCGACGACCCAGAGCGCCATCATCCGCGTCGATACCGACGCGGGGATCACCGGCTGGGGGGAGCACAACGTCAACTTCCTCCCCGGCATCAGCGGCCGCCGCATGCAGGGGGAGGCCGCGGCCTGGCTCGTGGGTCGCGATCCGCAGAACATCAACCGTTTTCACCTCGAATGCCCCTTTGAGTCGCGGCTCAAGTCGGGGATCGAGCTGGCCTTGTGGGATATCTGCGGTCAGGCCGCTGGCTTGCCGGTGGCCGTGCTTTTGGGAGGGATCGTGCGGCCGGCGGTCGACGTGGCCGCCTGCATGGGGATCCAGAGCTACGAGCGGGCGGGCGAAATGGCCCGCTGGTACGTTGAGCAAGGCTTCGGGACGCTCAAGACCAAGGCCGGCGCCGACATCAACGAAGACCTGGAAATGGTCCGGGGAATTCGCGATGCCGTCGGCGATCGGCTGAAGCTGCGGATCGACCCGAACCGGGCCTACTCGCTAGAGCAGGCGCTGGAGCTTGCCCGGCGGCTGGAGCCCTACCAGCTGGAATACTTCGAGCAGCCCATCCCTGCGGAGCCGCTGGCCGATGCCGCGTGGCTCCGCCGGCAAACGAGCGTGCCGATCGCGCTGAATGAAAGCGTCATCGGGCCCGCGAGCGTACTCGATATTCTTAAGGCCGATGCCGCTGCGTTTATCCTGCCTGACACGCACACGGCTGGGGGGATTCTCCCTTGCGTTCTGATCGGGCGGATTTGCGAGGCGGCCGGCATTCCCTGCATCATGCACTGCGGCCACGACCTGGGTCCCAAAACGGCGGCCATGCTGCACGTCGCCGGGGCATGCGCGGCTTACTCGCTGGCGAACGACACCACGTACTACGGTCTGGAAGACGATGTCATCACCGAGCGACTGACGATCCGGTCGGGTACGATGACCGTTCCCGACAAACCCGGGCTTGGCGTCGCGTGCGATCCCCAGCGGCTGGCCCGATATCGGGTCGATTGCTAAATGCTCGCCAGCCCATGCCCACTACTGCCGAAAAGCCGACCAATGTCCGCTGGGCAGTTTTCGGCCTGGCGTGCGGGACCTCCTGGCTGCTCTATCTGCACCGCTATGTGTTCGCCCTGATCAAGCCCGAACTGGTCAAGCAGTGGGAACTGGGCAAGGATGACCTGGGGCTCCTCGATAGCGCATTCTCGACCGCCTCGACAGTCTTTCAGTTCCCGCTGGGAGCCGCCGCCGACGTGCTCGGCGTGCATCTCGTGCTGACAGGGCTGATCGTGCTGTG
>DATKDU010000189.1:0-37971 GCA_035512595.1 Pirellulaceae bacterium
GACGCCAGAACAAATCGCATCGCCTGCTGCCGACGCGCCTCCCAGGCCGCCAGTGGCGCGGCCTGTTCGCGCCGGTCGAGATTCCGCCGCAGTTCATCCAGTTGCCGCAGCAACGCCGCTCGATCCTCCAGTCGCGAGACACCCACCCCTTCCGCCTGATCAAGATCAGGCAGGCGAAACTCCGGATTGCGGCAGCTCGAGTTGTTCCACCACGCCTTCGGGCCCGGGCCGGGCTGGCGCTCGGGATCGAGATTCGGATCGTCGTGGCTGTAGCAGTTGGGGCACGAGCCTCCCGCGTCGGGCGCGTTGCACTTGGGGGCGAGGTCGACGCCGAGCCGATCGTACCGCGGACCGAGCAGTCCCGATTCGCGTCCTGGGTACTTCATGCCATTGGCACGCGGCAATTCAATCATCGCCGGCAAACCGACGTCCGAGGCCGTCGGCGCGGCATAGGCGATCATCGATCCGATCGACGGCCAATGGATCCGCCCCGCTCGCGGTTGGTTGATGGACGCGTTTGTGTCTCCCACGGGCAGCGATGTCGTGCCCGTGTGGAGCAGGTACATGCAACTCAGATGTTCGTTGCGGAACTCGCGCCCGGCGATATGGTGCATGGTCCGCACGATGGAGAACATCCGCGACCGGGCCGCGAGCTTCGGCAGATGTTCGCAGAATAGCTCGCCGGGAATGGGCGTCTGCGCCACGCCATATTCCCCACGAATCGCATCGGGCGCGTCGGGCTTCGGATCGAACGTCTCGTGCTGCGACGGACCGCCGGATTGATAGATGAACACGACTGACTTCGCCTGGCCGGGACGAATGCTCCCCGCCGCTTGTGCTTCCAACCGCAACAAGTCCGACAACCCCATCCCAACCAGGCTCATGCCACCCGCCTGCACCAGAGCGCGGCGTCCAATCTGCGGATGATCTTCAGGGCGACAGCCCGCGCGGCGGTCTGGATTGGATGGCGGCACTGTGGTGCTCCCTTCGATATCGTCTCAGTTGGCCGAGCCTCGGCTTCGCATCATTTATAGCCGATGCGTTAACGTTCCGACACGCGAAAGCGCGGGCCTTTCAGGACAAACTTCCGCTGGGCCTGATGCTCACGGCCGTCATTCAGAAGCTATTGCGCAACGCGTTTCTGGCAGATCGCGCCTGGGAGATGGCTACTGCCGAGCCTGGCTCAAGACGGAAATGGAGGGCCAGACTGGCTGACCTGCACAGCACCTGCTTCGAGGCTTGGCAGAGAAAAGGCTGGATGAGCGGTGCGCCGCCGCGGTTCGTAAGTATGAACTGGACCGGTTGCGGCTCGAAACCCGGAGACTCGAGGCCGAAGCACGAGTGTGGCAGGCCAAAGCGAAAGCAAACGTGACCGATCCGGAACCGACGACCAACCAAGTTGTGTCCCCCCCCACCGACACCAAGTCGGCAGTAACAGGGGCACGACGCGAGAAACAAGCAGCTCCGCGGTCGGCTTAGCCTGCATTTCTCGCTGCGCAGGAGAAAGGGGCGACCGGCCGGCCTTCGTCGACCATGAGCTCGATGGCCGCCTTGTAGGCTCCGTAGTGGTCCCCGTGTCTGTGCGACATCGAGCGAATCAGGGAAAATTGTCGGCGACCTACGGCTGCGACGCCATCGTCTATCTGGATCAAAACCATTGCCCGTCGTAGGAAGAACCCTTTTCAGTCTTCCACCGCGACGACCTGATCGGTCGGGATGCGGACGTACGTGCCGTCCGACATTTCCGTTAACCGAACCAGGCAAAGCAGATCCTCAATCTCGCATAAACGCCCAAACTGGCCGCGGAATGGCCCCTGCGTGATGCGAATGCGGTCGCCAGCGCGCACGTCTGCTAAGGCAGCGACATCGGTGGATTGGAAGGAAGGGGTCAGGGGATCGGCACGAAGCGATCCGGTGAGAAGGCGCATGGCAATACCGTGGATTGGGCGGGACGACGGAACCCCAATGAACCGTCATCCATCCTGGCTGGAAATCTCAGCGGACGGCATTCGCTGGCTTACCGCTGCCCGAATGCTGTCACAACCACTGACCGCCATCTTCCTGGTCGGCAGGCGACTTGCCCTATTCGCACCTCGATGCGAGGTCGGCGACCGACGGCGGCATAGACCCAAACGCATGGATTTACTCCTTGTACTCACGGTGGGGAGAAATTGCATCGGGACCGGCTAGTGAAGCGAGGCACCGCTCTCCGAAGAACATCGGCGCAGGTGCTGGCGGACGCCTGAACTCCTTTCCCTGCTGATCTTTACGCTTACGATTGCCGCATCGTCGCCGCTCCAAGCGACGAAGCGGGCGATTTCCAGCGGTCCATCAATTGGCCCGCTCGATCGGGCTGAGTTCGGGCACGTCGGCGTCCGAGCAGTCGCGCTTCTTCCACCTCGATGACGACCAGCCGCTGCTGGCTCGCGACAGCAGGCTGCGACAGGTGACGGCTGCATTCGCCTTGGCCGCGCGGTAAGCTGCTATCCCCCTTCCCGTTTCGCCCCCGCCTCCACGAGGACCGGCCATGAAACCCACCCGGCTTTTTGCCTGGTCACTTGCGTTCCTGTCCGTCGCGCTTCTGTTGGCTCTGCCCGTAGCGGCTGACGAGACCCCGGACTGGGTTCGGCCGATGCAGGAGGTCCACGCACGCTTCTGCGGCACTCCCGGTACGTTTGCCATGTTTGGCGATTCAATCAGCGTGTCGCAGGCCTTCTGGTCCCCGCTGCGCGGGGAGCCGCAGGGACTGTCGGACGACGCGGCTGCCGCCCACCAGCGGGTCACAACGTATCTGCGACCGGAGTGCTGGAGCGAGTGGCGAGGAGCCGAGCATGGCAACGAGGGGGGGATGACCATCCGCTGGGCCCACGAGAACGTACAGACGTGGCTGAAGAAGCTCAATCCCGAAACGGCCGTCGTTATGTTCGGCAGCAACGACCTGGGACAGCTTGAGGCCAAGGAGTTCGAGCAGAAGACGGCCGAGGTCGTCGATCGCTGCCTGGAAAATGGCACCGTCGTCCTGCTCACGACGCTGCCGCCGCGGAGCGGGCTGGCGGAACAATCAAAACAGTTTGCCGAGGCGGTCCGTCGCGTCGCCCGGCAGAAGCGAGTACCGCTGATCGACTACCAGGCCGAAATCCTCAAGCGCCGTCCGGACGATTGGGACGGCTCGCTGCCGCAGTTCAAGGAGGTCGAGGGGAGTGAATACGAAGTGCCGACGTTGATTTGCCGCGACGGCGTCCATCCCAGCTTCCCCAAGGCGCACCAGGACTTTTCGGACGAAAGCCTGAGCAAGAACGGCTATCAACTCCGCACGTACCTGACGCTGCTGGCGTATGACGACGTGCTGAAGCTGGTGTGCGGCGTGGCCGGTGGCCAGGCGGCCGTCGACGTCGCTTCGGCAACGGTCACGCTGAAGCAGCGGGACTCGATCATCTTCTTCGGTGATTCGCTGACGCAGCTTGCCGGCCAGGAGAAGCCGGCGGAGCACGTCACCAAGGGATATGTCCGCATCGTTCGCGAGAAGCTGCGCGAGACGCACAAGGATTTGAACGTGATGGTGGACTGGGTGGCCACCAGCGGCCACACCGTCCCCGACCTGCTCAAGCGGGTCGATAACGACGTCATCGTCAAGAAGCCGACGATCGTCTTCATCCAGATCGGCTGCAACGACGCCCGCCGCCTCCCCCGCGAAACCTTCGAGAAAGGTCTCGAGGAGCTGATCGACAAGCTCCAGGACGCCGGCATTCAGGTCATCCAGTGCTCGCTCACCAGCGTCGGCGAGAAGCACGACGGCACCAATCAGGACGGCCCGAAACTGGAAGAGTTCGCCCAGGTCGCGCGGGAAATTGCCGCGAAGAAACAACTTCCTCTCAATGACCTCCGCAAGGCGTTCGTCGCCTACTGGAAGGAGCACAACACGGAGAATAAGCCGCACGGCCTGTTGACCTACGACGGCAACCACTTCAACCAGCAAGGCCACGACTTCGTAGCCGAGCAGATGCTCAAGAAGCTGAAGTGATCTGCGGCAGTTGGTGACGGAGATTTCATGATGCGTTTGCAACGAGTGTCAACGTTTTTGCTGTCATTGCTCATTGGGATCTGGTCCTTGGTCGATCCGGCGGCGGCCGGTGATGATGCAGTTTCTGATAAGCCAACCACCGGTCCAGCGACCGAAAAACTCTTCCCGCCGCTCGTCGTCCCCGACGGCTTCCAGGCGACGCTGTTTGCCTGCGACCCGCTGATTGAATATCCGTCCGCAATTGCCGTCGGCCCGAAGGACAAACCGGGTTCAATCTTCGTCGCCATCGACTACATGACCGGCCTGGGGACCGAAATCGTCCGCCGCGATGAAATTCGACTGATCGAGGACGTCGATCGCGACGGATACGCCGACAAAGCGACCGTGTATGCCGGCGGATTCAACTCGATCATGGGGATGACGTTTCACGGCGACACGTTGTACGTCATGCACGCTCCGTTCTTGACGTCACTGCGCGATGCCAACGGCGACGGCAAGGCTGACGAGCGGCGCGACCTGCTTTCGGGACTGGGACTGCCGCCGGAAGAGAACGACGTGCGGCTCCACTGCGCCAACGGCGTGGCGATGGGGCACGATGGCTGGCTCTACCTGGCCCTCGGCGACCACGGCTGCGATGTGCCGCGGCCGGAGGGGGATCGGCTGAACTATCACGGCGGCGGCATTCTCCGCTGCCGCCGCGACGGACGCGACCTGCACCTGTTTGCCGGCGGCCTGCGGAACATCTACGACGTGGCGCTCGACGACGATTTGAACGTGTTCGTGCGCGACAATGAGAACGACGGCGGCGATTACAAGATCCGGGTCTGCTACAGCTTCCACGGCGCGGACCACGGCTATCCGTATCTCTACTACGAGCGGCCGGAGGAGGCGTTGCCGCCGCTGGCCGACCTGGGGCTCGGGTCGTCCGCCGGCGGCGCGGCGTATCTCGAGCGGCATTTCCCCGTCGAATATCACGGCAGCCTGTTCTTTTGCGAGTGGGGAAAGTCGGTCGTGAACTACCGGCCGCAGCGCGCGGGTTGCGGCTTTGCGCCGCTGGCGGAGATCCAATTCGCGGCCGGCGCCGAGAACGACCCGTACGGCTTCAAGCCGACCGACTTGATCGTCGATCGCGACGGCTCGCTGGTCGTCGCCGACTGGTGCGACGGCCAGCGCCCCAAGCGCGGCCGCGGCCGAGTTTACCGGATCACCCATCGTAGGGCGAGCGCCTCGCCTGCCAAGAATCCTTCCGCGGCAGGCAGGACGCCTGCCCCACAATCGCCGATCAGCCAGCTCGACTCGCAGAGTTATTTCGAGCGCGTCGAAGCCCAGGATGAAATCTCCGCGCGCGGGCGGGAAGGAATCCAGGAGCTTCGAGAGGCCCTCGACGAAAAGAACCGCTTCGGCGTTCTCGCCCGCACTCACGCCGTCTGGATTTTCGCGCGCGACGGCAGCGAAGCGGCCTGCGAGAAGCTGTTCGAACTGGCCGAGTACGACGATGACGCCCGCGTGCAGGTCCAGGCCGTGCGCGCCCTGGCCGATCTTTACGACCCGGCCCTAGCCGGTGGTCGACTCCATGGGCCGTCCGCCGATCCCGCGATTGCCGCGCGGCTGGCCAAACTGGCCGTCGGCAAGGATCCTCGCGTCCTCCTGGCGATCGTGATCGCCGTCGGGAGGCTCAAGTGGCCTGAATCGCCCGAGTGGCTGCGCAAGATGCTGGCCGGCCGGCGCGACGTGGAACCGTTCCTCGCCCACGCCGCTATGCAGACCCTCCGCCGCAGCGGCAATTGGCCGCTGGTGCTCCCCTTGCTCGACTTGCCCGGGGATGCGCCGATCCGGACGATCGCTCTCCGCGCCGTCTCCGGGCAGTACGAATCAGAGATTGCCGCGGGGCTGATCGAACGGTTGGATGGCCGGGACGTCCAGCGGCGGCTTGAGTCTGCCGACGCGCTGGCCCGGATCTGGAAGCGGCCGGGGCCGTGGGCGTACTGGGGCTACCGGCCTTCCCCGCGTGCGGCAAACAGCGTCACTTGGGACCAGACCGAGATGATCGATGCCGCACTGAACCGGCTGCTGGAAAATTCGGACAACAATGCGCGTCTGGCCGTCCTGCGGCAATTGCAGCGCGAGCAGGTCCCGCCGCGGCTGGAGACGCTGGCCACCTGGGGCAAGGAAGAGCGCTCGGCCGAGGCGGTGTCGGCAATCCTGGCATCGCTGGCCGCGCATCCGGTCCAGGAGCGCCGAGCGGTCGCCGGCCGAATCGTCAGGGATCGTTTGCAATCGGCGGACAATCGCTTGTGGGCGCTTGCGCTCGTTGCGGGGGACGAGGACGAGATCCCTGCGGCTGACTTCGTGACTTTGGCCAGGTCGCTCGAGGACGGAGAAGTTCTCACCGAATTTTTGAAGCTGGCCCCCGACCACCGTAACGATCCGTCCCACTTCGATCGAGGCGCCGCAGCGATCTTGATCGACAAGCTCCAGTCCCCCGATACCACCGTGCGGACCGCTGCCATCGCCGCGCTGGTGAAGACGAAGCATCCGGCACTTGCCGACAAACTCCTGCCACTGCTGGACGATCCCCGGGCGCCGGTCCGCGCCGCGGCTGCGTCCGCGGCCGGAAGACTGAAGGTTCACGCGGCCACCGAGCGGCTGTTGGTCTTGGCCGCCCGGGACGAACCGCTTGTCCGCGCGGCCAGTCTTGAGGCGCTAACCGCACTGGGCCAGTCGCATGCCGCCCCGCTGGCAGCCCAGTCGCTGGATGATCCCTTGGCCCAAGCCGCCGCCCTGGCCTGCATGGCAGAGCTGGGGAGTGCAAGCGAAATGCCTGCGGTCATCGAGCTTTCCGGCCGCGATCTTTCCGAGCCGCTGGCCAGGCTCGCGGCACGCGCGCTGGCGCGGTGGCAAGACCAGACCGGTCTTTCGGTGATGGATCGGGAGCAAGCCCGCCAGGCGCTTAGCAAGCTGCAAGGACGCAGCGGGCTGATCATCGCCTGGCGCACGAGCGGACCGCTGTCCTCCGGTCAGGAACTCGAGGCGGCGCGCAAGACGGTCCTACCTTCGCCGCGTCTCGGCGACCAACGCTTTGCGCTCTGGCCCTTGTCGATTGCCGCTGGTCACGACGACCGCGTGATCCTGGCCGACGATTCGAACGCCGGCGCGACGTACCTCGCCTCTGCCGACGTCTTTCTCCTCGACCCAGCCAGTGTCCAATTCCTTGCCTCGGCCTCCGGAAGTTTTCGGGTCTGGCTCAACGGCAAACAAGTCTACCAGCAGGAGCAGCGGCGCGGTTTTTCGCCGGAATCGGACCGATTCGACGTGCCCCTTCCGGCAGGGCTCAATCGGATCGTCGTCGAGGTAACGAGTGCGGGCGGTGCCGCATTTCACCTCCGCTTTCGCCGAAAAAACTCGACGGCCCAGCACGAACGGCTCATGCAGGCGGCTCTGTCGCGAACCGGCGACGTCGAGCGCGGCCGCAAGCTGTTTCTCGATGCCACCAAGACGCAGTGCATCAAGTGCCACCGGATCGACAGCCACGGGGAAAGGGTCGGCCCGGAGCTGACCGGACTGGGAGACCGCTTCTCGCGGATTCACATTGTGGAATCGATCCTCGAGCCCAGCCGCACGGTCACTCCCGGCTTTCAGACGCTGCTGGTGCGACTGGCCGATGGCCGGACGATCAGCGGCATTAAGATTGCCGAGGACGAGCGAATGCTGACGCTGGCGGACCAGAAGGGGGAGAAGCACGCTCTGGCCAAAACGGACATCGAAGAACAGAAGCCGCAGATGAAAAGCACGATGCCCGACAACCTGGCGCAGCAGTTCAACGTCGATCAGTTCGTCGATCTGATCACCTTCCTGGTCAGCCAGAAGCAGCACCGCCCGGGCGCAGCACGGTAACATACGTTGACGAAGGAGACCCAACGCATGACTCGACTAGCTGCTTCGTCTTCATCCATTTCCACTTCACGGCGGACGGTGCTCAAACAGTGCGCGGCCGGACTGATTGCTGCGGGAACGATGAACAACCTGACTTCCCGCACCACGTTGGCCGAGCCTATCCCTCCGGAGCTCGCGCCCCGGCCGTGGGTGAAGATCCGCGGCATTTACGGCGGGTTTCCCAGCGCCATCCTGGAGCGGGGCCAGACGCCCACGGATCTGGGGATCAACGCCATCTGGGTCGGATCGGGGGGACTGAAGCCGGAGGGGATCGACCGTTATCACCAACTGGGGCTGAAGGTCTTTGCCGAGTTCAACTCGATGCACTCGGCCGCGTATCTGAAGGAACATCCGGAAGCCGCCCCGGTCGGCGCGGATGGCAAACCGTCGCCGCCGCCGCATGGCTGGCAGGGAGTGAGCCCGTTTCACGCCGGCTATCGCAAAGACCGGATGGACGAGTTCCGCCGCGTGCTGGAAACGTACGAGATCGACGGCATCTGGCTCGACTACCATCACGCCCACGCCAGTTGGGAGCGGGACGAGCCGGCCATGCCCGACACCGATTTCTCCGCCGCGGCCCTGGAGAAGTTCACCAGGAACACGGGGATCAAGCTGCCCGCGGACATTCCCGCCGCGGCGCAAGAGCTGCTCGGCCCGCATCGGGACGCCTGGACGCAGTTCCGCTGCGACGTCTTCACCGACTGGGTGCGCGAGTACCGCGAGATCGTCAATGCCGTGCGTCCCAAGGCGCTGCTCGGGACGTTTCACTGCCCATGGTCTCCCGGGGACCATGGCGGAGCGATCCGCCACAAGCTGGCGATCGACCTGCCGGCCCAGGTAAAATACCTCGACGTCCTGAGCATCATGCCCTACCACGCGCGGTTCGGTCACCCTCAGGATCCGGCGTGGATTGCCCGACAGACAGAAAGCCTGGGGAAGCTGCTGCAGATCGCGGGGCGGCCCGACGAGAAGCAGAAAATCTGGCCGATCTTGCAGTTGGCCGACTGGGGAGAAACGGTTGCCACCGAGCAGATCCCGGAAGTCCTCGACTTTGGCACCAGACTCCCGGCCACGGGCGTGATGGTCTTCCACTGGAGCGGCATTTCGCAGCAGTGGGACAAGGTCCAGGCGCTGGGCAAGTTCTACCGGCAGATTCAGCCGGCGGAACGGTGAAGCGGGCGGAGAGCTGCGATGGTCGGCGATAATTCTACGCAGAATCAACCGCGGATGACGCGGACGGCGCGGATGCAAGTCAGCTCCTCCGCCCGATCCTCCCTCCACCTGACAATCTGCGGCGGTCCAGGCGGTGTCGATCGCGGCTGCTGGACCTGAAGCACCTGCCGCCCTTCCGCTTCCGTCACTTGCCGCAGTTGCTCCCCGCTCATCGTCAGTTGGGCGGTCCGCGCCAGGTTCACCGCCGCCCTGTCGAAGCTGGTGCTGGACAGGTTCTCGCGGCAAGCCCACGCCAATAACTTTGGGCACACCCTCTAAGTCAAATTTCTTGACATTTCCGCGAAACTGACTACGATCAGCGCACGGTTGCGATAGTGGGTTTTGGTCCCCGGGGCTGGGCACAGGGACTTTCGCGGTGGCCGCGGCCGTAATCTCGAGGCGTTGACAACAGCGTATCGACGTCCCTGCGCGCCTGCAGCAGGTCGCCCCAGCTTCCAATTGCCAGCCCGATCTGCCGAGACCCACTTCATGCCCCAGCGTTTCCATCGTGCGCGCTCCCGCGCGCACAGCAGTCAGTCCGTCCGTTCGCGCCGCCGGGCCTTCCTGGCGCCTGCCGCTCGCCACTTTCGCCCCAGCGTCGAATGGCTGGAAGAGCGGGCGATGCTGGCCGTCTTTGACGTGGTCAACACGGCCGACAGCGGCGCCGGCTCCCTGCGCCAGGCGCTGCTGGACGCCAACGCTTCCGCCAACATCGGCGGCATTCCCGACGAGATCCAATTCAACATCCCCGGCGCAGGCCCGCACACGATTCAGCCGCTCTCGGCGCTGCCGGCAATCAGTGAAGCGGTGATCGTGGACGGCTGGAGCGAGCCGGACTATGCCGGGACGCCGGTGATTGAGATCCGCGGCGACAGTGCCGGGGCAAGCGCAAACGGCCTGACGATCACCAGCAGCGGCAGCACGGTGCAGGGATTAGTGATCAACCGGTTCACCGGTTCGGGGATCGTCATCACCAGTTCCGCCGCCACCGGAAACGTGGTGCAAGGAAATTATATTGGCACGGACGTCGCTGGCAGCGGGGACCTCGGCAACTCCCAATCCGGCGTGCTGATTGGCGCCAGCGCTAGCGGCAATACGATCGGCGGCGACGTCGCCGGCGCTGGGAACGTGATCTCCGGCAATAACCAGCGCGGGATCATGATTCAGTCGGGCGCCCATACAAATTTCGTGCAAGGGAATATCATCGGCTTGAATGCCGCCGGCACGGCCGACCTGGGAAACACGCAGTCCGGCATCGAGGTTAATACCGGCACGAACAACACGATCGGCGGCACGACGCCCCTGGCCCGCAACGTCATCAGCGGCAACAACAGCGCCGGCGTCCTCCTCAACGGTGGCAGCAACGTCGTCATCGGCAATTACATCGGTACGAATGCCGCGGGAACGGCCGCCATCGGCAATAGCGGCGACGGCATCAACGTCTTCTTCGTCACTGGCAATCGCATTGGCACCAATGCCGACGGCCTGGACGACGCCGCTGAGGGGAACGTGATCGCGGGGAATGGCGGCTTCGGCGTGCAGATCGACCATGGCTCCGGGCACACGGTGGCCGGCAACCTGATCGGCCTGGCCGCCGACGGCAATACGGCCCTGGGGAACGCGGACGGCGGCGTGTGGGTTCGCATCTCGTCCGGAAACACGATTGGCGGCGCTGTGGCCGCAGCACGCAACGTCGTCGCCGGCAGCACCAGCCAGCCGGGAATCTGGCTCGGCGGCAGCAGCAACAACACGATCCAGGGAAACTACGTCGGCACGAATGCCGCCGGCACCGCCCCCCGCGGCAATCAGGACGGCATTTTCGTTCAGGAACTGATTGAGGGGATCACGATCCGCCCGGCGGACAACAACCAGTTGATCGGAAACGTCGTGTCGGGAAACCTTCGCGACGGAATTACCCTCGGCGCGACGGCGCGGAACAACGTCTTGATCGCGAACGTCATCGGCCTCGATGCCGCCGGGACCGCCGACCTGGGAAATGCGGCCACGGGCGTTCTGGTTCGTTCCGGAGCTTCCGGCAATCGCATCGGAACCGACGGCAACGGCGTCAACGACGCAACCGAGGGGAACGTGATCTCGGGAAATGCATTCAGCGGCATTGCGATCATCAACGCCCACCAAACCGTCGTCGCCGGCAACATGATCGGCACGAATGCCGCGGGGACGACCGCGATAGCCAACGGGCAAAACGGCATTTTCGTCGGTGGCAATTCGCAGTCCACTCGCATCGGCACGGACGGCAATGGAAGCGGCGACGCTGCCGAGCGAAACATCATCAGCGGCAATGTGCTCTCGGGCATAGAGGTGAATGGCTCCGGGGTAAGCGACACGACGATCGCCGGCAACTACATCGGCACCAACACGGCCGGCACGGCGGCCATCGGCAACCAGGGTGCCGGCGGCGGCGTTTACGTCGTCAATGGGCCCGTCAACACGCTGATCGGCGGCACGACCCCGGGCGCCGGCAACGTGCTCTCCGGCAACAGCGGCCCCAACAGCGACGGCATCGAGGTGGAACTGACCGGCGGGACGCGGATTTTCGGAAACATCATTGGCCTCGACGCGACCGGCACCGTCGATCTGGGGAACATGCAAGCCGGCGTAGGTCTCGATCGCGCCTGGGACACGCAGATCGGCGGCCCGACCGCCGCCCATCGCAACATCATTTCCGGCAACGATCGCGTCGATGCAGGCGGAGTGTGGATCGTCAACTCGGGATCGACGCGCAACATCGTTCAGGGCAACTACATCGGCACCGACATCACCGGGACGCTCGATCGGGGCAACACGGGCAACGGCGTGCGCGTGTCCGGCGGCGCCACGAACAACGTCATCGGCGGCACCGGGCCCGGCGAAGGCAACCTGATCTCCGGCAACGATGCTGACGGCGTCCAGCTATATGATTTGGGGCTGCTGAGTGGCGCCGTGAGCTGGTGGCGGGCGGAGAACAGCGGCGCTGATTCGGCCGACGGAAACACGGC
Organism: Pirellulaceae bacterium; assembly: GCA_035512595.1. Lineage (GTDB taxonomy): Bacteria > Planctomycetota > Planctomycetia > Pirellulales > Pirellulaceae > DATKDU01. The sequence continues at coordinate 12,166 of DATKDU010000189.1, forward strand.
CACGCTGGTCAACGGCGCTGGCTTCGGCAGCGGCGTCGCCAGTGGCAGCGCATTTGATCTCGACGGAACCGATGACTACGTCAACGTTGGCGATCCGGCCAGCGGCAACCTCGATTTCGGCATTGGAAGTTTCTCTCTCGATTTCTGGGTTAATCCCCGCGCGTACGGCAGCATGCTGCTCAACAAGGGGTCACACGGCGGCCTGCCCGCCGGCTTTCGCAGCGGCTTTTTTGCGCAGCTCGAGGCGGCCGGCACGTTCCGCTTCGAGTTGTCCTCGGTGGACAGCAACGGATTGGCCGCCCAGTTTCGCACCGACGCCACGGTGCCGCTGAACGCCTGGACGCACATTGCCGTCGTCCGCACGGCGGCCGACTTGAAGGTGTACTTCAACGGCCAGCAGCAGGCGGGAACGGTCATCGGCTCGCCATTCGCCCCGTTCAACCAGATCACGAACATTTCGACCAGCGCGCCCTTGCGTATCGGCGCACGCGATGCGGGGGTGATCGGCACCCTCGGCTCGTTTTTCAACGGCAAGCTCGATGAGATTGCCGCGTACAACCGGGCGCTGAGTGCCAGCGAAATCGAGACGATCCACGACTTGGGCGGATTCGCCAAGGGACGGAACGTTGTCCAAGGCAACCTCATCGGCACCGACGCCAGCGGCACTTTGCCGCTGGGAAACAGCGGTGCCGGCGTCGAAATAATCAATTCCAGCGGCCATCTGATCGGCGGAACGGAGGCTGCGGCGCGGAACGTCATCAGCGGAAATAACGGTGACGGGGTGCTCATCTCCGGCGCAGTTTCGACCGGAAATTTCGTCCAGGGCAATTACATCGGCGTGGATGGCCGCTCCAGCCCCGACGGCGCGGCGGCCTGGTGGCGCGGCGAGGGGAATGCCGACGATTTCTACGGCACTAATCAGGGGACGCTTCAGGGCGGCGCGACCACGACCGCAGCCGGCAAAGTCGGCTCGGCATTCGATTTCCCCGGCGCGGGGAGCGGGATCAGCGTTCCCAACAACTCCAGCCTCAATCCGCTGGCCGGTGACTTCACGATCGAGGCCTGGGTGAAGACATCCGCAAATTACGCCGGGACGGCCGGCGTAATCTTCATGAACTACGGCGGGGTCGGACTGTCAAACTACAACCTGTTGATCAATACGAATAACCGCGCCGAAGTCCACTTCCGCGATACGGCCGGGAACGAACTGCTGTTTCAAGGCACGTCACTGATCAACGACGGCCAGTGGCATCACGTGGCCGGCATTCGCAGTGGCACGTCGGCCGCGATCTATGTCGATGGCGTGCTGGAAGCGACCGCCAGCAATCCGTCGTTCGGCACGATCGACAGCACCTGCGCCTTTGCCAAGATCGGCGGCACGCACACCAATGCCGGCAATTGCTCAGCCTCCAGCACTCCAGAAGCCAACTGGATCGGCCAGATTGACGAGCTGGCATTCTACAAGCGAGCGCTGTCAGCGACAGAAATCGCGACGATCGTCGTGCAAGGCGAGGCGGGCAAGGCGGGCTACTCGGACGTTGACAACGGCGGCGTGGGCGTCTTCATCGCCGGAGGCGCCAGCAACAACACAATCGGCGGGGCCTCGGCAGCCTCCAGGAATATCATCAGCGGCAACGACGTCGATGGCATCCTGCTGCTGGGCACGGGCGTTGCCGGCGTCGTCAGCCAGGGGAACGTCATCCAGGGAAACTACATCGGCACCGACGCCAGCGGCACCGTCGCCATCGCCAACGCGCGTGACGGCGTCCGTCTCGAAGGTGGCCCTTCGAGCAATACGATCGGCGGCACGGCCGTAGGGGCCGGCAACCTTATCTCCGGAAACGCCAACTACGGTCTGCAATTGGGCGGTTCGGATGCCGCCGGCAATCACACCCGCGTCAATCTGGTTCAGGGGAATCTGATCGGCACCGATGCCAGCGGCCAAGTGCCGCTGGGCAACCAGTTCGGCGGTGTTTTCGTCGGCGGCGCTCGCGAAAACGTGCTAGGGGGTTCCGTGGCCGGGGTTGGCAACGTCATCAGCGGCAATTCCGGGTGGGGCATTCAAATCACCGTCGGCAATGCCAACGATAACGTCATCCAGGGGAATCTAATCGGCCTGGACAGAGACGGCGCGGATGCGATTGGCAACAGTCAGGGCGGCATTGTTCAATACTCCGGACTCCGCACGATCATCGGGGGAACCTCCGCCCTGTCCCGCAACGTCATTTCAGGAAACGCCGGTCCGGGAATCAGGCTCCAGGGCGCGCAGGAAGATGCCCCCGGCTACATCATCCAAGGCAATTTCATCGGCACCGACGAGACGGGGACGCTGGCCCGCCCCAACACCGTCGGCATCGACCTAGCGAACACGCGCGGCTTCACCGTCGGGGGCACGGCGCCAGGCGCCGGCAATCTGATCAGCGGTAATGCGACCGTCGGCATCGACCTGCGCGGCAACTCGGACCACGTCCTCGTGCAAGGCAACTACGTCGGCACTGATGTCAGCGGAACCAGTGTCGTGGGCAATGGCAGCGACGGCATCCGCATCGAAGGCGGGTCGCACGACAACACGATTGGCGGAACGATCCTCGGCGCAAGAAACCTCATCAGTGGCAATTTCAGCAACGGGATCTCCATCGACGGCACGGGCACGACGAACAACGTCGTCGCCGGTAACTACATCGGCACGAATGCCGCGGGCGGCAGTCTTTCGAGCGGCCTCGTGAGCTGGTACAAGGCCGACGGCAACACCACGGACTCGGTCGGTGGAAACGACGGCACGTTCGTCGGAGCCCCGACATTTGCCGCTGCGCAAAGCGGCCAGGGCTTCGTTTTCGATGGCACGAATTACGTGCGGGTGCCGAACAGCCCCAGCCTGCAGCCGGTGAGTATCACTGTCGATGGATGGATCCGGCCCCAATTCGCTTCCCGTCCGGCGTCGGGCGCAGACGTCGACGTGATCTTCGAGAAATACAACGGCGCCGGTTACGTGCTGTTTGTGGCAATGGACCCGGCACCTTCGACCTTCCTAGGCGCACCGCCGGCCGGCGTCCCGCTGGGCACTCCGGGTTGGTCGCTGAACGTCAACGGGACATATCACGCGATCTTCGGCACGAGTCCGATCCCCGACGACGGGCTGTTCCACCATGTGGCGGCGACATACGACGGGATGACCATGCGGCTGTTTCTGGACGGCACCGAGGTCGCCAGCCAGGCCGTGACCGGGGCGATTGTCCACGCGACAGCCGCCGACGCCTTCATCGGCCGCGAGAACGGCTCCCAGATTCGAAACGCCCGGGCCGAAATCGACGAAGTGGGCCTCTACAGCCGCGGACTGAACGTGGACGAGATTCAGTTGCTGTACGCATCCGGAAGCGCCGCCCGAGGAGCCGATCTTGGGAACGCTGGCGGCGGTGTACGCATCGCGGCGGGAGCGACGAACAACACGGTCGGCGGCACGACGGCTGCCGCGCGGAACGTCATCAGTGGCAACCAGCTCCGCGGCGTCGAAATCAGCGGTTCTGGGACGACCGGAAATGTGGTCGCTGGCAACTACATCGGGACCACTGCCGCCGGCACCGCCGCGCTGGGCAACTCCGGCAACGGCATGTTTGTCTTCGAGGCGGGCGGCAACACGATTGGTGGCACCGCGGCCGGCAGCGGCAACGTTATCAGCGGCAACAACGCCAATGGCATCGAGTTGATCTTCGGCGCCGCAAACAACGTCATCCAGGGGAATATCATTGGCCTGAATGCCGCGGGGAGCGCGGTGCTGGGCAACAGCGGCGACGGAGTGCTGGCGCGATTCGGCGCTTCACGAAACACGATTGGCGGCACTTCGGCCGCGGCTCGCAATGTGATATCGGGGAACGCCATCCACGGCATCGAGATCGATGGCGCGGACACGATCGGCAACGAGATTCTCGGCAACTACATTGGCACCGACATCGGCGGCACGCTTGATCGGGGCAACGCGGCGGACGGGATCCGCATCGGCGCCGGCGCCAGCCGCAATTACGTAGGGGCCACCGCGCCGAGCCTGTTTGTCGCCAGCGAATCGACTAACAACTTCGTCCGTGTAGACGGCATTACGGGAGAGTTGGAAGCAGTGCTCCCCAATGGCGAAGGAGGGCTGCTCAATCCGCGGGGAATCACGTTCGGCCCGGACGGAAACATCTATGTCACCAGCCGCAGCGGAACCAATACGGTCCTCCGATACGACGGCCTGACAGGCGCTTTCCTCGACGTGTTCGTGGCATCGGGGAGCGGGAGCTTGAACAATCCCCACGATTTGGCGTTCGGGCCAGACGGCGCCCTGTACGTCGTCAGCCAGTCCACGAGCAGCGTGCTGCGATACCACGGGACCAGCGGCGCGTTCCTGGGCGCGTTTGTGACCAGCGGCAGCGGCGGCCTGAGCAGTCCGCGCGGACTGGCCTTTGGTCCAGATGGCAATCTGTACGTCGCCAGCGGCGGCAACGACCGCGTGCTCCGCTACAGCGGCGCAACTGGCGCGTTCATCGACACGTTCGTCGCGGCAAGCAGCGGCGGCCTCGATCTGCCGTTCGACATCACGTTCGGCCGCGACGGCAATCTGTACGTCAGCAGCTTCAATACGAACCAGGTGCTGCAGTATAGCGGGGCCAGCGGAGCATTCCTCGGCGTGTTTGCCTCCGGCAACGGCCTTTTAAGCCCCCACGGCCTGATTTTCGGGGACGACGGCAACCTCTACGTCAGCAACGATCCCGCTCACAGCGTGGTGCGCTTCGACGGCGCGACCGGCGCCTTCATCGACGAATTCGTCGCTCCCAGCACCGGCGGCATCAACTTCGCCGCCTACCTGGCCTTCGGCCCGTCGCAGTACGCCCGCAACGTGATCAGCGGCAACAACAGCGATGGGATTGAAATAACGGGGGCAGGGACGACCGATAATGTCGTCGCTGGTAACTTCATCGGCACCGATGCGGCGGGAACCGCGGCCCTGGGCAACTCCCTGAACGGCGTCCTCATCGGGTCGCACGGCAACACCATCGGCGGCCTTACCGCGACTCCGGGCACAGTCGCCGGCAACGTGATCTCAGGCAATAGCCAGCGCGGCATCTGGGCGCGGGGTGGGAATTCCAACCTGATCCAGGGCAACATCGTCGGCCTGAACGCCGCCGGCAGCGCCGTCGTGGCCAACGCCTTTCAGGGGGTCGAATTCATCGGCACCACAGGCAACGTGCTGGGCGGCACCGCGGCGGGCAGCCGTAACATTATCTCGGGGAACGCCGGCGCTTTTGGCGGTGTCTTGATCTCGGGCTCGTCGAGCATCACGGTCCAGGGCAACTATATCGGGACTGACATCACCGGCACCCTCGACCGCGGCAACGCCGTCTACGGCGTGGCCATCATCGGCGGCAGCAACAACACCGTAGGCGGCACGACGGTTGCCGCGCGCAACGTAATTTCCGGGAACAATTCGCACGGCATCTACATAGCCGACGCCAGCAACTGGTTTGGCATCACCGCTGCCGCCACGGGCAATTTCGTCCAGGGCAACTATGTCGGCCTCGACGTCACCGGCACGGTTGACCTGGGCAACTCCCTCGATGGCGTCAACCTCGGCGCGAGTTCCTCCGGAGGCGGCTTTAGCTCGGGCAGCGCCAGTGGCAACACGATCGGCGGCAGCGTCCCAGGCGCGCGAAACATCATCAGCGGCAATAACAGCTCCGGCATCACCATTACCGGCGCGGAATCGACGGGAAATGTCGTCGCCGGCAACCACATCGGGACCAATGCCGCGGGGACGGCGGCACTGGCGAACTCTTCTCACGGCGTCCTCATTCAGGGGGGCGCGGCAAGCAATCTTGTCGGGACGAATGCGGACGGCGTGGGGGATGTCGCTGAGCGAAACGTGATTTCGGGCAATGCAGGCGACGGCATCCGTGTGACTGGCACTGGGTCAGACAACAATGTGATTGCCGGAAACTACATCGGCACGAATGTCGCGGGGAGCGCCGCGATAGGCAACACGGGGGGTGGCGGCGGTGTGTTTGTGGTTAGTGGCCCGGCAAACACGCTGATCGGCGGGACCGCACCAGGTGCCGGCAACGTGATTTCCGGGAACAGCAGCACCAGCGGCGAAGGGGTCGAGGTCGAGTTAGCCGGTGGCACGATGATCTTCGGCAACATCATCGGCCTAGATGCCACTGGGACGATTGACGTGGGTAACCGCCAGGCGGGCGTGTTCCTCGACCGGGCGTTCAACTCGCAAGTCGGCGGCCCCACACCAGCGCACCGCAACATCATCTCGGGCAACGACGCCAGCTATGCCGCTGGTGTCTGGATGAATCTCGCCGCGGCGACTGGAAACCGCGTACAAGGAAATTTCATCGGAACCGACATCAGCGGCACGTTCGCAATTCCCAACACGGGGCCGGGCGTGCGCATCAGCGGCGGGGCCAACGGGAATCTGATTGGCACCGATGCCGATGGTGTAGAAGACACTGGCGAGCGGAACATCATCTCCGGTAATCAGGCTCAGGGCGTGATGATCGTTGATGCAGGCTCGGACAACAATGTCGTCGCTGGAAATTACATCGGTACCGACGTGACCGGGACCCTCGACCGGGGTAACTCGGCCGACGGCGTGCTGATCCAGGTTGGCGCAAAGAACAACACGATTGGCGGCGCGGTCGATGCCGCCCGCAACGTCATCAGCGGCAACAACGGCAATGGCCTGCGAATCCAAAACGCAGGCAGCGACAACAACCTCGTCGCCGGGAATTACATCGGCACGAATGCCGCCGGCACTGGGGCGATTGCCAACTCGGTTCGCGGCGTGTGGGTCCTCAACGGCCCGAAGAACAACACGATCGGCGGCCTGACAGCCACTCCTGGAACAGGCCCGGGGAACGTGATTTCGGGCAATGCATTCCAGGTCGGCGTCGTTCTGGAAGGAACGGGAACCAATTTCAATGTCGTGGCCGGCAACATCATCGGGCTGGACAAGACGGGACAAGCGGCACTGGGGAATTCCGGGGGGATGTGGATCAATACGTCGTCCAACACCATCGGCGGCACTGCCGCCGGAGCGAGGAACATTATCTCCGGGAATACGTCCTACGGAATCGCGCTGACGGGGAGCGGCGCCACCGGCAACGAGATTCAAGGCAACTACATCGGCGTGAATATCGACGGCACCGCTCGCGCGATTAGCGCGGCGAACGATGGATTCGAAGCGCCCAATCAGGGGACAGGGCCCACCGCCTACACCTACAATCCGACGGGAGGAATCTGGACTTTCACCGGCGGCACTGGAGTCGCCGCCAACGGTTCAGCCTGGGGGGTGACTGCCGCGAGCAACGGCAGCAGCGACGGCACGACCAGCGCAGCCGGACAGACTGCCTTCATCCAGAACGGCAACGGCACCACGTCCGGCAGCGCCATCTCCCAGACGCTCGCCGGATTCGGCAGCGGCACGGTCCAAGTCACGTTCTCGCTCCAAGGCCGCGCCAACTTCGGCACCAATCCGATCAAGGTGATGCTCGGCAGCCTGGACCTCGGCACTTACACGGCGCCGAGCACCAGCGTCTTTTGGACCATCTCGACGCCTCCCGTCAATGTTGCCGCCGGAACACACACCTTGCATTTCGTTGGCACCAATGGCAGCGGTGACAACGGGGCGTTCATCGACAATGTGCGAGTCTACAACGGCGTCGGCAACAATGGAGACGGGATCGTTGTCATCGCGGGCGCTCACCACAATACAATCGGCGGCTCCACGGCGGCTACACGCAACGTGATCTCAGGCAATCGCATTCACGGCGTGGAGATCCAAGGCGCCGGCAGCAATAGCAACGTCGTCGCCGGAAACTACATTGGCACCGACGCGACCGGCACGCTGGATATTGGCAACAGACTTGATGGCGTCGCCATCTGGCAGGGCGGCCGCTTCAATCGCATCGGCACCGACGGCGACGGCATCAACGACGCGGACGAAGGAAACGTAATCAGCGGCAATAACCGCTTCGGCGTCTATTTGCTCACCAGCGGCGCGGTCACTCAGACGCAGTCCAACATCGTGGCCGGGAACTACATCGGCGTCTCCGCCAGTGGTACGGCCGTGCTGAGCAATTCCAACACCGGGATCCGCATCGAGAATTCGGCCTTCAATCGGATCGGCACCAACGGCGATGGAGTTTCGGACATTGAGGAACGCAACATCGTCTCCGGCAACTTCGGCAGTGGTGTCGAGATTCGCGGCAGTTCGTCACTGCAAAATGTTGTGGCTGGAAACTACATCGGCACGGACAGCACTGGGAACCTGGACCTTGGCAACCGCTTCCACGGCGTGGCCGTGTGGGGGCAGGCGGACGATACGCGGATTGGCACGGATGGGAGTAATGACGCGTTCAATGTCAACGAGCGGAACGTGATCTCGGGCAACGACGGCTGGGCAGGCGTCCTCGTCGCCGATGCGGGGACCGATCGGACTGTCTTCGCGGGCAACTATGTGGGACTGAACGCAGCCGGTACGGCGGCCATTGGAAACAACGGCGTGCCCATTGCCGTGGTCAACGGAGCGGACGACACCCGCATCGGCACCGACGGCAATGGGATCGCGGATGCGGCTGAGCGCAATGTCATGTCGGGCAACTTGTGGGAAGTGCTCGTAGAAGGTGTCGGCACCGACCGGACGGTGATTGCCGGCAACTACATCGGCACGAATGCCGCAGGGGATGCTGCGATTCCGAACAGTGCGGGGATCACCGTTCGCTGGGGACCTGCCGATACGCGCATTGGAACGGACGGTAGTAACGACCCCTTCAACGAGAGCGAGCGGAATGTCATCAGCGGCAACAGTTGGGTCGGGATCAACATTCAGACGCCTTATTGGAACGGTCAGATGCCCGCAGGCGGCGCAACGACCAATCGCACGATCGTCGCTGGCAACTACATCGGCCTCACAGCAGACGGCTCCACTACGCTGGGCAACGGCAGCGCCGGCGTCTACGTCCACGACCAGGTGACAAACCTGCGCATCGGCAGCGACGGCAACGGGGTCGCCGATGAGGCCGAGAGGAATGTGATCGCCGGGAACAACGGCAACGGCATCCAGGTCGAAGGCTGGAGTTATACCAACAACTTGCTTGTGGCCGACCAGCTTGTCTCCGGGGCGATTCCGCGGACGACTGCTGTTTCGAGCGTGGCTCAAGCGGACTTCCGGGACACGACGTCAGGTGCAGCGGGCAACTGGACGTTCGACCATCCGATTCCGGGTGGCGGAGGCGATTATTACATTCTCCGCGCCACGGGCACGATCCAGGTCAACACCGCCGGCAACTACAGCTTTGCCATCGGGTCCGACAACGGCGGGCGGCTGCGCATCGACGGCGTGGACGTGATCGTGGACAACTCGAACCACGCGTTTGACACGCGCTTCGGCACGCGGAACCTCACAGCAGGACCGCACACTTTCGAGTGGATGGGTTTCGAGCAAACCGGCGCAGCCGGTTTCGAATTATCAGTCGCCGTCGGCAGCAGCATCACCGGTCCCGTTACCGAGGCCAACGGCTGGCGCGTTCTCGGCGCGGCCAATCCGCACGCCCAGATTGCCCTCTCGGGGAGCATTAATGCTACGGCGTACTACCCCAATCCCGGCGATCTAAACATGTCGATCGCCGGCAACTACATCGGCACCAATGTCGATGGAACGGCGGCGTTTCCCAATGCCCACTACGGAATTGCGCTTTACGCCCGCGCCCAAGGCGTGCAAATTGGCAATCCGGCCGCCGGCGCCGGCGACGCGCGCTACCGCAACGTCATCTCCGGCAACAACGGCGGTGGCGTGTTGCTGACGGGCGCCGGCACCTCGTTCAACGCGATCGCTGGAAATTACATCGGCACCGACCACACTGGGGCCTTCGCGGTCCCCAACGGCCTGCCCAACAGCGGACGGACCGGGATCGACATCACGGCGGGGGCCAGCTTCAACCGCATCGGAACCGACGGCGACGGCCTGGCCGACCAGGCCGAGCGGAACGTCATCTCCGGGAACCCCTGGGACGGCATCCGGATTCTGGGCGCCGGCTCGGATGGCAACGTGATCGCCGGCAACTACATCGGCACCAATGCCGCCGGCACCGCGGCTATGCCGAACGGCGCCTCGGGAGTGGCCGTCATCAATGGGCCCAAGGACACCTTGATCGGGACCGACGGCGACGGCGTCGCCGATGCCGACGAGCGCAACATCGTCTCTGGCAACCTCCTTCTGGGGCTCGTCGTCATCGGGGCGGGGACCGACCGGACCGTGATTGCCGGCAACTACGTCGGAACGAGCGCCGCCGGCGACGCGGCCGTTCCCAACGGGCTGAGCGGAGTTCAGGTCCGGGGCGGACCACACGACACCCGGATCGGCACTGACAGCGACGGAGTCGCCGACGCCGCCGAGGGCAACGTCATCTCCGGTAACAGCGAGCACGGCATTATCATTCAGACTCCCGATTTCAACGGCGCACTCCCGTCTGGCGGGCTGAAGACCGAGGGGACGGTGGTCGCTGGCAACTACATCGGCACGAATGCCGCCGGCTCCGGCGACCTCGGCAACCTGCGGGACGGCGTGCGGATCGAGGCGGGGGCCCGGAACAACACCATCGGCGGCTCTCTGGCCGCGGCCCGCAATATCATCAGCGGCAACAACGTCCACGGTGTGGAGATCACCGGTGCAGGCACAAACAATAACGTCGTCGCCGGCAACTACGTCGGCACCAACGCGGCGGGCGACGCGGCCATCGCCAATGGGTCCTGGGGGATCATCATCATCGGCGGCGCCAAGAACAACCGCGTCGGGACGAATGGCGACGGCGTGGCCGACGCGGGCGAGCGCAACGTCCTCTCCGGCAACACGATGAACGGGGTCATCATCCACGGTGCAGGCACCACGGACAATGTCGTCGCCGGGAATTACATCGGTACCGACGCCACCGGCACCTTCGCCGTCCCCAACGGCTTTGCTGGCGTTTGCATCTTCGGAGGCGCCTCCAACAACCGGATCGGCACCGACGGCAATGGCATCGCTGACGCTGCTGAACGGAACATCATCAGCGGGAACTCCGTGGGTCTGCTGATTTTCGACGCAAGCAGCAATGTCGTTGCAGGCAACTACATCGGCACCGATGTCTCCGGCACGGTCGCCATCGGCAATGGCGGCGGCTTTGAGGGAATCTCGCTCGTCGGCAACTCCCAGTTCAACCGCATCGGCAGCGATGCGAACGGGATTGGCGATGACGCCGAGCGAAATGTCATCTCCGGGAATTCGCTCGCCGGCATTACTCTGGCCCGCACGGACGATTTGCTCTTTCCCCCCAGCGGCACCGCGACGGTCGGCAACATGATTGCCGGCAACTACATCGGCACCGACGCGAGCGGTCTGGTGGCGATGCCCAATGGGAACGGCATTTTGATCCTTTCACCGGCGACGGCTAACACCATTGGCGGCACGACGCCCGCCGCACGCAATGTGATCTCCGGCAATAGCGGCGGCGGCGTGGAAATCACCGGCAGCGGGACCCGCGGCAACAGCGTGCTGGGGAATTACATCGGCGTGGACGCAAGTGGCAGTGTTTTGGGGAATGACGGAGACGGCGTGCGAATTGCCGGCGGTGCGACGGGGAACAATATTGGCTTCGCGGATGCGCTCTTAGTCGCCAGCGGTGACGGCGACCGCGTGCTCCGTTATGACACCGCCACGGACAAGTTGCTCGACACCTTCGTCCCCGCCGGCAGCGGGGGACTGGACGGTCCTTCTTTCGGAATGGCGATCGGCCCCGATGGGCTGTTGTACGTCTCCGGCGGGAACTCGGACAACGTAGTTCGCTTCGACTCGGTGACGGGAGCGCTCGTTGATGTGTTCGTCCCCTCGGGCTTTGGCGGACTTGACGGAGCGAACGGCCTGGCTTTCACCGCCGACGGCGACTTGCTGGTCGTCAGCGGCAATACCGGCCAGGTCCTGCGTTACGACGGCACCACGGGCGCCTTTGAAGGCGTCTTCATCAGCGGACCGGCGGATGGATTGCCGTCGGAGCTGACTTTCGGTCCCGATGGGAACCTGTATCTCGGTTGGTTCGAAGGACGCCTTGCGAAGTACGACGGCGTAACCGGCGCTCTGCTGGATGATTCCTTTGTCGATGTCGGCGCGCGAGGTATGGGCCCCCATTTCGCGCCGGACGGCAAACTGTACGTCGCCACTTACTTCGGCCAGTTTGTCGCCGAATATGACGCTACTACAGGCGCATTCATTCGAACCGTTGTCTCGGGCGACCCGAACTTGTGGCCCTCGGGCATTGCCGTGGACGACCAGGGAACGCTCTACGTCAGCAACTGGAACTTCGGCCGCGTCCACAAGTACGATCTGGCAACTTCGGCGCTACTGTCGGTCATCGAGACGGGCATCGGCCGCGTCAATGATCTTTTGCTCGTCCCCGCGTATACGGGCAACGTCATCAGCGGCAACCGCGGCACCGGCGTCCACATCACCGGCAGCGGAACCAGCGGGAACACCGTCGCCGGAAACTTGATCGGCACCAACGTAAGCGGCACGCTCGCTCTGGGCAACGCGTCGCAAGGCGTGCTCATCGAAAACGGCGCTTCGGCCAACACCATCGGCGGCTCGACCCCCGGAGCGCGCAACGTCATCAGCGGCAATGACGGCGGGGCGAACCTCGCCGTCCTGGGCGCCGTAACCCCCGCGATGAACAACATCATCCGCGGCAATACGGTCGGACTCAATGCCGCCGGCGCTGCACCGCTGGGGAGCGCGGCGATTGGAATTCAGCTCGATCATGCGCCGGGCACGTTGTTGGGGGGCGCGGCGAGCGTCCCCGGTGCTGGCGCTGGAAATGTCATCTGGGGCTCCCAGATCGGAATCTCGATTACAGGCGCATCGGACAGTGTGATCGTGCAAGGGAGTGTGGTGGGCCTCGATGCCGCCGGCATTTCCGACCTCGGCCAGATGCTCGTGGGGATTCACGTCGAGGCCAATAGCGCCTTGATCGGCGGCAGCGCCGCTGGCGAGCGCAATCTCCTCTCCGGCGCTGATCGAGCCAATCTGCAAATCGTGGGAAGCAGCGGCACAATCGTCTTCGGCAATGTGATCGGCGCCAACCGGGCGGGCAACTCCGTCCCCGCGAACTATTCCGTGGGCGTCGATCGGGGCGTGGGTGTCTGGGTTCAGAGCGCCGCGCACGATGTCTTCATCGGCGGACCACTTCCTGGACAGGGAAATTTCATCGGCGCCAATGCCGGCAGCGGCCTGGAGATTTCCAAAGGCAATCCTCTAGCTGCCGCTCCGTTCGCGATCACGGTGCAGGGGAACCAGATTGGGATTGCAGACGGACTGTCGGCGCTGCCCAACGGCGGCTCCGGCGTGCTGGTGGAAGCTTCTCCAAACATCACCATCGGCGGCATGGCCGTGGGCGAAGCCAATACGATTGGCTTCAACGTGGGCGCTGGTTTGCGGCTACTGGACGCGATTGCCGCCGGCAACAAGATCCGCGGGAATGTCTTGCGGGGCAATCTGGGGGGGTCCGTGGATCTCGGCACGCTGGGTCCTACTCCCAACGACCCAGGTGACACCGATCAACTCCTGAATTTCCCGGTGATTGCCGGGGCGAACATCATCGACAGCGACCTCGTGCTCGAAGGTTTTGCGCGGCCCGGAGTGACCATCGACTTTTACGTTTCCAGCCCCTCGTTTGGCGACTGGCTGGGCTTTGGCCAAGGGGAGCAGTTCGTCGTGTCGCTCACCGAAGGCTCCTCCGCGGATCTGGATGCAACCACGGGAGCCTATAGCGATCCCAAGCTGGGAAGCGACTCGGCCAACCGTTTCCGCTTCCTGGTGCCGCTGGCGTCGCTGCCGCCGGGAGTGCAGACGGGCTCGCTGCTGACGGCAGTGGCCATTGGCTCGACGTCAGAGTTCGGCAACCTGGCCAGCGTCGGCGTGGCGGCGGCCAATGGAGTACCGGAGATTTTCCTCGGCGACGAGCAAGTCATCGCGCTGACGCAGGGAACGGCGCTGGAATTGGACGGTCACTTCGTCGATCCGGATTCTTCTTCATGGACGGCGTTGGTGGATTATGGCGATGGCAGCGCCCCGCAGACGCTGTCCTTCACGGCATCACAAGAGTTGGAAGAATCTCCTCATCCGGATCAGTATCCCGACGGCGTCCTCCGCTATAACTTCCGCCTGGAACACACGTACGATGTGGCCAGCGACGTGCCCTACCTGGTGACGGTGACGGTCATCGACAACGGGCAATTGGTGGGCACCGAGACGATCAGCGTGAAAGTGAACAACCAGGCCCCGCAGGTGGCTTTCAATGCCTTCACCGTCACCAGCCCAGTCCTGGAAGGCCAGTTGGTGACGCTCACCGGCTCGTACACCGACGCCGGCCTGTCGGACACCCACACCGTTGTCGTGGACTGGGGGGACGGCAGCGGTCAACACCCGGTGCCCGCTGCGGATGTCGATCCGGTCACGCGAACGTTCGTCACGCATTACACGTACACGGACGACAACCCGAGCAACTCGGCGCTTGATCAGTATCGCATTCAAGTGTTTGTCATGGACGATAGCGGCGCCGTGACCTCGACGCCAATCGGCCTGTTCCTCGAAGAAGTGCAGAATGTTCGTCCCAGCGTGCTGGTCGTCGATGTCTCCAGTTCGTCGATCGTCGAAGGGGACGCCGTAACGCTTACGGGGGGCTTCTTCGATCCGGGCATCTTTGATTCCCACACCGTCACGATCGATTGGGGAGACGGGACGCCGCCGCTCGTGTTGACGCTCCCCCCCAGCGGCGCCTCCAACGTCTCGCTGCCCCAGGTAATGCACATATACGCCGACAACCCGGCCACGGGGGCCGATGAATTCACGATCACGGTGCAGGTGGCCGACGACGACGAGCCGCTCTCGCCGATAACGGCAACGCAGGTGATCACCGTCAGCAACGTGCCGCCGCAGAATGTCCTCGTTACAACGGCGCAAGCCACGATTGCTGAAAACGGCATCGCGAGCATTAACATTTCGTTCGACGACCCCGGCCTGCTCGATGCCCATCGCGTTCGCATCGACTGGGGGGACGGCAGCGATAACGAGGTTTACGATCTGCCCCCCGCAGTGACCACCCTGACGAACCTTTCCCACCAATACAAAGACAATCCACCCGGCGGCGGGGCGTACACAATTCATGTTTACGTCGCCGACGACGACACGCTGACCAGCCCGGTGCTCGCGACTGCGGAATTGCAAGTCGCGAACCTGCCGCCGACGGCCGGGCCGGTGTCCATTGCCAGGCCGACCGTCATCAGTGAAGGGGACGAGGTCACGATCAGCGGATCTTTTGACGATGCCGGCGTGACCGATCGGCACTCGGTGCTCGTGGACTGGGGAGACGGCTCATCACCCACGCTGGCCCTCGTGGACAACACCGCGCGGACGTATGTGGCGACCCATCGGTTCGTCGACGACCCGGACAACCTCCTGGATGAGGTGACAATCGTGGTGACCATCCGCGATGCCGACGGCGGCGAAACCACTGAAACTGCTACGCTCACGGTGCGCAACGTCGCGCCGTCGGTGCAAATCCTACCGGGCGAAGGGAGCGACGCGGAATTTGTCAACGTCGTGGGCCTGGCGAGCGATCCGGGAATTGCCGACGTGCTCAGCTACGACTGGACGGTCGATTCCACGAGCGGCATTCCCGAAATCGTGGACGACGGCGATGACGATCCCGCCACGCTTCGCTTTCGCCGCACCAGCCCCAGCGCCACTTACGGCATCACGCTCGTGGTCAGCGATGATGACGGCGGCGAAACCACCTTTATCGTGGCCCTCATGCTGGGCACCGAGGAAGCGGACAATCTGCTCATTACCGATACGTCGTTTCCGGACGGCACGAGCAGCAGCCTGCCGGCGACGAACAACCTGCTCGTGCTCGGCCTGGGAGGAGACGACGTCATCGACGCCACGGCGGTCAGTGCGGGATACAACGTCATCCTCAGCGGCGGCGATGGGGATGATCAGCTCTTCGGCGGCAGCGGAGACGACATCATCTTCCTCGCCAGTGGCAACGACAGCGCCAATGCAATCGACAATGACCTGGGCATTGTCCCGAACGTTGCCGGCACCGACCGCTACTACCTTCTTCCCAACAGTATCCTTTCGGTTTTCGACGACAGCCCCGACGCCAACGCGCTGGACTTTACTTTTGCATCCTTCGGCGTCACTTTCGATTTGAGCCTGACCGATTTTGGCGACACGCAGGAGGTGGCGGCAGGAGGACACCTGGTCACTGCGCTGGGCAACTTCACGGAGCTCGTCGGCACGCCTTTCAATGACTTCCTTACCGGCGACTCCAGCAGCGACATCTTTGCCGGCGGCGGCAACGATGAGTTGCGGCTTCCCATGATGGGGGGCTTTGATGTCTTTTTCAGCGGCGGAAGCGGCGACGACCGATTGTGGATCGACTCGGTATCGGGGTCGGTGTTCGACGTGACCTTTGTCGGCGATGACGGAGCCGATCGCTTCGTGATCGACACGACGATCGGCGGTTTGACGAGATTCGACGGCGGCCTGGGGGACGACCGGCTGGAAAACCTGGCCCTGGGGAGCCTCGAAAGGTTGACCATTCTGGGGGACGACGGGGCGGATTGGTTTGTGAACGCAGGGGTCGTGACCGGTGAGACGATTTTCCTGGGGGGTTCGGGCGACGATGTGATCCGCAATTTCAGCGGAGCGCTGCTGGGTAATGTCGTGTTCCACGGCGACGACGGTGCGGACCTTTTTGAAAATGACGGCGTGGTTGGGGATGTGACGCTGGCCGGCGGACTCGACGACGACGGGCTGATCAACCAGTCCGATGGTTCGATCGGAGAGATTGATTTTGCCGGCGACGACGGCGCAGACTGGCTGCGCAACGAGGGCCGCGTGCTGGGACTGGTGGCCTTTCGCGGCGGCGCCGGCGATGACGCACTCTACAACTTCAACCGCGATTTCTGGTTGACCGTGGCCTTCCGCGGCGACGATGGCGCGGACCTCTTCCTGAATGGCGGCCTGGTGAACGGCGTCGATTTGGCCCCGACGTTCGACGGGGGATCCGGAGACGACACTTTGATCAACCTGGCCGGCGGCGAGCTCCACGACATTGTCTTTGAAGGGGACGACGGCGCAGACCTTTTCCAGAACGAAGGTCTGGTCGTCGGCGTCGATTTGGCGCCGACGTTTTTCGGCGGCGCCGGGGATGACGTGCTCGTAAATCTGGCGGGGGGCGAGTTGAGAGACGTTTTCTTCAGCGGCGACGACGGCGCGGACCTGTTCCAGAACGCCGGGACGGTGACCGACATCGATCTGGCGCCGTCCGTCTTTGACGGCGGATCGGGAGACGACACGCTCATCAACCTGGCCGGCGGCGAGCTTGACAACATCATCTTCGAAGGGGACGACGGCGCGGACCGGTTCCTGAACGCTGGCCTGGTAACAGGCGTCAAACTGGCGCCGACGTTTCTCGGCGGTGCGGGGGACGACGCACTCGTGAACCTTGCCGGCGGCGAGTTGGTGGACGTCTCTTTCGACGGCGACGATGGGGCCGACCTCTTCCAGAACGAGGGCCTGGTATCGGACATCGATCTGGCGCCGTCCGTTTTTGACGGCGGTGCTGGAGACGACACGCTCGTCAACCTGGCCGGGGGCGAGATCGAAGGCCTCGTCTTCGAAGGGGATGACGGCGCGGACCTGTTCTTGAACAGCGGCCTGGTAACCGGCGTCGATCTGGCCCCGACCTTCGACGGCGGCGCGGGAGACGACGCTTTGGTCAACCTTGCCGGCGGCGAGTTGGCGGACGTCTCTTTCGACGGCGACGATGGGGCCGACCTTTTCCAGAACGCCGGCACCGTGTCGGATATCGATCTGGCGCCCGCCGTCTATGATGGCGGCGATGGGGATGATGCACTTGTCAACCTGGCCGGGGGCGAGCTCGAGGGCATCGTCTTCGAAGGGGACGACGGCGCAGACCTGTTCCTGAATTTCGGAGACAACCTGGAGGAAATCGTATTCGCCGGGGGCCTCGGCGACGACGTGCTGCAGAATTCCGGCGACAACATCGGCGAGATCGACTTCGCGGGGGACGACGGCGCAGACGTTCTCATCAATACGGGGAGCATTGCCGGCGCCATCCGCTTCCGCGGCGGTTTGGGCAACGACACGTTCACCAATTACGGACAGATCGCGGTCAGCGTGGATTTTTTCGGGGACGAAGGAGTTGACATCTTTCGCAACTATGGCGCTGCCTCGTTGGCCGGCGCGACGCTCTTCTTCGATGGCGGCAGCGGGGACGACGCCTTTCAGAACAACGGCGGCGGCTACGCCTTGGTCCGCTTCCATGGGGGGCTGGGAATGGACGTCTTTCAGAACAACGCCCCCGCTCTCTCCCGGATCGAGTTCCGCGGCGACGACGGGGCCGACGTCTTCGAGAACAATGGCGACCTGGTCGAGGAGATCGACTTTGCCGGAGGCCTGGACGACGACATCCTGGTCAACGACGGGGAGTCCGTTGGCGAAATCGACTTTGCGGGGGACGACGGAGCCGACCTGCTCTTCAATACCGCCCCCTACGTCACTGAGATTACGTTCAGCGGCGGCATGGGGGACGATCAGCTCGTCAACACCGGCGACTTCGTGGGGGTGATCGATTTCGCCGGAGACGATGGCGCCGACTTGCTCTACAACTCCGGCGCTGGCGTGACCAGCATCCACTTTGCCGGCTCCACGGGGAATGACGACCTGATCCTGGCCGCCACCGCCATCGACTTGGCCGACGTTGTCTTCAGCGGCGACGCCGGCAATGACCGTTTCTTCAGCGATGCGCCCGGCCTGAGAAACGCCGTCTTTGACGGCGGCGACGGCAATGACTTGTTCTTCAGCCGCGGCTCGGATGCCGTCAATATCCAGGTGTATGGCGGCAGCGGGAGAGACGAGGTGGTGATCACCGGTGCGGGGATCAAGGGTTTCTTGTTCGAAGGTGGCCCGGGCAACGACACGTTTGTAAATCGCGGAGCGCAGTTTCAAGGCGTCGTCCGCGGCGGCGACGGCGCGGACCTCTTCATTAACGATGGCCCCGGATCGGACATCGAGTTCGACGGCGGCCCGGGTTCTGACTTCGTTACCAACAATGGCCTGGGTGTCGTGAGCATCGTGACCATCGGGGGCAGCGGCGACGATCGGCTGCTGAATACCGGCGACAAAGCGCAGCTAATCCGTTTCCTGGCGGGTGACGGCAACGATTCGGCTCGCAATACCGGCCATGGCGTGACCTGGCTGGACATGGTCGGCGGCAATGGCAACGACCAGCTCGATCAGCGCGGCGACCATCTCGGCCGCGTCACCTTCGCCGGCGAAGCGGGGGCCGACACGCTGATAATTTCCGGCCACGGGCTGTCCTCCGCTCTGTTTTTGGGAGGCGAAGGGAGCGACACCCTGCGAGCCGACGGTAGTTCGCTGGCCAACGTCGTGTTCCATGGTGAAGCCGGAGCCGATACGCTGCTCGTCTCCCGCGAAGGGGGCGCAGATTCCCACTTCTACTTCGACGGCGCTGACGGAGAAGACCTTTACATTCAGCTCGGCAGTGGCGGCCAGCACGTGTTTGCCGGGGGTGCGGGCGCCGATCGGGCGGTCGTCCGCGGGCCGGGGACTTATTGGCTCGATGGCGGAGCGGATGATGACGTCTATCTCTTTGCCGGCGCGTTCGACCCGGAACAGCCGGCCTGGATCACCATCGGCGAGACCTACAGCGGAGAAACGGACGCCAGCCGCGATCGGTTGGACTTCTCGTCGGTCACCAGCGGCGCGCTGCACCTCGATCTGGCTGTGGTTGGTCAGTTCCAGCCGCAAGCTGCCAGCGGACTGCAACTGCAATTTGCCGACGCCAGGGGCATGGAAGATGTCGTCGGCACCGCGGGTGACGACGTCATCCTGGGTAACGACCGGGCAAACTCGCTATCAGGCGCGGAATACGCTTTGGATACCGCCATTCCCGTCCCGCGCAGCTCGGTCGTCCAATGGGTGCTGCTCGACTTCGACACCGAGACCGACACGAGTCCCACGAGCACCGAGCACGTTTATACCGACGCAGAACGACAGCTCATCGCGCACCGCGTGGCGGCCTTCTACCAAGGGCCCGATCCTGCCAACCCCTGGTTTCAGGTCCAGGTGGCGATTCACGTTCCCGGCGCAGCTTCGCCGATTCCCGACGGGATGCCGCATGCCACCCTCTATTTCAACAAAACGCCGGGCTTCGGCCGCCCCGGCGGAGAGGCCGACGCGATCGATTTCCGCAATCTCGATTTGGGAGGTAGCGCCGCGATTCAGGTGAACGGACTGCTGGGTGCCGTGGATCAGCCCGAATCGACGAGCGACAATTTCATCCGGCTGTCGGCCAAGATCGCGGCCCATGAACTGGGCCACTTGATGGGTCTCCGCCATCAGGACGCTTTCGGCCCAATCGGCTACGGCATCAGCGCCGTGCCGAGGTCGAACGTCAAACCCGATTACACGGGCCCCGTGGCGGCCTTCGAAACGTTCGACCATCTCTCGGGCTCGCCGACGTCGGTCGGCTCCGATCGATTCAACGACCTGCGCGATCTGTACTTGGGGGAACGCGAGTCCATCAAACTGGCCCTGGCCCAGTCCGATCCGGCCAGCGTCGCTATCAGCGAAACAGACTCGCCGCATGCCGATCTCTCCACGGCGCAGCCGCTTTCACTCGCGGCGATCGAGACTCCCAATACGGCCTCGGATGGCCTCCACGCCGGCAAGAAACTCCTGGTCACTGCTCTCGCGGTAAGCGGCGGCATTGAGCTCGATGCCGGCGGCCACAGTCAAAGCGACTATTACTCCTTCCAGGGTCGCGCCGGCCAGCTTGTCAACATCGAAGTCATGTCGCAGGGCCTGTCGCGCCTGGGGGGCACCACGGAGACGACGATCGACTCGATCGTCCGCGTGTACGACGCGCTAGGCAAACTCGTAAACTACTACGACAGCGTCGCCGAAAACGACGATCAGTTCGAAGGTACTGATTCGAGCCTGCTCGATCTGCGCCTGCCCGCCGACGGCACCTACTACATCGAGGTCGATACGTTCCGCCGCGACCCGACTGAGCCGATCTGCGATCCGCAATTTCTTCCCTTCCTGCCGCCGAGCGTCCGGGACGCCTGCCTGGATGCCGACGTCGGCGGTTACGAGCTGTTTGTTTATACCTTTGCCACGGCCAATGTCAGCGACGGAATCGACACCCTGCTCGGGCGCGGCGGAGTTGACGTGATCGATGGCGGTCCGGGCGAATCGTACGAGCTGACCTTCGAGTTGGGGGAATCCCCGGCAGAACCGATTCTGGCCCAGGAGGAGCCGTTCACGCGGCTCGACATCCCCTTCGTGGACCGCGGTGGCGACAGTTGGACCGCGACGGTGGACTACGGCGACGGCACGGGCGCGCAGCCGCTGGAGATCGATCCGGTCAACCGGACTTTCTCGCTGTCCCATATGTACCTGGTGAAGGGGACGCCGACCATCGTCGTGACGATCACCAACGACGACGGCCGGACGGCCAGTGATACGCTCACCTTGACGGTGATCGACAATCTGCCCCCCGTCGCGCTGTTCGAGGGTCCGGCGACTTCCGTGCGGGGACAGCCGCGGGGATTTGTATTGGGCGCGGACGACCCGAACCCCATCGATCAGGCTGGGCCATTCACCTATCGCATCCAATGGGGAGACGGCTCTCCGCAGGAAACGGTGGTCGGTGGGCCCCAACATGTCGTGCCGCATATCTACACCGGAATGGGCGAGTACCACGTGTCGTTCACCGCGGAAGATCATCGCGGCCTGGTAAGCGAGCTTGCCAGCGGCACGGTCACCGTCCTGCGCTATGAAGTCCAGGACGATCCGATTGTGGCTGGGAGCAAGGTGCTCGTCGTCGGCGGGACGCTGGAAGACGATTCGATCGCCGTGCGGCCGACGGGCGATCCCCAGGTCGTCAGTCTCCACTTCCGGGAAACGGAGCAAATGGTTCGAGTGAGGTCGGAACTCGAGCCGGGCGTGAACCGGATCATCATCTATGGCCAGGCGGGAAATGATACGCTGGACGTAACGCCGGGCGTGACCATTAGCTCGATCTTGTTCGGCGGCCTGGGGGACGACCAACTCCGGGGAAGTGGCGTGGCGGACATCCTGGTTGGTGGCGAGGGGAACGACCGCCTGGAGGGGCGCGGTGGCGGCGACGTGATGATCGGTGGCCTCGGCGCCGACACCTTGCTGGGCGGCCTTGGGGACGACTTGTTGATCGCCGGATATACCGCCTATGACAGCAACCTTGCGGCCCTGCACGCAATTCTGCGGGAGTGGACTTCCACGCGGGATTATCTGACCCGTGTGGACAACCTGCGGGGCGTTGGCGTGGGGCCGCGCGAGAACGCCGATTATCTGCTCGACGATGCAACCCTGTTCGATGAAGGGCTGGTGGACACGCTGTTTGGGGAGGATCAGCGCGACTGGTTCCTGCTCAATATCGATGGCGACGGGCAGGCAGCGCGCGCGGATCAGAGCGACCAGGCCAGCGACGAAATTGCCAGCGACATTGACCTTCCGTAAGGACTCGTGGGAGGACCGACCATGAACGAAGACGAAAAACAGGACGCCCTAGCGGCCGAGACGACCTATTTTCCGCCCCCTCAGCCGGGAGCCGGCACGGCGAGCGATGATCGTCCGCCGGACACCCTCGCTCGCGCGGCGGATAGCACGCTTCACCGTGCGCCTGCAGTTTCACCCGATACTCCGCTCCATGACTTGCAAGTCGCTACGATCGACCTGCCGCCCTCTGCGCCGCCCCAGGCCGGCAGCACCACCTCGCCGACGCTGGACTGGAGCGCGGCACAGGGCGCTTCTCACCCCCTCCGGGCCGCGGTTTCGACGACTGCCGCGCGACAAATTGGTGAGTATGACGTCGGCGCCGAACTCGGCCGCGGCGGCATGGGGGTTGTCTACCAGGCCCGCCATCGCCAGCTCGGCCGCGTCGTCGCCTTGAAGATGATCCGTTCCGGCGCGCATGCCGATGCCGAGGAGCTCGATCGTTTTCTCGTTGAAGCGCGGGCGGTGGCCCGCCTTCAGCATCCAGGAATTGTGCAGATCTTCGACATCGGCCAGCACGATGGGCTGCCTTACTTCTCGCTCGAGTTCGTCGCCGGGCGAACCCTGCTGGCGCGGGTCGCCAAAGAGCCGCTGGAGCCGCGAGAGGCCGCGGAGCTGATCGAGCAACTAGCCCATGCCATGCAGTACGCCCACGACCAGGGAATTTTGCATCGCGATCTCAAGCCGGCCAACGTCCTGCTCACCCCCGACGGAAAGCCTAAAATCACCGACTTTGGACTGGCCAAGCACATCGAGGGGGAATCCGCATCGACCCAAACCGGCTCGATCGTCGGCACACCCAGCTACATGTCCCCCGAGCAGGCCAGCGGCAACAGCAAGCAGCTCACTCCGGCGACCGATCAGTACGCGCTGGGCGCGGTCCTCTATCACCTGCTCACCGGCCGCCCGCCGTTTCTGGCGGCCAAGGCGGTCGAGACCCTGCTGCAAGTCCTGCACGACGAGCCGGTCGCATTGCGCCAGCTTCTCCCCAAGCTGCCGATCGATTTGGAGACCATTTGCCTCAAGGCGCTGCAGAAGGACCCGCAGCGGCGTTACGCGAGCTGCGACGAGCTGGCGGCCGACCTGCGCCGCTTCCTCAATGGTGAGCCGATCCTCGCCCGGCCGGTCAGTCGGCCCCAGCGAGTCTGGCGGTGGTGCCGCCGCAATCCGCGAATTGCTATCCCGACTGCCGCCTCGATCCTGCTGTTCCTGATCGCCTTCGGGATTTCAGTTGGCTCGGCCTGGGCGCTGGCGAGCCTGAATGCGGACTTGCAGGAGCAAACGAACGAGGCGATTAAGCAAACCGGAATCGCGCAGGCCAATGAAAAGAAAGCGAAGACAGAGGAAGAAGAAGCACGAAAACAGGAGAAGAAGGCCAACGATCATGCCGGAGTCGCCCTCAATACGATCAAACGAGTCTTTATCGAAATGCAGAGTGGTGTCGGCAGGACGCCTGCGCTGCAGCCGTTGAAGAAGAAACTCGTTGAAACGGCGACTAAAGATCTCAGCTCGCTGAAGGATAGCATCGGGACGTCAGGAATCACCGGTGCCGCGACGACCCTCAAGTATCACGAACTAATGGCCCAGCTTCATCGAGACGTAGGAGAGACCGAACAGGCCTGGTCTCACCTCGTGAAGGCTCATGAAATCGCCAATCAACGCATCAAGGATCAAGAGGGGTCAACTGCCGCGCGGTTGAATCTCGCCACGATCTGCGAGGACCTGGCCTCGATCCGGCAGGTGTACAACCGCAGCATGGAGGATTCGCTCGTGTATTCTCAGCAAGCTGCGCGAATACTCGAAGACGTGCTGGCCAATCCCAATCCGGCGCTGAACGATGAACTTCGTTTGGGAATCCTGTTGGAAAGGCTCGATCCTGCGTACTCATCCATCGCCACGACGTTCATCCGGCTTGGCGATACCAACCAGGCCCTGGCCTTCTTCGAGAAGGCTCAACAGGTTCGCGAAAGCATCTTGAGGGACCCGGCCTACTTGGCGCTGCCGCAAGAGACACGGGAAAAAAACGAAGCGGGTTTCCGCGAGAGATCGGCAAAGTCGTATTGGGCGCTCGGAGATCTTTACTACCGATCGCGTCAGCCGGAGAAAGGCGAGGAGTCATTCGGCAAGGCGCTGGAGATTTATCAGGAGTTATTCGATAAGAATCCGGCCAATCCGTTTGCCAGGCAAAACTTGCTGGGTGCGTCCAGCCAGGCGGGATACTGGCTCTTTGTATTCGGCGCACCTGATCGAGCGCGCCCGCTCTACGATAGGGCTCTGGATCTGGCGTCCAAGCTCGATGGCGACTTCCCCGGAAACGTGCCGATTCGCACGACGTTGGCTCTCATGCAATACCGCATCGGGGTGCTCATGCATGCTCAAGGCGATGCGAAAGCGACCGAACACTTCGACGCCTGCCTGAAGATCCGTACCGAATTAGCCACCAAGGATCAAGTCAATGTGAAGCGACAGCAAGAGCTGATGCTGGCTTTGGCACGTAGTGGCAAGCACGGCGAGGCCTCGAGAAAGGCGGACGAGATCCTTAAAGCCGTAAAGGAATCTGACATCGAGTTGCTCCTGGACGTGGCGCGAGCCTACGCGCAGTGTGGCGTCGCGGTGTTGGGTGACGAGGCGGCAGCAGAAGCATTCCGCGTCAAGGCGATCGAAGCCATCACCCACGCGGTAAAGGCCGGCCACCAGGACAAGGTCTACCTGGCCACCGAGCCAGATTTTGTGCCACTACGCCAGCGGGACGATTTCCGCGCCCTGGCGGCCGCGAACGAGGAGCCGCAGCCGGGCCCCTGAGCTGCCCGGCAAGTGGGGGTAGCAGTGTTCGCCGTTCCGCGGTGATGGTTGGGGTTGATGATCGCTGGGGTACAGGAAATCCGCGGACTTTGCGTCATCCGCGGCTCACCTGCCCTGATACCTTTGCGGGAGCCGCACGAGCTGTGTCAAGTTAAGCCAGGTGCCGCGGCTTTCGCTGTAAGGCCGTGATGCAGCGGACCAGACCGTACCCGCGGCGACCCCGGCCAGCAGCAGCAGCTCGATCCCAAAGACGCCCCAGTTCGACGACCAGATCCGCGCCGCGGCCAGCGGCC
>DATKDU010000190.1:0-15036 GCA_035512595.1 Pirellulaceae bacterium
TACCGGGGCTATGGTCGGCCGCCAGCCCTTCGGGGGGTTCAAAATGAGCGGCATTGGCAGCAAAGCGGGGGGCGGGGACTACCTGCTCCAGTTCGTGGTGCCGCGGACGGTGACGGAGCACACGGTCCGCCGCGGTTTTGCCCCTCCGGAGGGGGAATGAAGTTGCGTTCTTCGCGCCGAAAATATTGACACTGATCGAGCTAGAGCGGAGAATCTGTGCCCGGTGGTTTGGTGGGTGGTTAGTGGTGAGTCGTGAGTGGTAATTGACTTGCTCACCACTCACTCCTGTTCAGTACCTCTTTGATGATTTGGAAACAAGCATGATCGAGATGACTTCACTCGCGTCTGGTCCTGATGTGGCGAATCCCTCCGGCGGCATGACTCCGATGCCGATGTTCCCGCCAGCGCCGGCTCCAGCGCCCGCGCCGCGTCCGGCCGCCCCCAAGCGGACGGCGAAGAAGAAGCCGGCCGCCAAGAAAAAGCCGGCGGCGAAAGCCAAGGCGAAAAAGCCGGCCGCCAAGAAGTCCAAAAAGCCCGCCGCCAAGAAAGCGGTCGCCAAGAAATCGGCGGGCAAGGCGAAGCCCAAGAAGAAAAAGTAGCGGCACGGTGAGCCGGGCTGCCGGCGATCGCGCTGGTTCTCGGCTTCGCCTCTCCGCTTTGCTCGACTCGCGGAATCGTCGATGAATCACTATGCGCTGAGATGTCTGCTCGCTGCGCTGTCGCTGCCGCTGGCAGCGACAGCCGCCGAGCCGATCATCACGACCATCGCCGGCACGGGAATGCCGGCCGACAACGGCAGTGCCGGTAGCGCGCTGGCGGTCAACATCGGCGATCCGTTCGGCGTGGAGATCGGGCCGGACCAGGCGCTCTACATTTGCGAAGTCCGCAATCACCGCGTGTGGCGGCTCGATTTGGCCACCGGCCAGACGAAGGTCGTCGCCGGCACCGGCAATGTCGGCTACAGCGGCGATGGCGGCCCGGCCACCAAGGCCCAGCTCAACGAGCCGTACGAAGTCCGCTTCGACCGGGCCGGCAACATGCTCTTCGTGGAGATGAAGAACCACCTCGTCCGACGGGTCGATGCCAAGACCGGAACGATCTCCACCATCGCCGGCACCGGCCAGGCGGGATTCGGCGGTGACGGCGGACCGGCGACGAAAGCCCGACTTAGCAGCCCCCACAGCATCGCCCTCGATGCGGACGACAACGTCTACATTGCCGACATCGCCAATCATCGCATCCGCCGGGTGGATGCCAAGACAGGAGTGATCGAGACGATCGCCGGCAATGGCGAGAAGAAGCTGCCGGTCGCCGGCCAGAGTGCGCAAGGCAAGCCGCTGCTCGGCCCGCGAGCTCTGTTCATCGAGGGAGGCACGCTGTGGATCGCCCTCCGCGAAGGGCACAGCGTGTGGCGGATGGATCTGGAGAGTGGAATTCTCTCGCATTTGGCCGGCAGCGGAAAGAAAGGGTTCACCGGGGACGGCGGCCCCGCCAAGGACGCGACGTTCGACGGCCCCAAGGGGATTGCCCTCGGCCCTGATGGCAACGTGTACGTGATGGACACGGAGAATCACGCCGCCCGCATGATCGACCTGAAATCGGGGATCATCACGACGGTCGCCGGCATGGGACCAGCGCACGAAGGGGGCAGCGGCGACGGCGGCCCAGCCACGAAGGCCGCCATGAACCGGCCGCACGGCATTTGTGTCGGTGCGGACGGTTCGATCTACATCGGCGACTCGCTCAACCACCGCGTGCGGCGCGTGAAGTGAGCCGGCGGGGGCCATCTTTTCCTTCGCGCGGAGCAATAATTCCTGCCCCGCGAACGAATACGTTCAGGCGCTGTCTCAAGTGCCGCGGGGATGGCGTGCGCGCGGGCTTGTGAATTGGTTCACGGACTGTTCCCTGCGGCACGGACATCTGCGTGCAAACCGAGGCGCACCGTCGCTGCCAAATTGACACGACCCTGTATCGCTTTGAGACAACCAGCGATTTGGGCTGCTCCGATTTGCTGAACCAGTGCCGCGAATTGCCCGTATCAAGGGGGGAAATGGATGCCGCGGTTTTTTCCAGACTTCGGCACAGTTTTCGCTGGGACCAGAGGCGGCTAGAAGGCAACGTAGGCTCGGCAGCGGACGATCGTCCCCGGCCGGCCAGAGGAGGAACCAGCCATGAAACGCATCGACTTCATTCGGAAGATGGAACAGCGGCTCATCAACCGCCGCTCGGCAATTCGTCGGGTGCTGGCGGGGGATGTCAACTCGCTGAGTTCGCTGAAGGACACCGGCGTGGGCGACGAGATCGACGCGACGTTGTTCAACGAGCAGGCCGAGATCGAGAGCCAGTTGGCGGAAGTAGAAAGCCGCGAACTGGGGCGGATCGACGCCGCGCTCGAAAAGATCCGCCAGGGGAACTACGGCCGGTGCGATACGTGCGGCCAGAGCATCAAGGTCGATCGGCTCCAGGCGGTGCCGTACGCCACGGAGTGCATTAGCTGTGCCCGGGCGGCCGAGCGGCGCGTCCAGCGGTTCGGCGTCCACGGCGGCTGGGACCGGATCGAGCCGAGCGAGAACTCCCACGAGGTCTCGCTGGAAGAGGCCGAGGCGGAAATCGAAATGACCTGACCGCGCTGGTTAGGCTCGCGCAAAGACGCTTGTAACAGACCCGGCTGGGCTTCCAGCCGGGTTTTTTCTTAGAACGGAAACGCAAGCTGCATTTGCTGCAAGAAATCTGCAATCCGCAATCCGCAATCCGCAATGGAACGACGGCCTTTCACAGCACGCTTGACCTCCCCGCACTCATGGCTCACGATGCAGATACGCTTCTAAATCCAGAGAGCTATCGCACCCCATGCCCCGTTTCGTCCTCTGCTTCGTTCTGTGGTTGCTGACTGCGGCTGTCGCGGGCGGAGCGCCGGCTGAGGGACCGGTGCCCGCTGACCGGCCTAAGAGCGACAGCCTGGCTGCCAGCTCGTCCGTCAGCGATCTCTTGAATGTGGCCCGCGACCTGGCCAGCCCGCAATTCCGCCGGCGGCAACGGGCCTTCGAGCAACTGCTCGCTGCCGGCGAGCCGGCCCTGCCGGCCCTGGCCGAGACAGTCCGCGCCGACAATCGGGAGGCTCGCAGCCGGGCGCTGTCAATCCTGGTGGCACTGGCCGCTTCGCGAAACGAGAAGCTCGCCCGTGCCGCCCAGCAGACCCTCGACAATCTGGCTTCCGGCGGCAATCGGACGATCGCCCGCGAATTGGCTGGCGCACTTGCCTCGGCCCGGCTGGCGCGGGCGCAGCGGGCACTCGACGCGATTCGCCAGGGGGGCGGAACGGTCACGTCTGATTCAGGCGACGAACCGGCTGCCGACGGGCCGCTCTCGGTGAAGATCGGCGCGGATTGGCAGCGGGGGAGTGCCGGTCTGAGCGTGCTGGCCGATCTGCCGACGATTGCGTGGCTGTCGCTGGAAGGTGCACCGATCGACGACGCGGCCCTGGCGTACGTCGGCCAGATTGCCAACCTCGAGAAGCTGTACTTGAAAGGGTCGCGCGTCCGCGGACCGGGGCTGGCGCACCTGGCGCCATTATCGAAGCTGACGCATTTATCGCTGCGCGAGCTCCCCCTCGGCGACGCGGCACTGGCCGCCCTTCCCAATTTGCCGCAGCTCTCAAACCTCGGGCTCGACAACACGCAGATCACCGACGCCGGTCTGGCGGAGTTGAAGCGCTTCCCGGAGCTCGACACGCTGTGGCTCGACGAGACCAAGGTCACCGACGCGGGGCTGGCGGAGCTGACATCGCTGCACCAACTGCGGACGCTGTTCTTGATCGGGACAAAAACCGGCGGGCCGGGACTGGCCAGCCTCAAGGAGATTCCGCCCTTGCGGTTCCTGTCGCTCAAGAGCGTAGAGCTGTCGCCCGCTGCGATGCAGCACATCGCTCAGCTTGCGCAGGTCGAAACACTTGGGCTGGACCACACCAACGTGACCGATGAGCAACTGGCGCCGCTCACCAGGCTGACCAGACTCAAGACGCTGTGGCTCTCCAAGACGCCGGTGACCGATGCGGGGATCGAGCACCTGAAACAGATCAAGTCGCTGCAAATGGTCTACTTCCACGGCTCGCAGGTGACTGCCGCCGGCCGCCAGGCGCTGCGCGAGGCGCTCCCCGACTGCACGGTCGAGCCGCGGGACGATCCGCCGGAGGGAACTCGCCGGCGACGGAACTGACCTTGTTGGTGTGAGACGTTGTTCCCCAGGGGCTATGGCCGCGCACCGCTCTTCACCGACCGATTCCCCATCCGCGGTGAGCGACGGCCCCGATGGAGACGCCATCCGCATTCGCGGCGCGCGGACCCACAACCTCAAGAACGTCGATCTGGACATTCCCCGCGGCAAGCTGGTTGTCATCACCGGCAAAAGCGGCTCCGGCAAGAGCAGCCTCGCCTTCGACACGCTCTTCGCCGAGGGGCAGCGGCAATACATCGAGAGCCTGTCGGTGCAGGCCCGACAATTCTTCGACCAGCTCAAGCGGCCCGACGTCGATGCGATCGAAGGGCTCGCGCCGGTGATCTGCATCGATCAGCGGCCGGGGCACGCCAGAGAGCGGAGCACCGTCGCCACGACGACTGAAATCTACGACTACCTGCGGCTCCTGTTTGCGCGCCTGGGGAACGTGTTCTGCCCCTCCTGCGGCACGCAAGTCCGCCAGCAGTCGCTGACGCAGATCGAAGAAACCCTGGCGGCACTTCCCGAGGGGACGAAGCTGATGCTGCTGGCGCCGATCGTGCGCGATCAGCGGGGGGATCAAGCCGAGGCGATTGCCGGCGTGCGCAAGAGCGGGCTGGTGCGGGTGCGGATCGACGGCCAAGTGCATGAGTTCGACCAAGCGCCGCCGCTGGATGCCCGCCAGAGCCACACGATCGAGGCGGTTGTCGATCGAATCGTCATTCGCAAGGGCGCTGGCGGCCGGCTGGCCGAGTCGCTGGCGCTGACGGCCAAGCATGGCGGCGGCGTGATCATCGCCTGCTTCCTGTCGCCGGACCAGGCAAAAACGAACGGCAATCGCGACGGCCAGTGGACCGAGCGGCTGTTCTCAACGGTCTACGCCTGCCCGCGCTGCCGGACGAGCCTGATGGAGCTCGAGCCGCGGACCTTCAGCTTCAACAGCCCCTATGGCGCGTGCCCGCACTGCCAGGGACTGGGCGTCCGCGACGAGTTCGATCCGGAGCTGGTGCTGCCGGACCTGGCGAAGTCGGTGGCGGGGGGGGCGATTGCGCTTCGTTTAACCGCCGCGTCCACGCGGCGCGACAGCGGGCTTTCTGACGTGGAGAGGGGGAGAGAGGGAGAGGGGGAGACGGATGCCCCGGTTGCCAAGCGCCGTAGCAAGAAAACGGATCTCGCGACGGGTCACCTCGCAGCCATCGCGTCATTTCTCGCTGCGCACGATGCGGACGTCGAGACGCCGCTGGACCAATTGCCGCCAGACGTTTTCGAAAAACTCCTCTGCGGCGAATCGCAGTCGCAGTTTCCGGGCCTGCTCACACTGCTGGAAAAAGAGTACGCCACCGCCACGGAGTCGGGGCGCAAGGAACAACTGGAAGCCTTTCGCAGCCAGGTGACCTGCGCGGCTTGTGGCGGGGCGCGGTTGCGCCCCGAGGCGCTGGCGGTGCGGATTGGGGGCAAGAACATCCACGAGGTGACCAGGCTCGCCGTGGACCAGGCGGGGGAGTTTTTCCAGAGCCTGCGCTGGTCGGGTGACGATGAGCCGGTCGCCGACCCCATCCTGCACGAGATTGCCGGCCGACTCCAGTTCCTGCAGAAAGTCGGACTCAGCTACCTCACCCTCCAGCGGCCGGCAGACACCCTTTCCGGCGGCGAGCGACAGCGGGTCCGCCTGGCCACCGGCATTGGCTCCGGCCTCACCGGCATTCTCTACATTCTCGATGAGCCGTCGATCGGGCTGCACCCGCGCGACAACGACCGGCTGATCGGCGCCCTCCGCGAACTCCAGGAGCAAGGGAACACGATCCTCGTCGTCGAGCACGACGAGGCGATGATGCGGCAGGCCGACTGGCTGATCGACATCGGCCCCGGTGCTGGCGTCCACGGCGGAGAAGTCCTGTCCCAAGGGACGCCGCAGGAGGTCGCCGCCGATCCGCAGTCGATCACCGGCGGCTACCTGTCGGGGCGGCTCCAAATCGAAGTGCCGCAAGCTCGCCGCCGCGTCGCCAAGACCCGCGCGATCGTGCTGGAAGGGGCCACGCTCCACAACCTGCAAAACGTCTCGGTGACCATTCCGCTGGGGGTTTTTGTCGCCGTCACCGGCGTCAGCGGTTCGGGCAAAAGCTCGCTGATCCTGGAGACTCTCACGCGGGCCGTCTGTAAAACCGCGATCAGTGGTCGCGGCTATACAGGCCAGGCTCCCCGGCCCGGACCCTACACCAGCCTCCGCGGCAGCAGCCAGATCGACAAGCTGATCGAGATCGACCAGAGCCAACTGGGGCGCTCGCCGCGGAGCAGTGCCGCCACGTACACCGGCCTGTTCGACGAGATCCGCAAGGTGTTTGCCGCAACGAAGGAGGCCCGGCAGCTCGGCTTCAAGGCCAATCGCTTCAGCTTCAACGTCGCCGGCGGCCGCTGCGACGAGTGCCTGGGGCACGGGCAGAAGAAGATCGAGATGAATTTTCTGCCGGACCTGTACGTCACCTGTCCCGTTTGTCACGGTGCTCGCTTCAACCACCAGACGCTGGCGGTGAAGTACCGCCAGCGGACCATCGCCGACGTGCTGGCGATGCCGGTCGATGAGTCGCTGGAGTTCTTCGCCAACATCGAGTCGATCCGGCGGGTGCTCGAGAGCCTGCGCGACGTGGGGCTCGGTTATCTGCCGCTCGGTCAGCCGAGCACGACCCTTTCCGGCGGCGAAGCGCAGCGGGTGAAGCTGGCCACGGAGCTGTCGCGCACGGATACCGGCCAGACTTTTTACGTGCTGGATGAACCGACGACCGGGCTCCACTTCGACGACATCCGCCTGCTGCTCGGCGTGCTCCATCGGCTGGTCGATCGGGGGAACACGGTCCTGGTCATCGAACACAATCTGGACGTCATCAAGACGGCCGACTGGATCATCGACCTGGGACCGGAGGGAGGAGCCGCCGGCGGACAGATCGTTGCCGCCGGTACGCCGGAGGAAGTGGCAGCCGCGCCGGCGAGCCCCACCGGCCGGTTTCTCAAGCAGGTGCTGGCGTGATCCACTATGGGTTCGGAGGTCAGAGAGCAGAGGTCAGAGGTCGGAGGTCGGGTTTCGGAACTGTCGCCTGTCCCCTGAACCCTGAACCCTGAACCCTGAACCCTGAACCCTGAACCCTGAACCCTGTTACCGCATCTGCTTGTCCAAATCGACGACCCGTTCCGCCAGCAGATGGGACGCCCCCGCGCTGGCCATGTAGCCCCGCTTGCCGAACACGCCGATCCGGCGGTTTTCGTAGGCCCGCAGGTTGAAGCCCGGCACGGGGGTGACGTAGCAGAGGCGATTGCCGCTCTGGTCGAGGAGCGCGTAGGGAGCGACCGGCCGGGCGGCGCGAACGGGGGTCAGGTATCCCGTGCCGTCGTACTGCGGGGCGGTCGCGGCCGCCAGCGCCGCCTTCCGCGCGGCGACGCTGCCGACCGGCAGATCGGGTGAGCCGTCGTCATCCTCCACGCCAAACGCCTCGGCAAACCGCTCGATCTTCTCGAGCATGAAGCGGGCTTCGCCGCGATCGACGGGAGTTGCCCCATTCTCGATGAGCTGCGCAACCTCCCGCTTGAGTGCCGCCAGATTCCACTGCGAGCGATCGCCGGAGATCATCAGCGACAGGGACAGATCGATCTCCTGGAGCCGGCGCTGCACGCCGGCGTCCCCGTCGGTCGCGGCCGGCGTGTGTTCAATTCCCCCCCTCTCCCTCTCTCCCACTCTCCCTCTCTCGATCGGAAGGGGAGAGGGGGAGAGAGGGAGAGTGGGAGCCCGCGCCTGCAATCGTGCTTGCCCGGGCCGCGCCTGCCGCGGGACAAAGCCGTCGGGCGAAAGCGGCCGGCTGGATGCCGACGGCTCGGTAAGTGCATCTTCGTGGGCCGCCTG
Organism: Pirellulaceae bacterium; assembly: GCA_035512595.1. Lineage (GTDB taxonomy): Bacteria > Planctomycetota > Planctomycetia > Pirellulales > Pirellulaceae > DATKDU01. The sequence goes on from DATKDU010000190.1 coordinate 8,102, forward strand.
CTGCACGACATCGTCGCCTCTCTGGCGCTGAAAACTGGCGGCGCGAACCGCCGGCCGCAGGTCGCGGAGCTCCATCGAGGTGCGGCGGAAGGGGCCGCGGTCGCGAGCCGGCTGTTCTTCGGCCGCTGCCGTGTGGGACTCGCGTTCTGCTTCCGCGCCGCGGCGGCGGCCCAGCGGCCGGCTGGACCATTGCTCGTTGTCGCGGGCTACGGCAGGCGTGGCGATAAAGGCGGCCGGCGCTTCGCGGCTGACCTGGCTGGCGTGAATCCAGCGGAACTCCCCCGCCGGGGGGGCGATCTTCAGCCACGTTTCGCGCTGGCCGCCTGCCGTTTCCACTTCTTTCTTGCCGAGCACTTCGACTCTCTCGCCTTGCTCGAGCTGCACGCTCGACTGGTGCTCGGAAACGCGCTCGGCCGACGAACCGATCCACGCTGCCACGCCGCTTCCGTCTGCTTCGGCCACGCCCGGCTCCTGGCTCATTTTCATGGCCGCCGCCGGCACCCAGCTAAAGCTTCCTTCCGGGGGGCGAATGCCCAGCCACTCGTCGCGCCGCTCGTAGACTTCGACCTTGGTGCCGCGGGGGATTTCGTGCGTGACGTAGCGCGGCTCGGCCGGGCCGCTGTACACGGCCGCCTCGCTGGGAACGACGTAGGCCTCAAACGGCAGATCTTCCGCGGCATCTGCCGGGACAGCGGCCGCGATGACCGCGAAGGCAATGAAAAGCTTGAGCCGCCACATCGAACACTCTCCCGCAATATGCCGGAACTTGGCGCGGAGGTTTTTAGCGGAATGGCGAAAAAGGCTCAAGAGAGGCGCGTGCTAGCAGATTGGCGGGTGCGCGGGTGGATTGTGGTCCGCCGCTTTGCGGCAGGACAAGGTCGGCGGACGACAGGGAGTGCCGGGGGACTGGAAATTGGCTCGGTTTCCAGGGCCGCGATTTCGCGGGAATTGGTCCTGTCGCGGGAGCGGCCGACTACATTTTTTGCCGGCAGTGACCAAAGGTGTCACCTGCCGAGCGTCTTACTCTTTAGGCGGCCGGCGTGCGCGCGGCGGCAGGGGCGAGCGACGCTTCCGCCGCCCCCCCCGGTTGAGGGAGTTTATTGACAAAACCCCCCTTTAGTTGTCAAACAACTACTAATGAACACAAAGTCACTTCCTGTTGCGACCGCGGCAACTGACCGGCACTCCGCCACGGCCACCTGGTCGGCGTGCCCACTTTTACGCGACTGCGCTGGGGCCAATGGGCGGGCGGTCCCGGTTTCCTTCCGCCGGGAATGCCGCTGCCCGCGTGGATGCCGGGGCCAACGGCCGTTTGTCATTCCCCACAAATCGTGCTACATTCCGCCCACTATGCGTAAGGGCATTCCTGTTTCCCCTGGCGTGGCCGTCGGGACGGCGTACTGCATCCACGAGATCTACGTCAATCCCGACACCAAACGCCTGGAGGATAACGAAGTTACGGCCGAGCTGGCCAACTACGAAACCGCCCGGGACAAGGCGGCGGCCGATCTGCGCGCCTTGATGCACAAGGTCGAGACGCAGGTCGGCCGCGAAGAGGCCCAAATCTTCGCCACCCAGGAGGCGATCCTCCGCGACCCCAAGTTCACCAACGAGGTCCGCAACTGGATCGTCAAGGACCGGCTGACCGCCTCCGCCGCCCTGCACCGGCTGCTTGACGAATACTCGCAGATTCTCGCCAAGACCCACGATGAGTACATCAAGGAGAAGATCACCGACGTTCGCGACGTCATCCAGCGGCTCTCGGCCCAGCTCACCGACGTCCTCAAGCCGGAATCCCACGTTCTGTCCGGGCCGGTGATCGTCGTCGCCGATGAATTACTGCCGTCGCAGGTCGTCGCCCTCGGCGGGCTGGAAGTCCGCGGCATCGTCACCCAGGCGGGCAGCCAGACCAGCCATGCCGCCATCATCGCCCGCAGCCGCGGCATTCCCGCCATCTCGGGCGTCCGCGGCATTCTCAAGCAGGTGAAGACGGGCGACCAGGTGGTCGTCGATGCCCGCGGCGGCCACGTGCTGGTCAACCCGGATGCCGAGCAGCGGAGCGCGTACCTGAAGCTGGAGCGGGAGTTCGTCCTGCTCAAGGATCAGCTCGCGACCAATCGGGACCAGCCGGCGCGGACGGCCGACGGGATTGACCTGGAGGTGCTGGCGAACATCAACGGCGTGCTCGACGCCAAGGGGGCCGTGGCGATGGGCGCCAGCGGCGTGGGGCTGTTTCGCACGGAGTACATTTATCTGACGCACCCGGACGTGCCGGACGAGGAAGAGCAGCTTGCGGCCTATCGGGACGTGATCGACGCGGCGCCCAAGAGCACGGTGACGATCCGCACGCTCGACATCGGCGGCGATAAGACGGTCCCGTACCTGGGGCACACGCACCAGGAAGCCAACCCGTTCATGGGGTGGCGGAGCATCCGGTTGTCGTTTGAGCATCCGGAGTTCTTCACGACGCAGCTCAAGGCCGTGCTGCGGGCGGCGGCCCACGCGGAGAAGTGCGGCAGCCGCGTGCGGCTGATGTTCCCGATGATCACCACGCTGGAGGAGGTGCGGAAGGTCAAGAGCATGGTCAGCAAGGCGGCCCAACAACTGCGTCTGGACAAGAAGGCGTTCGCCGAGGTGCAGGTGGGGATGATGCTCGAAGTCCCCGCCGCGGCCATCTCGATCAAGGACATGCTGCCGGAAGTCGATTTCGTCTCGATCGGCAGTAACGACCTGGTCCAGTATCTGATGGCTGCCGACCGCGACAATCCCAAGGTCAGCCACCTCTGCCAGCCGCTGGCGCCGCCGGTGCTGAAGGTATTGTCGCACGTGATCAAGTCGTGCCTGCGGGCGGGAAAGCCGATCACGCTTTGCGGTGAGATGGCCGGCCAGCCGCGGGCGTTCGTGCTGCTGTTTGCGATGGGGCTGCGGAGCTTCAGCATGAGCCCGGCCTTCATCCCGTCGATCAAGGAGCTGGCTGCCCACTTGACCCAGGAGAGCGCCCGGCAGATTCTGCGGAGAGCCATGACGCTCCGCACGACGGCTGCCGTCAAACGTTACATGGCCGAACAGCTCGGCAAGATCGCACCGAATTTGCAGATGCTGGACACGGCATGACGATTGCGGATTGTGGATTGCAGATTGCGGATTCTCGATCCAAGAACTGCGGCCCCAATTCGCATCAAAGAATCCGCAATCCCCAATCCACAATCCGCAATCCGCAATCATGAAGGCCGCCTACATCGACCGCACCGGTCCCCCCGACGTCATCCAATACGGCGAAGTGCCAATGCCGACGATCGGCGGCTCGCAGGTGCTGGTGAAGACGGCCGCAGTCGCCGTCAATCCGATCGATACCTACATCCGCAACGGCGCGAATTACTGGGAGCTCCCCAAGCCGTACATCATCGGTGCGGACATGGCCGGCACGGTGGAGCAGGTCGGTCCTGGTGCCAGGCGATTCAAACCGGGGGACCGCGTCTGGTGCAGCAACCAGGGCTTCATGGGAAAGCAGGGGACGTTTGCCGAATCCTGTGCCATCGACGAAGCGTGGCTCTATCCAACTCCGCCCGCCGTCGATGATGAAGTGGTCGCCGCTTCGGCACTCGTCGGCATCACGGCCCATCTGGGCCTGTTTCGCGAGGCCCAGCTCCAGGCGGGCCAGAGCGTCTTCGTCAACGGCGGCTCCGGCGGCGTCGGCTCGATGGTCGTGCAGATGGCCAAGGCGGCGGGGGCAAAGGTGATCGCCACCGCCGGCTCGGCGGAGAAGTGTGCCGCCGTCAAACAGCTCGGCGCGGATGCGACCGTGAACTACAAGAGCGACGACATTGCCAAAGCGGTCGAGACCTTTTCACCCGGCGGGGTTCATGTCTACTGGGAGACGACTCGCGAGCCCGACTTCGACAAGATCGTGTCGTACCTGGCCCCGCGGGGCCGGATCATTCTCATGGCCGGCCGCGACGCCCGCCCGCAGTTTCCCGTTGGCCCGTTCTACGTCAAGGAGTGCTCACTGCACGGCTTCGTCATGTTCAAAGCGTCAGCCGACGAGCTGCGAGCCTGCGCCGACGACATGAACCGCTGGTTCGCGGCAGGCAAGCTCCAGAGCCACATCTCGCATCGCTTCAAGCTGTCGCAGGCTGCCGAAGCGCATCGGCTTCAGGAAGCGAACACGCTTCAGAAGTCGGGGACGCTGGCCGGCAAGATCGTTCTCACGCCGTAATCCCACAAGCCTGAAGCGCAAGCGAAGGAAACCGATGCGCAGGTGTGGAGGGCATTCCTTCGCTCGCGCTTCAGGCTTGTGGTTACCACTCATGACCCTCCGCCGGCTCACGATTGCCCAGTTCTGCCGCCGCCTGCGAACCGCCCACGGCCCCGTCGAGCCGTGGGAAAAGCTGCCCCCGCTCGATGAGCTGATCGCCTCGATACTGGCGCAAAACACGAGCAATGCCAACAGCGACGCGGCATTTGCGCGGCTGAAATGCCGCTTTCCAAGCTGGGAAGCGGTTCGTACAGCGAGGTTGCCGTCCCTCGTCGCAGCCATTCGCGTCGCCGGCCTGTCGCGGCTCAAAGCGCCGCGGATCAAGGCCATCCTCGAGCAGGTTCATCACGAGCGCGGCAACCTGTCGCTCGATTTTTTGTGCGACATGCCGGACGACGAAGCGCTGGCGTACTTGCGGCGATTGAACGGCGTGGGACCCAAGACTGCCGCCTGCGTGCTGTTATTCGCCTGCGACAGGCCGATCCTGCCGGTCAACACGCAGGTCCATCGCGTGGCCAAACGGCTCGGCTTGATCGGGCCGCGGACAAGTGCTGAGAAGGCGCACGAGCTGCTGGCGAAGATCGTCCCGAAAAAGCTCGTCCTCGACTTCCACGTCCTCTTGATTCGCCACGGTCGCGCGATTTGTCTGCCGCGGAAACCGCGCTGCACCGACTGCGTGCTGCTCGACGCCTGCCCCGATGGCCGGCGGCGGCTGGGGATCCATTCGTAGCAGGCACTGTGAATCGTACTCTTTCTCTTTCTCTTTCTCTTTCTCTTAATCCTCTTCCTACTCGTAATCTTACTCCTGCTCCTACTCTTTCCCGCCGCCGCGCGCGCGGCAACCAAAGTGCGAGTGGGAGTAAGAGAAGGATTAAGATTATGAATTGGATTAAGAGCAGGAGAAAGAGCAAGAGCAATGAAGAGAGTGCAAGCAGTGCCTGCTACTTAGTGCGCATGTCGATGTAGACATAGCTGCCGCCGTTGTCGGCCGCCAACCGCTCCATGAAGTTCGCTTCGCCGCTGAGCGGCCCGGCGCCGAAGTGCAGGCAATGGATGACGGTCCGTCCGGCGGCCGCTTCGCGAATGGCCCGCAGTTGTCCGGTTCCAAGCCCCGGATCGCCGGCATCGGTCAACAGAAAGATCACGTCGGGTTTATAGCGGAGTGCTGCGAACAGCCCCAGCTCATGCTCGGTCGCACCAACAGCGACCGTCGTCTCGACGAACTCGATGAGCCGCCGCTTGTTCTCGGGCGTCGCCGCGAGCAGCTCGCGGCCGCCGAGCGAATCGGCCTTTTGGTTATAGGCGATCACCTGGAACTTCTGCTCCGGCGAGAGCCGGTCGATCGACGCGGCCAATTCCTTCGCCGCCTCGGCAATCGCCCCCAGGCCGCGGTGCCCCATGCTCTGCGAGCGATCGATGAGGAACACGAACGACCGCCCTTCCGCTTCTGCCGAGCCAAACAGCGACACCTTCGCCGTCGGGCCGGTTGGTGCCGCCGGTTTCGCGCGGGCCGCATCTTCCGCCAGGATGGCCGCCACGTCCTCGGCCGACATCCCGCCGAAGCGGCCTTTCCCCCGGCTGGCATTCACTGCCGGCCGAACCACGAGCAGTTGGCCATCGGCAGCCGCGACTGCCGCAGACGGAAGGGAAAACTCACTGCCGGGGGGACTGGCAGGCGCTGGCATTTCCGCGGCGACCGTTTCCATGCCGCCGTCTGCTGCCAATTTGGACGTCGTCTCCTCCTCGCTGAAATAGCGCGGCGGCGATTGCGAACTCATGTGGGCCAGCACGATCGCACCCGGCCGCGGCGGCTCATGCCTTTCTGCCGGTGGAATCGTGCCGCGGACGAGCAGCGCGCCTGCCAAAAGAATGGCCAGGTGAAACGCCAGGGACAGGAGCCAGGCGGGAATTCGCCGCTGCATGGCTAAAGGGGTCGAGAGTCGATTCGGGTCAATCATTGTTTTGTTTGCAGAGCCGCCGGCCCGAATCGACACCCGACCCCTAATGGATGATTTTCCCCCGCCGCTGGCGAGAGAGCAAGCTTGCACTGGTGAAATCGCTCCCCGCGTCATCTACAATGAATCTCACAGCGGGCTGCTCGACGGGGTTGCATGAACCATGGCACGGCAAGGCATCACCAATTGCAGGAGCCTTGCGCGCCCGCCCTGCTGACCAGGTTGTTACGAAACAAAGTCGGCCGATTTGCCGTCTAACTCCCGGACCACTATTTCTCCGCAGCCGCCAAGGACTTTCCCATGACCCCGTCGGAAGCCGCCTCGCAGGAAGATCTCCAGTCGCTGGAACATCTCAAAACCGCTTACGCCTCGGTCAAAGGGGAACTGGGCAAGGTGATCGTCGGGCAAGACGCCGTCATCGAGCAGCTTCTGATCGCCATCTTCGCCCAAGGGCACTGCCTGCTCGAAGGGGTCCCCGGGCTGGCCAAGACGCTGATGGTCAGCACGCTGGCCCGCTCGCTCCACCTGGCGTTCAACCGCATTCAGTTCACGCCGGACCTGATGCCGTCGGACATCACCGGCACCGAAGTCATTCAGGAAAACCGGGCCACCGGCGAGCGCGGCTTCAAGTTCCTGAACGGTCCGATCTTCGCCAACATCATCCTGGCGGACGAAGTCAACCGCACGCCTCCCAAGACGCAGGCGGCGCTCTTGGAGGCGATGCA
>DATKDU010000191.1:0-4603 GCA_035512595.1 Pirellulaceae bacterium
CGCACGCCACCGGCGGACTGGGACGGCGTGGTGGAGATCTCCTGATTCGCCAGACTCGCGCTTCCAATTGTCGCGGCTCAAGCCGATAATCACCTCCATGGCCGGTACCGCTTCACTCCCGACTCGCCACTCCCGCCGCCGCGTCCTCCAGGCCGGCAGTCTGGGATTGCTCGGCCTGTCGCTGCCGCGGCTGCTGGCGGCCGATGCGGCGGCTGCAAGCGGAAGCCGCCGCGCGAAGTCGTGCATCTTCATCTACCAGTACGGCGGCCTGTCGCAGCTCGACTCCTGGGATCCCAAGCCGGACGCTCCCGAGGAGATGCGAGGGCCGTACAAGCCGATCGCGACGAAGGTGCCCGGTTTCTTTGTCGGGGAGCTGATGCCGCGGCTGGCCGCTCTGGCGGACAAGTACGCCGTCATCCGCTCGCTGAGCCACGGGGTGCCAGTGCACGATGTGGCCAATAAGATGCTGCTGGCGGGGCAGTCGCAGCCGCCGGCCGACGCGCCGAGCCTCGGCGCGATCGTCACGCATCTGAAGCCGTCGGCGACCAGCCTGCCGTCGCACGTCTGGCTCCAGAAGTTCGGCGGCGGGGCAATGCCGCCGGAACACACCTACCTCACGGGCGGCATTTTGGGGATGGGCTGCGCGCCGCTCCTTGTTGGCACTTCGCACGACGATCATCCGGCTGCGCCCGACTTCCGCGTCAAAGCGCTCGACACGGCCGAGGATGTGCCCATCGCGCGGCTCGATCAGCGGCGGCAGCTCTTGTCGCAGATGCAGCCGGCCGACAACACGCTGGCCGCGCACAGCGGCTGTGAAAACATGGCACGGTTTCAGGAGCGGGCCTATGACCTGCTCGCTGGCGCCGACGCCCGCAAGGCGTTCGACCTGTCGCACGAGCCCGACAAGGTCCGCGACCGCTACGGCCGTCATCCGTTTGGGCAAAATCTCCTCTTGGCCCGGCGGCTGATCGAATCGGGCGTGCGGCTGGTGAACGTGGTTGCCTGGTGCGGCCTGGCCCCCGGCGACAAATTCATGAGCATCGAAACGTGGGACATGCACGGCAATGCGGGCGTCCCCATCTTCGGAAGCGGCTGGAACGGCCTGGGCTGGGCACTTCCCAAGTGCGACGAAGGGGTCTCGGCACTCCTGGAGGACCTCGACCAGCGGGGCCTCTTGGACTCGACGCTCGTCGTCATGGTCGGCGAGTTCGGCCGCACGCCGAAGATCAGCCGCGGCGCAGGGGCGATCGGCCGCGATCACTGGCCCAATTGCTACAGCGGCCTCTTGGCCGGCGGCGGCATTCGCGGCGGCGCGGTCTACGGCGCGTCCGACGCCCGAGCCGCCTATGTCAAGGACAAACCCGTTTCGCTGGAAAACCTCTCCGCCACGATCCTGCACGCCCTGGGGATCGACCCCGACACGCGCCTTTCCCCCGACGGCTTCACCCGCCCGGCCAGCAGCGGCGAGCCGATTGCGGAGTTGTTTGGTTAGCGAGCGACCAGCCGGCGACGTAGAATGAGAGTGAGGATCCAACCATGATTCAGCTCGAACTCGAATTCGACGGCCACGTCTTCGTGCCGCAGCAGCCGGTCGATCTGCCGGCGGGGTACAAGGTGACGGTGTCGGTGGAAAATGGGCAGACGCCCGGCAAGACGCCGCCCTCCGGGAAGACGGCGCTGCAAAAACTGGCGGACCTGGCCAAGACCTTTCCCCCTGACAGCGATCTCCCCGCTGACTATGCGTCGCAGATCGATCACTACCTGTACGGCACTTCCAAGCAGCCATGATCTTCGTGGATACGAGTCATTTGGTTGCGTTAGCATTGCCAAAAGACTTTCTCCATACCGTCGCACTGGCATGGTCCCAGCGAATCGCCGAGCCGCTGCTTACGACAAGCTACGTCCTGTGTGAGTTCATGAACAGCTCGTCCTCACCAGCAGTCAGAGGAAGGGCGCATGGGCTGCTGACTCTCCTCGAATCGTCTTCCGACTTCACACTGCTGAGCGACGTCCACGAGCCGCTGTTGACGGACGGGCTCGACTTGCATCGCCGCTGTGGTGATAAGGAATGGTCCCTCACCGATTGCATCTCATTCGTCGTCATGCAGCGGCACGGGATCAAGCAGGCGTTGACCCACGACCACCACTTCGTGCAAGCCGGCTTTGAGGCCTTGCTGAGGCGAACGCCGGCATGAAGGCAGCGTCCTTGGCCGCCCCGCTGTTTGTCCCCCGCGCACGGGGTAAAATGCTGGCCACGTCCTCTCCCACGGTCCCCGTCGGAACCTGCTTCCATGAATTCGATCACGATTCGGCTCATCCCACTCAGCCTTGCGTGTCTCATCGGCTCTGCCGCCAGTGCGGAAGAACCCGCCAAGAGCATCCGCTTCGAGCGGACGCAGCTCGATGCCAAGTTCCGCAGCGAAGGGGTTGCCGCCGGCGACTTCAACAAGGACGGCAAGATGGACATTGCCGCGGGTTTTGTGTGGTACGAAGCACCGAAGGACGGCGGCGGCGAGTGGAAGATGCACGCCATCACGGAGAAGGCCCCGGAGCACGACCCCAAGGGATACAGCAACTCGTTCTGCACCTGGGCGGAGGATTTGAATGGCGACGGCTGGACCGACATCATCGTCGTCGATTTCCCGGGCACGCCGACCTGGTGGTTCGAGAACCCCAAGGGAGGTGACAAGCCGTGGGCTCGGCATACGATCACGCCGGTGACGAACAATGAAAGCCCGATGTTCACCGACGTGGATGGCGACGGTCAGCGGGAGCTCGTCTGTGCGGTCGCTCCCGACACGGCCAGCAGCGACGGCCCCGATCGGCAGATGGCGTACCTCAAGCGGACCAAGGACCCGTACCAGCCGTGGACGATCCACCGGATCTCGGTGAAAGCCGCCCCCGGCACGACCAAGTATTCGCACGGCCTGGGGGTTGGCGATGTGAACGGCGACGGGAAGAACGACATCCTGGTGGCCGACGGCTGGTGGGAAGCGCCGGCCAAGGAGGACGGCCAGCCGTGGGCGTGGCACCCGGCCGGGTTCAACCGCTTGGCCAAGCACGGCGGCGGCTTTGCCCAGATGTACGTCTTCGACATCGACGGCGACGGCGACAGCGACGTGTTTGGCAGTAGCCCCCACGCCTTCGGCACCTGGTGGTTCGAGCAGACCGGCAAGGACCAGTGGCAGGCCCACGAGATCGACATGACCTTCTCGCAGGTCCACGGCGTCTGCCTGGCCGACATGAACGGCGACGGGCTGCCCGACATCGTCTGCGGCAAACGCTGGTGGGCCCATGCACCGCGCGAGGACGGCAGCGGCGGCGATCCGGGGGTCAACGACCCGGCCGTCTTCTACTGGCTGGAGCTGAAGCGAACCGGCGGCCGCGTGGAGTGGATCAGCCGCCAGTTCGACCACAACAGCGGCCCCGGCACTCAATTCGAAATCGCCGACATCAGCGGCGACGGGCTCCCCGACGTGATCGCGTCAAACAAGAAGGGGGTCCATTTGGTTGTGCAGGTAAAGTAGGCCCCTTGCTCCGCAAGGGCCAGCGCTGCCGGACGACGTGCCCCAACGATCAGCCGAATAGCAAAGCAGTCCCCGCTCCTGTCCCTCGCGGAGCGAGAGGACTACATTGGATTGCCGACATCAACGGCGACGGGCTCCCCGACGTGATCGCGTCGAACAAAAAGGGGGTCCATTTGTTTGTGCAGGTAAAGTAGGCCCCTTGCTCCGCAAGGGCCAGCAACTTCCCGCTGACGTGGCACGAACATTTGCAGCGTGGCGAAGTCAACGCCGCTTCGGTCCCTCGCGGAGCGAGGGGACTACTTTCGCCGCAGTTTCCTTTCTACGGATTGTCAGCGTGTATGATAGAATTGCGGTAGATCCCATTCCGTTCGGTAGTGGTAACCATGCAGTCCATCAAAGTGATCGGCGAGGTGCATCAGCACCACCAACTCGTAGCGACCGTCCCCGATTCCATCGCGCCGGGTCCGGTAGAAGTCGTGATTCTTCCGCTTTCCGCCGAAGATGACGCAGGACAAAACTGGATGGCAGGACTCGCTGCGCAGTGGGAGGACGAACTGGCGGATCCGCGTCAGGACATCTATTCACTGAGCGACGGAGTGCCTGTGGATGGCCCCCGGTGAGATCTCACGACCTGGCGCGAACATTCGCAGCACGGCAAAGTCAACGCCGCTTCTGTCCCTCGCGGAGCGAGGGGACTACCTTGGCTGGGGCAATCCGAGCGGTCGCTAAAAGCTTCGCGCCGTGCGACACTTGGCTGGCCCAGGTAGGTTTAATGGGAAACCAAGCGAGGTATCCCATGATCCGCTCAATGCTCATTGCCCTGACAACATTGGCCTGCCTGCTCGCCTCCGCCAACGCCCAGCAAGACGAGGCGAAAAAGGACGAGCCAGCCGCAAAATTCTCAGCCCCGCCCGAGGGCTTCGATGCCCCACGCGACGGCATCGAGCGAGGGAAGCTGGAAACGGTCGAGTACGAATCGACGACCGTCGGCATCAAGCGCAAGGCCCAGGTCTATACGCCGCCGGGGTTTTCCAAGGACGAAAAGTACCCGGTCCTGTATCTCCTCCACGGCATTG
>DATKDU010000192.1:0-4414 GCA_035512595.1 Pirellulaceae bacterium
ACGGCAACCTGGGGATCACGATGCCGCCCGGTGATGGCCTCCCCGGCCTCGATTGGAATCTGATGTTCGACGTCGAGGACGGCTCGCTTCAGGCCGGGCTGCCGGCCAACCGCATTTCGGGCCAGGTCCAGTTCGTCGGCAAGAGCGACGGCAATTCGATCGTCAGCCGCGGGCAGCTCGACGTCGATTCGGCCATGGTCCGCGGCATTCAGCTCACGCAGATTCGCGGGCCGCTATTCATCGACTCGCAGCGGCTTCGAGCGGGGACGTGGGCCGAGCGGGACGTGCAAGGGCGCGTGCCGCGGTGGGTCACGGCCAATGTCATGGGTGGCAAGCTGGCCCTCGACGGCGAGTTCGTCTTTGCCGACGGCCGCTTCAATCTGTACACCACGCTGGAAAATGCCGACCTGAAGCGGGTGACGCAGGAGCTGTCTCCGTCGCAGCGGAATCTGACCGGCAAGGTCTTCGCTCTGGTCAGCCTTGGCGGCACGACGCAGGGGGTCCACACGTGGCGCGGCCAGGGGGAGGCGCGGCTGACCGAGGCCAACATCTACGAACTGCCGGTGATGGTGTCGCTCCTCAGCCTGTTGTCGATCAAGCCCCCCGACCGCACGGCATTCACCAACAGCAACATGGAATTCCGCATCGAAGGGGACGATGTCGAATTCACGCACATCGATTTTGCGGGGGACGCGATCAGCCTCAAAGGGCGCGGCTGGATGAACAATCGGCAGGAGGTGAACCTCGCCTTTTACTCGCAGCTCGGCCGCGACGAGATGCAACTGCCGATCTTTCGTCCCGTCGTGGGCGAGATCAACCGCCAGTTTTTGCTGATCGAAGTCACCGGCCCGCTCGATCATCCGAATGTGACCAAAACCCCGTTCCCGCGACTCAACGAGCAGCTTGCGCAGATGTTTCCGGAACTCGCGGTCCGCGCGGAGGAGCGGCGGGAAGATCCCCAGCGCGGTCTGTGGGGAGGGCGAAAACTCCTTCCCGGCGGCAATTTATGGCCTAGAAATGAGTAGAGTAGAACGGAATTTATTCCGTTCCTTAGTGAAGGAAGTCTAGCCATGTCCATCGGTTCACTCGGCATCGTCGGCTCCCTGGCCGGTTCGCCGCTGGCCCAAAAGGCCCCCGAAGCGGACAAGGTCCAGAAGGACGCCACCGACCGCACGCGGCAGTCCGATGCCGAGGCTCGCGCGGAAAGTGCCGCCGGGATTGGCCAAACCGAAGAAGAATCGCAGGCCTCCGATCGCGACGCCGACGGCCGGCGTCCGTGGGAGGTCACTCAGCGGAAAAAAGAGGACGAGCCTGCCACTGAACCGTCGCCCGACGGCTCAGTTTTGGCTGTCAAAGACCCCAGCGGCGACCGGGGGAGCTTGATCGACATCAGCGGGTAAATCACAAGCCTGAAGCGCAAGCGAAGGAAAGCACCGCGGGCGAGTGGTCTCGCGTCTTCCAAAGCCGCTCCGGCTTCCTTCCCGCCCGGTGGTGCCGCGGCTAAAATTGGTCTCACGAGCCCACAAGCCTGAAGCGCCAGCGAAGGAAACCGCTGCCTGCCAATGGACGGCTTTCCTTCGCTGGCGCTTCAGGCTTGTGGTGGCCCGATCGTCCGGAGCCCACCCAGGACCACCCCATGCGCTTCACCAAGATGCACGGCATCGGCAATGACTATGTCTATGTCAATTGCTTTGAAGAGCCGCTGCCGAAAGATCCCGCCGAGTTGTCGCGGCGCATTTCCGACCGCCATTTTGGCGTCGGCAGCGACGGGCTGATCCTCATTTGCAAAAGCGACAACGGCGCCGATGCCCGCATGCGGATGTTCAATGCCGACGGGTCGGAGTCGGAAATGTGCGGCAACGGCATTCGCTGCGTCGCCAAGTACGTCTACGACCACGGCATCAAAGAGGCCCAGACGCTGCGCATCCAGACCGGCCGCGGCATTCTCACGTTGAACCTGGAGATCAAAGAGGGTAAGGCAGAACGACTACGCGTGAACATGGGGGAGCCGATCCTCGAAGGGGCGAGGATTCCCACCACTCTCCGCGGCGAGCGGATCGTCGATCAGCCACTGCCCGCCATCGGCGACATCCCGGTGCGCAACTGGACCGATGCCTGCGGCCTCGATCCGCGGATGACCTGCGTCTCGATGGGTAATCCACATACGGTGATCTACTGCCAGGACACGTCCCAAGTGCCCCTGGAGTTCGTCGGCCCGGTCCTCGAACGTGCCGCCGAATTTCCCAAACGAATCAACGTCCACTTTGTGCAGGTCCATTCGCCGGAAGAAGTGACGATGCGCACCTGGGAGCGCGGCAGCGGCATCACGCTGGCCTGCGGCACCGGGGCGTGTGCCGTCTGCGTGGCGGGGGCCCTTTCTGGCCGGACGCATCGTCGGATCGCCACCCATCTTCCGGGCGGTGATCTGGAGCTAGAGTGGAGTGAGACCGACGGCAATGTCTACATGACCGGCCCAGCGACAGAGGTTTTTTCGGGAGATTGGCCGGAGTAAGGCGCTCTGAGCGGGCGGACACCGTCCTCCGGCAAAGCGCTCGCGGAATCGAAGTGCCTTTCATCGCCGCCGGGCCGTATAATTCTCTGGCCCAGCGTTTGCTTATTGTTCGGTAACGTACGCTCGACCCGCACCCGCGAAGCCTCACCATGCAATACGTTGCACTGGCGACCGACTACGACGGCACGCTCGCCCATCACGGACTCGTATCCGAGCTCACGCTCGACGCGCTGCGTCGCGCGCGGCAATCGGACCGCAAGCTGATCATGGTCACGGGCCGCGAACTCCCCGATTTGCAATCCGCCTTTCCCCACCTTGATCTGTTCGATCTGGTCGTGGCCGAAAACGGGGCGCTCCTGTTCTGGCCCGCCGAGGAGCGGATGCAAGTCCTGGCCGAGCCGCCGCCTCCCGCACTGTGCGAGGCCCTCAAGCAGCGCGGCGTCACCCCGCTGTCATGCGGCAAGGTCATCATCGGCACCTGGCGTCCGCACGAAACGACGCTGCTGGAGGTGATCAGCAGCCTGGGCCTGGAGCACCATATCATTTTCAACAAGAATGCCGTCATGGTCCTTCCCAGCGGCGTCAACAAGGCGACGGGTCTGGCCGCCGCGCTCGCGGAGATGAAGATTTCGCCCGATTCCGTGGTTGGCGTTGGCGATGCCGAGAACGACCACGCCTTCCTCGATTCGTGTGCCGTCGCCGTCGCCGTGGACAACGCCCTGTCGTCGCTGAAAGAGCACTGCGACCTGGTGCTGACCAAGGATCACGGCGACGGAGTGATTGAGCTGATCGATCGAATACTGGCGGACGATTTGGCCAGTCTCGGACCGCGGCGTCCGCGCAAGGCCCTGATCGCCCAATCGATCCCTGCCTGAGGAGCCATCCATGGAGGTCCTGGTAATCGATGTCGGCGGCAGCTCGGTCAAGGTGTGGCACTCCGGCCACCAGGAGCACCGCCGTTTCGAGTCGGGCAAAGAGCTCACCCCCGAGAACATGGTGGAAAACACGCTCAAGCTGCTCGAAGGGTGGAGCTACGAAGCGATCGCTCTCGGCCTTCCCTGCCGCGTAACGCACGGCCGCCCGATCGAAGACCCGATCAATCTGGGCCCCGGCTGGGTTGCGTTCAATTACACCGCCGCCCTCGGCAAACCGGTGCGAATTATGAACGACGCCTGCCTCCAGGCACTGGGGAGCTACAGCGACGGCCGAATGCTCTTTCTCGGCCTGGGGACCGGCGTCGGCTCGGCCCTCGTGACGAATCGGCTGGTCCTCTCGCTGGGGCTGGGGTTCATCGAATACCGCGGGGAAAAAATGTACAAATGGCTGGACGAAAAGGCGTTCCAGCGGTTGGGAATCGACGAATGGCGGAGGGCCCTGTACGAGATTGTGCCGACGCTGAAATCGGCCTTGCAGGCCGATTACGTCGTGCTCGGGGGGGGAAATGTGAAGGAGCTGGAGGAGCTTCCCGACGGCGTGCGCCGCGGGCACAACCGCACGGTGGTCGAGGGGGGGCGGCGGCTGTGGGAGGAATTATCCGACCCGGCCGACCGCGAGTCCGGCACGTGGCTGATTTTGTAGTCGATGCCCTTAGCCGGAAGACGACGTCTTCCGGAAAGGACGCCGAATCCCGGAGGACGTCGTCCTCCGGCTAAGGGACGTACAAGTAGAACTTGCGATGGATCTGTTCACCAAATCAGAATCACTCCCCGCTGAGACTCCGCCCCCCGTCCTCTCCGTCTCCGAGCTGACCCACATGATCAAGGGGACGCTGGAGAGCACGTTCGCCGGCCTGTGGGTCAGCGGCGAAGTCTCTGAAGTTTCCCGCCCGCACTCCGGGCACGTCTACTTCACCCTCAAGGACGAACACGCCCAGATTCGGGCCGTCTTGTGGCGCTCCACCGC